>NZ_JAFCMD010000017.1:0-176035 GCF_018130105.1 Bradyrhizobium sp. AUGA SZCCT0160
GCGCCGCATCAGCTTCCCCCGCAGAATCACGAGAGAATAATAGCAAAGCAGCGGCGTTTTCACACAGCCAGGGTCAAAAACGGAAGTGTCACCCTCAAAAAGCGACTTCCGCTCTACCCCCGTGAACGGACGGACATGGTCGGCCATAGCGGCCATCGCCGGCAGCGCGCCTGGAACCGCTGGAAACAGAAAATTGGAAAACCGGCTGCAAGCTACCGACACAGTCAACCGATGGCCGGTCGACATGCTATTGCGGCGCGCCGATCGGCATCACCACCATGGACCGTCACATCTACGCGGCTCACATGACCGAAGAAGAACAGACCCTCACATGAAATTCACCGGCGAAAGCCCCTACTCCGACCCGGAGAAAGCAGCCCGCCGCCTGATGGAGCACGCGCAGGCCTTCGAGCCCATCCAGGACAACCGAATCTATATCGAGAAGATCAACGGTCCCTTCCTGTTCGGCGACAAGGCCACGCCAGCGCAATACAGCGCTGGCCTCAAATACGCGATCGACAAGGGCTGGCTGGTACTGCACGAGAGCGGGACATTCGTGAAATTCACGCCTGCCGGCGCGGACGTCTTTGCATAAACGAAGGCCGCTGATCTTTCGAGCAGCGGCCTGCCGGGTTTCAAAGTATCGGAAATGAAAAGGTTCACCCTCCTCCCCGGTCGGCAAAGCATGTCACCTTGAGGAGGCTCTGGCTCTATCAAATGTGAATCTACACCGCAAAATCGGAGCGCCCAGTCCTCTGTGGGATCCTAGACCAATTGCCACTTATTCCCGGTTCGCTCTGGAACAATCAGCTGGGCGGAGCGTCTGGTTAAAGCTTCCAGCCATGATGGTGCCCCCCGACCGCTGGAAAATCCGTATCGTTCGGGTTGGCGGCCCCCGGTTGGGGCCGTTTGCTTTGGGGCTTGGTTCGAGTTGTGGTCGCCTTTTTAGCCGTGGATAGGCGGCCCCGGCTCTCACGATGCACCGGGGCCGCTTCTCGCAACTGCGGGCAACGGCGGTTGCCGGCGGGGCCAGCCTACCGGCAATCTTGCTGGTTTTTCCCGACTAGTTCGGAGTACCTCCGCTGACGAAATCCCAGAATAGCTGCCAACTCGTGCGCGCGCGCTGAGGCGGCCCTCGGGTTATGGGCACCGAGTCAAAGGCGACACGCGGCGCTGGGCTCGCACCGTAACGGGCCTTCCCAGACGCACAAAAACTGATCCTCGTCTTACTTCTTGCCTTTGGCCGCGGGCGCAGCTGCGATGGGTGCGCTGGCGCCCGCGTTGGGCGGAGCGGCGCCTGCTTTGTGCTGGTAATCAGGGCCTGACATAGGAACCGGTTTCTTGGCTTTTGGATCAACCGTGATGGGCGCACTGGCGCCTGCGTTGGGAGGCGTGGCGCCAGTTTTGCTGGTGTCTTTTCCCAACATCATCGGCCCGCCGGTCTGGGCCGAGGCCAAAGACGATCCCAGGACGAAAAACGCGAATGTCGCCACCGTCGCTAGCTTCTTCATGTGAGTCCTCCTCGTTAAAAATGCACCAAGCGCGCGAAAGATCGTTGGTTCCATAGCGGGAAGCTGGTTGCGCTCACTCGCGCGGCCAGATCATCTACCGCTCATCCATAACCTTGCTGATGTCGGGCTGCGCAAGACCATTGGCACGTTGGCATTCGCACGGCATCCCCGCGCCGCACTCGCAGCCCCTGTCCCGGTCCCAAACCTTGTCCGGGTGGTTCTCGCACACCCAACCGAGGCCGTGGCAGATTGGGCAATCGGGGTCGATCATGCTTCATCAATCTGGTTACGCGTAGCTCCGACACCGAAACGAAAGGCCCCGACCGGGGCTTGGCCGGGGCCCATTCCATATCGTCCCCCCGCCGAGGCTGGGCACGATGCCCCAAGGTCACCATTCGATGTGGCCCATCCTATGTCCTAATTCGGAAGCGTGGGTGTTCTGATTGGGACGGACCAGGCAAAAGGACCCGCACCAAGATTTGGAACGAGCGTAGGCCTTCGAAATTATAGACCTGTGCCGGACAGCTCCTTCGGCACGACCTCTCGGAAGCCGACGGCCTCAGCTTGCCCCTCGCGCTGGGGCCGTTTCACATGCCAGCGTCTCGCGCCGGTTCTCGGCATCGGCCATCGCCTCGGCCTTCCGCGCCTTCTGAATCAAAATGTCCTGTTCTCGACCAGGTTTGATGCGGCCGGCCGTAGCTCGCGCGTCTTGTGCAAACTTGAGAAGGCGCAATTTCCAATGAAGTCGATGGCCTTATCCGATTGGGTCTCATCACACACCTCGCAACATCGCGGAGGCTATCGGGCAGCTCGCGCCCGCTTCTTCTCGACCCGCACGCCCTTGAACTTTTTCGCCGCCTTAGCCTTTTTTGCCGGCTTCTTCACCGCCACGAACTCGCCGCCCTTTTTGTTGCGCTTGGTCCATGCGCTCGCGCCGCCGAGTGGGGTTTTCACCTGCGATCGCTTCTTCACTGCACCCTTGCGGGCATTGTCGCCTTTCGGCTTGTTGACTGCCATTTTAATGTCGCCTTCGCCGCGGGAAAAGCACGCGATCGGGCAAAAGGTTCCAATGGAGGAAGGGGGCCTGCGGACGTTACAGGGTTGCAACCCAGATCGGGTGGCCACCATGTTGGAACTAATGGCGTTGGCAACCGCCGCCGTATCGATCCCGGCAATCGTCGTGCTTGGCCTGTTCAGGCTCGCTGAATTGAAGCGGGCCGAAGATCTGGAAACCCCGCCCCATGTTGACGAATGGCTCGCGTCTGAGGAGCTGCATTCGCCGAACTAAATGAGGGCCGCCGTGCTCGCGGTAATCGCAACACTGTGCGGCCTGGTGACCCTCGCCGCAATGATGGGGTTGATGACCCTGGCCGACCTGATGGCCGCCGGCGCAAAAAAGCGGCCCCTCCGCGCCCTCGCCTATCTAAGCCCGACGCGTACATCGAGCACGCTCGCATGGGGGACTCGCTAGTCACCGCGACAAAATTTCCTAGGAACGATCTAGGTCCTGACAGCGTAGGAATCGGGTGGCGTCTATGGACTGTCACCGCGGCTCCAGCTCTTTGCGCCGTCATCTTGACTCCCGGGGCTGGAGCCCGCCCGTGCGGAGTTGTGTATGCGTCGGTCGCCCTCGATGGTGCCAGAAGCCGGCCAGGATATTTACCTAGTGTTGGACGACTTTGGCGGACGCCTTGGCCGCGCATGGCGCGAGACCGCCGAAGATGCTGCTAATCACGAAACGCTTATCCGCGACCTGATGGACGGTCAGTATAGCTGCCCGGCGAGAATCGTCGCCTTCAATACCGCCGAGGGCTGGTCCCGCGACGTCACCGTGGATGTCGCCATCGAGCTGCGCCGACGCTTTGCCGAGCTCGATGAAATGCCTGCTTCCATGCAAGCGTTCTTGCAGACCGGAATCGCCCGGCGATGACGATTTCGACACTCCTACGGGAGATAACGTCTCGGTGAACGAAACCGATTGCCTGTCCCCACGCAATCGTCCGGAAACGAAGCCGGCGCAGCCTCACCATCACAGGCATCAGGGGATTTTCAAAATGATAGCTCTCACAGTCACCACCATTTTAGCCGTAGCTGGAACAGTGATCGCGCTGGCATCGAGCGAATTCGGCCCCGAATTAGTCCTCGCCGTTGTCAGCCTCGTATAGGGGTACGTTTGCGCATGCAAAGAAAAACCCGCCGGTCATGTCCCCCGGCGGGTTTCCTACACAACTCTCGCGGGGTGGCGGACAATCCAACGCACAAACCTCGCTTATTCTAGGCGCACGTCAACCTCGGACGCATCAGCAGTCGGCCTCTGGCCGGCAGGATTCGGATGCATCCGAAGCGATAGCTTCAGTTCGTGCGCCTTCACCGTCACGGCAGCAACACCCCTACCCAAGGCAGCTGCGATTTGCGTCGGGGGCATCTTCTGGGCCATGCCGCGAAGCTTGGCGATATCATCGTCGGACCAACGTTTGCGCTTCATGGAAATCCTCCTCTCCAATCCAAAAAACAAAGCGGGAAAAATAGGAAAGTTCCCATGGAACGGTCGCAGCCAAGGGCGGTCGCTCTTTGAGCGGGCGGCAGGATTCGCATTCTAGGCGCCATCGCCTATCTAAGCCGGATGCGTACCAGTGCTTTTGAACCCTGCATCCCAACCCGCGCCACCAAGGTCCCGACCAGCAAAAGCTGGATCCACGAGGTCAAGCACGATGGCTATCGGCTGGTCGTGCACCGCGAGGGCAAGCGGGTGCGGCTGTTCACCAGGAACGGTTTCGACTGGAGCGATCGATACTGATCACCGAGGCGGCGCTGCGCATCCGGTCGACGTCGTTCGTACTGAATGGTGAAGCGGTGCTGCTCGGCGTCGACGGGATCTCCGACTTCGACGACCTGCATTCCCGTAAGCACAATGACGAGGTACAGTTCTACGCCTTCGACATGCTGGTGAGCGACGGTGACGATATACGGAAGCTGCCCCTTACAATGAGGAAGACCAACCTCGCGCGGTTGCTGGCGCGGCGTGTCGACGGCATCTTCATCTCCGACTTCGAACGCGGCGAGATCAGGCCCGAACTCTTCCGGCACGCCTGCCTTATGGGACTCGAGCGGTAACGCATCCTGCGTGGCCTTACGCGAAGATCATAAAGCCAAGGAACGCCACCAAGACCGCCAGGCAGATCATCCCGAGTCGGAAATACAGGGTGCTGCGATCCATGGCGTGCCCGGCCAAGTTTCATTTAACGTCTATTTCCGCACCAGCCGCGCGACCCGCCGGTGGTCGTGAGACCAAATCTCGATGGTCGGGTGGTATTCAAGATATTGGGCGGGTCCCCCCGTCCCGGCCTGCGAGTCGGTAGCGGGAGGTCATAGGCCAGCGCCATCCCGCTAAGGTCGAGCGCGTAGGCAACGAATTTCCTCATGGCTGGGCCGCTCCTTGGCATGCGAAAAGCCCGGCAACATGCCGGGCGGAACGCAAGTATTACGCAGCTAAAAGCAATGGATCTAGTTAAGCGCGCCGTTGCTGGGCCGTCTGTTCACTTTTGAACCATGCACGTAAGGCGCCTTATCGCTTGCGCGCCCACTCTGGTTGCGGAACACTCCGGCTGGTCGAGATCTTGGCTGAAGGCTAAGAAAATGACAAAGGTACCGGCAAAGTTGAGCCACAGAAGCCGGTCAGCAAAGCCGAGCGCGAAGCGCGTAAGGCATTCCGCCAAGTCGACGCCGAAAAGGCAATGACCGAGCACGAGATCGCGCAAAAGGCGTTCTCAAAAAACCGCGAGCGTCTCAAGGCCGAGCGGCTGGAGCGCGAGGCTGCAGCGCCACCGCCCACAAAAGCTCAACCCAAGGCGAAGAAATGACAGCTCCGAGTCCGGCGAGACGGCGTTGGACCTCCGAAGAGGAGCAAAAGCTTGATGAGCTTCTCAATGCCGGAAAGGAAGCCGCCGAGATAGCTGTTGAACTGAATCGAACACGCCAGCTGTTTATGCTCGATTGCAACGGCGGTACAGAAAACGGGCAAAGCAGTTCGGCTTGTCCAACTCCGGCTGAAGCAGCGCAATCCCGAGTATGCCGCGGCAGATACGAACCATAGCGCTGGAGTCGTTTGCCTAGACGCCGCGAGCGCGCTTCAATGGGTCATGCCCGAGCTCACCCGCCGCTGCCTACGCAATCAATTTCTGTGGCGCCGAGATCGACATAGCGGTAACCGACCGTCACGTTCACGAAGCACATATGGATTAGCAACGCGCGCAATCATCTCATGACCCGTCGCATTTTCCGCAAGTGAGGCGGCCTGCCGGGCGTGCCCCGGTACAAATACCAAGTTCTCCCGAATCTCCTTTCCGGCAATGAACTCCGCTGTTAGGTTTTCGGTTGGCGCTCACCAAAACGCCGCCGGGAGCGCTTTGGAATGCCCCCGTCCGCGCTAGCCCCCCGGACGGGGGTTTCATTTCAATGAAGGAGCTGGACTCTGCAGTGCGCCTTCGAGTTTTTTTGATCTTTCCTATTCGGATAAGCGATGCCCTATGCCATTTTCAGTGACTGCCTATGTTGACGATCATCTTGTTTCCGTGACTACCGAAACCGCGAAAGAGGCATTCGCAAAAGCGGTCGAATGGCATGTCGCAGGCAAGCTCACCGACGTTTCTTATTAGCGACGGCATCGAGAGCTATTCGATTGCCGAGTTCTCTTCAATTATAGCGAATGACGGTTTGTCGGGTTAGGGGTTCTTATGCGCTAGGACTCTCACTGAAGAGATTCAGCATGGCCGACCTCGAACGGTTGTGGACAACCATTCCAGTCAGTGAAGACAGCGCAGAGGGCGCCACTGAGATTTGGATGCGCTACGATCTAGGGGCGCGCGCAACAACGCATCACAAGTTGAACCGGTTGACCGCCGAGGGACGTATCAAGCGAATAACCCGCCCAATTCCGAGCGGCGGCGAAATGCATTTGTATTACCGAGCACACACCCACGACGGCTCTTCATCGCCCGGATGAAACTGTGAGGCGGGAATCAGAGAGGACTGGGAGCTAGACACCCCTTTAGGGGCGGCTTTCGCGCCGCGAGGCGCGTCTTCCGCGGTAGCTTGGGTTTTTCTAGCAGGCGGCGCGATTGAAGCGGCAGCTTCAACTTGTGGGCCTTAGTTACTATCGCGCCCATGGAGCGATCAGTCACCTCGGCTATCTTTGAGGGCGAGTATTTACGCCGACGCCCGCCCCTACTCCGATCCGGAAAAGGCTGCCCGACGCCTGATGGAACACGCCCAGGCATTCGATTCCATCCAAGATGGCCGAATCTACATCGAGAAGATCAACGGGCCTTTCCTGTTTGGCGACAAGGCAACACCGGCGGAATACAGCGCCGGTCTCAAATACGCGATCGAGCAGGGTTGGCTGGTGCTGCACGAGAGCGGGACATTCGTAAAATTCACGCCCGCCGGCTCTGATCTGTTCGCTTGAACATTTGTTCGAGCGTCTTTCCAGCGATTTTTAAGCGAACTACCCGTAGTTATCCGAACGGCGCTGCACCCGGTCCTATTGAGGAAATGGCCGAGTGCAGCCAGTGAGCCGGAACGACCGTGAAGCCAACCGATACTTTGAAGCCGGCCTGTTTGTTGCGGCCCTCGCTGGGCTCGTCTTAATTGTGTATTGGGGCTTGAGGTGACGCCGCGTGGCCGCTCCGCCCAGGACAGAAGCGGCACTGGCTTTAAATTTTCGGGAACCAATTGGCTATGTACATTTTTGTACAGTTCCTCGGAACGGAATCGCCCACAGCGAGTCTTTGCATGGGGTGCAACGTGACGGGAACTAATCGTGATTGGGAAAAAGTACTTGGCGGACCAAGCCGCAACACTTCTAAAGTTTGCGAAGGCCACCACCGATCCAGACGTTGCCGCAGGCCTTCTATCAAAGGCCGCCGATCTTTCATCCAAGAGTAAACAAGCGCTTGATGCCAGCCCCCGAGCGCCTGATGTAGAGCAGTCGGAAGGGTGAACTCTAACAAGCAGCGACGGCAATGAGCCGCCGGATTGCGCCGCTTGCGAAAGCCGGGACGCATGGTCGGAAGTTAAATCATCTACCAAGATGCTCCTACCGGTACCGAAGGCCCGCCATGGCCGCGACGCCGGCACATCCAAATGAAAGAGGCCGCCAACTGAGGTACTCCGGACTAGTTCGGAAAGGTCGGCTGAGTTGCGGGTAGTTGAGGAGGCCGTTGGCAACCGCCGTTGCCGGTCGGCTGTGCCCCAGTGCACCGCCAGTCCGCTGGGGCCGCCTAAGGCCAAAGGCCGCCAACTGAGGCCGCTATCTCAATGTGCCATCCCTTTAACCGATGGTCGGCCAGCAGCCTAAGATGGATGGCGCGCGCTGAGGCCGTAAAGGCATGTGTCTGAATTCCACTAGACGGGTTCAACATGGAGCAGTTACCACTTGTTCCCGGCAATACCCAGTCAGCTGACAAATCAGTCTCCCCAAAAAGAAACGACCCCGGCGCTCTAGACGGAAGCGCACTGAGGCCGCTTCGATGTGTCCGGCGTCTGAAAACGGACACCGCCGCCAACGGCGGTCGTTGCCACTTGTTCCTAACGACGAAAGACCCCTACGCCTGCTCAGCCTACTTGGCAGCTCCGCAATATGAACGCTTATTCAGGGACTTAGCGCGGGTTTGCGTCGGAACATAGAAGCCTCGTGCCGGTTATCGAAACGTAGTTGAATGCAAAGGAGTGAGACATGAAAAAGCTAGCTATCGTACTTGCCGTCGGTGCTGCCGCGCTGCTCGGGGGCAGCGTAGCAAACGCTGACAACTCGGCGAAGAAGACGGAAGGCGCAACAGTCGGAACAAGCCAGTCAACCGACTTAAGTGCGCACCGTCGCCATCGCCATTATGGCCATCGTCGCTACTACAGGAGCTATGCGTATTATCCTCGGCGGGCTTACTACGCTCCGCCAGCATACTACGCTCGGCCGTACGGGGGGTATGGTTACGGCGGCCCGTCCATAAGCCTAGGCTTTGGTTTCGGCGGCCATCGTCACCACCATCACGGCTGGTGACACTCCTAACAGCCCGCAATAGTGCGGGCTGTTCTTTGCACGCGGCCGTCGGCTCACAGGCGCAAGAAGCGCTTTTATCCAAGACGACTCGGCAGCCAGTAGCTCCAAAAAGCAACGGCCTCAGCGGCTATCGGGGGACGCGCTGAGGCCGTTTTGATATGTCCGGTCTCTCCTCCAGACAAGCCATTTCAACGCCGTTCATTGCCACTTGGTCCCGGCACAAATACCAGGTCTTCCGATTCCACTTTTTGGAAATGAAGTCCGCTGCTAGGTTGTCGGCGGCGCTCACCAGATCGCCTCCGTGAGCGCTTTGGAATGACGCCCGTCCGCGCTAGCCCCCGGATGGGGGTTTTCATTGAGTGGCCTGTTTTTGGTTCGCAAGTGGCCGAATTCGGCCAGCACCCATAAGAAAACGGCCCCAGCGCCTTCGGGGGACGCGCGCTGAGGCCGTTTTATACGCGTCTATCGTCTGCTTCAGACACGTGGCCTCAATGCCGAGCATTGCCACTTGTTCCCGCAAACGAAGAAGACCACCGGGCAATAAGCGGCGTTGAGGTCTCGTTCAAGCCATTGCAGATTTCAAGTCAGCGGCGGATCAGCCACCTTGGCGTTACCTATTTTGGGGGAAAAACAGGCGAGCCCCCGCTGTTCGCATAGGAACCTTCGCGGCCAAGCGCGATTTGTGATCGTGCCGGGCCGCCCCCGGCACGTCCCCGAAGGCAACGGCCTCAGCTGCTCCCCCGGCTGGGGCCGTTTTCGTGCCTTGGTGATTCGCAAATCCACCTGCCCTCTCCTATCTTGGATCAGGGGCGCGTGGAGTTGCGTATGAGTTCGCCGTCGATCATTCCAAACGACCATTTGGACCGGGATTTTTACATCGTTCTCGAAGATTTCAGCAGCGGTGCGGCCTTCCGCGAGACCGACGAAGGCATCGATTATCCTACTCTCATTTCCGGCTTGCTGCGCGGCGAGTATGCCCGGGTGCTGCGGGTTGTGGCCTTCAATCCGGCAGAGGGCTGGTCACGGGACACGTCCGAAGACGTCGCCCGCGAGCTGGAGCGCCGCGTCAGCGCCGAGGGCCGCGAGGCGTCCGATAGCCTGCAGGATTTCATCGAGGGCCAGCTCGGCCGAAAGATCGGCGTGCAACTGCCGTTACCACTGCAAATCTGAGGGATCCATGTCCGACCCCGTCGCCAACACCGCCCGCTTCATTAAGGTAGTTGAAGCGATTGTCGCCGAATTCGAACGGCAAGGTTTCGGCGCAGAATTAGCCGAGCTTGGGTTCGACACCGGCGCGCTTGCCAGAGCGGTGATCGAGGCAGCCGACGGCCAAGTCATTCCGTTTCGCCAGCGATGAGGCGACTAATAGCTTTCGCCGCCGTGCATAGCTGCCAATCATGAAGCAGTTCGAGTTTTGCAAGCCGGTCGCCAAGACGACGGTCCCGATCGGCCCGGACTGGATTCACGAGGTCAAATACGACGGCTACACGACTCGCCCCACTTAGGATCGATCAGGATCCGTCACCCCGGTATCATGCCAGACCCACCAATCGTATGGCGGAGTCTGAGGATAGCCCCGGGGTGAGTCTTCCCACGACTCCTGGCGACCGAGTGCAGTGATATCGAGGTAATTCCACGTGTTGCCCATTTGCTCGTCGCCACGGCCGCCGTGGTTGAAGTAGGTACGGAACAGGCGTTTGCCGTCTCGAATGAATGCGTTCGTGCCGTGCCATTCTTCCACGCCGAAGTCGGTCTCGAAGTCGTCGGTCAGCGTGTACCACGGGATATGCTCCCAGCCCATCCGCGCCTTCACGCGATTGATGTCCGGTTGCGGTGCGCGGGAGACAAACGCGAGACTCGTGTCGCGGGCGTTCAGATGGACGGGGTGGGCGACCTGATCCGCCACCATCGAGCAGCCGATGCAGGCATGTTCCGGCCAGCCGGATACGCCGGGTTCAAAGAAGGCGCGGTAGACGATCAATTGCCGCTGGCTCTGGAACAAGTCGAGCAGGCTCATCTTGCCCTCCGGTCCGATGAACGCATATTCCTTCTCCACGGCCAGCCAGGGCATCCGCCGACGCTCCGCGGCCAGCGCATCGCGGGCTCGGCTGTGGGCCTTCTCCTTCACGAGCAGCTGCTTCGACGCAGCCATCCACTCCTCAGCCGACACAATCGGCGGTGTCTGCATTCCGAGCAGCTCGCTCTTTTGGTGGTTATCAGACGATGTGGTCATGCTTCTCAAGCCTCCAAAACTCAGATGCATTCCATGTGCGTGCCGGGGTGGGCCTTTCGCTGCAGAGACAAAGTCAGCCGCCGCCGGTGCCCAAGTCGTCGGAACTCCCGGCGTTCAGGCGAGGCCATTGTGAGATGGGACGTCCATCGTCGCGCATACGATGCTTGCCTTCTCCCCACCCTTGCGGCCAGTCCGCGGGCGAGTCCTCCCACGGCTCCTGCCGTCCGTAGACGGTCAGGTCGAGCAGTCGGTAGCTGTTATCCATCGCCTCGACGCCGCGCATCGTCGTCCAGTACGTTTCGAAGACCTCGGATCCCCGTCGCAGGTAGCAGATTAGGTGCATCATTCCGACCCGCCGCCCGACCAGGAGGGTGTCAAGCGAATCCTGGGCCGAATACCACGGCATGTTCCAGCCCATGAAGTCGCGGTAGCGGACGCTCTCGTCGTATGGACCCTGGCAGAACGTGGCGTAGGTGACGTCGCGAGAATGGATATGAGACAGCTCGCGGACCTGCGTCGTAAAGAAAGTGCAGCCCTCGCACTGCTCCGGAGCCGGGCGACCGTCGTGCCACATGAAGTAATAGGCGATGAGTAGCCTGCGTTCCTCGAACGCGTCGATCAGCGTCACCGCCCCGCCCTCGCCGACAAGCGGCGTGGCGCCATCCACAGCGACCATCGGCAGCCGCCGGCGGGCGGCCGCAATCGCGTCGCTTTCCCGTGTGTGAGCTTTTTCCCGGAGCCGTAGCGTATCGAGCTCTGCATGAAATTCTGCGCGATCGACGGTCCGCGGCAATTCGGTTTTGTCGGCTAGGAACTTACTCACTTGGCTCTCTCCCGTCATTCCGATGCGCCTGTGATCCAAATGCCGCTCCCGACGTTACCGTCAGCGCAAATGAAGGCGTGTGAAAGGCAAACTCTACTCGTCGCCTGCTGCACTGAACTCATGAGGTCGCTCCGGCTCATCCATAGGGTAAGAAGCAAGCGGCATGGCGTAAATGTCAAAATCATGCGATTTTCCGCCAATGCCGATCGAAGTCGCCATACTGATCTATCCAGGATTCGAGCTACTGGACGCCAGCGGACCGGTGTCTGTGTTCAGCACGGCCAATTTCGTGCTCGATCAACAGGAAAAGGATCCCGCTTACGAAATTTCGATGGTGTCTTCGATCGGAGGCGCGGTGCGCAGCAGCAGCGGCGTCAGCGTGAATACGAAGCCGCTTTCAAAGGTGCCTCCCCGAAAACTGCATACCTTCCTTGTCGCGGGTGCTGAAGCCGGTCCTCTGCGAAAAGTCCTCAAGGATCCTGTCATCTGCGAACGAGCGCCGCGCTGGGCCAGGAAATCGAACCGATACGGCTCCGTTTGCGCAGGAACCTTCGTGCTCGCCAAGCTCAAGTTGATCGACGGTCGCTGCGTCGCATCGCATTGGAGTGCCTGTCGATCACTGGCCGCGGCATTCCCAAAAGTCGAGGTCGACGAAAACGCCATCTACGTCAAGGACGGCAACGTATGGACCTCTGCCGGCGTAACGACAGGGATCGACATGGCGCTCGCAATGGTTGCCAACGACACAGGTATGGCCGTCGCCAATGACGTGGCTAAACGGCTAGTGCTCTACGTCCGCCGGCCGGGCAATCAGTCACAATTCAGTCCGCTGCTGCGCGCTCAGCGAACCGCCGAACATCCTTTTGGCGACCTGATGGACTGGGTGCAATTGAATTTGGAGCATAATCTGGATGTACCGACCCTGGCGGCGAGAGCCGGTCTCAGCGAACGCAGCTTCTTCAGAAAATTCACCGAGGCGATGGACGAAACACCGGCGCGGCTGATCGAGTCCATTCGGCTGGACGCCGCACGTGTGCTGCTCTCGCAGGGTTTGGCGACCAAGTTGACGGCATCACGCGTCGGACTTCCCAGTTCCAGGTTCGCGAAGGCCTTCGAGCGCCGGTTTGGCATGTCGCCAAGGCTTTATCGAGAGATGCACGCGCAGTCGGCGGCCCCGAGCCGAGACCGGTAGAGTTCAGGCTGCCTGGGTCGCCTCGGGAGCGGCCACGATTCTGGCGGCCGTTCCGGGAAAATGATCGAAAGGCGTGGCGTTCGAATACCCGATCGAGATGATCGACCTTGGGTAATCAAGCAGACCAGCGGTCTTCTTCTCTTTGGGCCTCCTCAATGTTCAGACGGTCGGCAATGACTTCGGCAGTTGTCTCGTCGTTGGTTTGAGCAACAGGCTTGCCATCGCTTGTGACGATTTTATCCTTTTCGGTGCGAAGCGGAAAGTGCTCGGGTTTTCAAGGGTCATCCTTCATTGGCCGTTCCCCGCTTAATGGCGATACGAACGGCCGCAGATTAATAGCTGAGACCGTTCGTCGCTTAACCTATCGATCCTTCGGCAACGGACCTGTTCCGGGTGCACGCGGCGCGCCGGGGGTGGCTCTATCCAGCGCTGGATCCCCACCGCCACCAGCAGCGGCACCGCTACCGGCTCCGCTCCCGCCTGCGCCACCGGCGCCGCCAGCACCAGCACCACCAGCACCAGCACCGCCTGCCCCGGCTCCCGCACCGCCGGCTCCAGCACCGCCAGCGCCTGCTCCACCCGCACCAGAGCCACCTGCCCCAGAACCGCCGGCGCCCTGCGCAAGCGCTAGTGAACTACCGAGCGCAAAAAACAGACCTAACGCAATGATTGGTAGCTTCTTCCGCATCGCTTCCTCCGTTGTTAGAGACGAACCAAGTCAGAGGAATATTGATCGTTCCTATCCCTGCACTCGTGTGGACAGCGGCCCCACCTTGGGACAGCGATGGGACCGCCGGCCGGCGTCGATGCGAAAGCGGCGCACCTCTGCCGACACTCGAAATACGCTAGCTGGTCGCCAAAAGATTTCAGTTGCCCGAATTAAATTGTTGTCATGTTGCTGGGTTCACTTTTGAACATTGCGCTTGAGGTGGCCGCGACTGAACCTGCGTACGTCCATCAGTGGACAGTGGGCATAAACCGCTATCGATTCAGACCAAGGGGGCCAGGTGTTATATTGCTGCTCATCATTTGATTCGAGGACAACATGAGCAGCCCGCAGCGTAAGACTTCCCGGCCGGCCGGACGGCCCGCATACCGCACGCTGGAAGGCTGGGCGCTCGGCGTACTGATCGAACAGCAAGCCGTGACCGAGTGCGACCATCACGGCCATCGGCGAGACCGCTCGGACCCCGATGCCTGGAACAGGGCACGCGAGGAAGCCTGGCGGAACCCGTTTCCCGGCTCTACGCCGGAAGCATGCATTGCAGCATTAGAGGCAGTCATGCAGTCGAACGGCGATACCTGCCCGGACTGCTGAAACCAGACTCCACTTCGACGGTTACCCACCTATATTGATTCGAATAATGGGTATCAGTTGGAGTTTTGAGTTATGGCCCCGCGCGCCAATTGGAAGGGCTTTTTGCGGCTGTCCCTCGTGACATGCCCGATCGCATTGTTTCCCGCTACCTCGGAATCCGAAAAGATCAGCTTCAACCAGATCAACAAGAAAACCGGCAACCGCATCCGCTATCTCAAGGTCGATGCCGACACCGGCGAGGAAGTCGAGAGCGGCGACATCATCAAGGGCTACCAGGTCGACAAGGATCGCTATCTTGAAGTGACCAAGGACGAGCTCGAAAACATCGCGCTCGAGTCCACCCGCACCATCGAGATCGACGAGTTCGTGCCGCGCAGCGAGATTGATGATCTCTACCTCGTTCGTCCCTATTACATTGTCCCGGACGGCAAGGTCGGCCACGATGCCTACGCCGTCATTCGGGAGACGATCCGATCGCTGGACAAGGTCGCGATCGCCCGGGTCGTGCTCACCAGCCGCGAACACGTCATCGCGCTGGAGGCCCGCGACAAGGGCCTGATGGGCATGCTGCTGCGCTACCCGTATGAGGTGCGTGACGCAGACGAATATTTCGACGACATCCAGGACGTCAAGATCACCAAGGACATGCTCGATCTCGCCAAACATATCGTGGAATCGAAGTCCGGGCATTTCGAGCCGGCGAAGTTCGAGGACCGCTACGAAGCAGCACTGCAGGAACTGCTCGACAAGAAACAGAAGGGCCAGCCGATCGTCACAGCGAAGCGAGCCGCGCCCAGCAACGTCTT
Organism: Bradyrhizobium sp. AUGA SZCCT0160; assembly: GCF_018130105.1. Lineage (NCBI taxonomy): Bacteria > Pseudomonadati > Pseudomonadota > Alphaproteobacteria > Hyphomicrobiales > Nitrobacteraceae > Bradyrhizobium > Bradyrhizobium sp. AUGA SZCCT0160. Next base: position 14,938 of record NZ_JAFCMD010000017.1, read on the forward strand.
CAACCTGATGGATGCGCTGAAGGCGAGCATCAAGGGTGGCAAAGGTCCGGCCGCAGCCGACAAGCCGTCGAGGAAGACCCGCACCAAACCAGCCGCGAAGCGCAAGGCCGGCTGATGGTCAAGACAGGACCATGGAGCGAAGAAGAGGACCGGCGGCTGCTGGAATTGCGGGATGCCGGCCGGACTACCGTTTCGATCTCCAACGCATTGAAACGCACGGCGAGCGCTGTCGACAATCGCCTTTGGCTATTGCGGTCCCGAGAAAGGGTGAATGCTGAAGCCACCTCCGATGGTTAAATCGACATTCTTTCCATGCATTCCAACGCGCGGCATAAAGGTCCCGGCCGGCCCGGACTGGATCCACGAAATCAAGCATGACGGCTATCGGATGATCGTCCAGCGCGAGGGCACGCGGGTTCGGCTGTTCACTCGCAACGACTACGACTGGAGCGACAAGTATCCGCTGGTCACCGAGGCCGCGCTGCGCATCATGTCCTTCGTCCTGGACGACGAAGCCGTGTTGCTCGGCGTCGATGGGATCTCAGACTTCGACGGCCTGCACAGTAATGACGAGGTGCAGTTCTACGCCTTCGATTTGCTGGTGACCGACGGCGACAACATACGGAAGCTGCCCCTTACGATGAGGAAGACGACCTCGCCCGGCTGCTTGCGCGGCGTGTCGACGGTATCTTCATCTCCGACTTCGAACGTGGCGAGATCGGGCCAGAGCTTTTCCGGCACGCCTGCATTATGGGGCTTGAGGGCCCGGTGTCGAAGCTCGTCGATCGACCTTACCCGCCCGGCCGGTCGCCCAACTGGGTGAGGGTCAAGAAGCCCGCCTCTCCCGCCATGCTGCGGGCGAAGGATGCGTTTTCCTGATGGACGAGCATTCTCCCAGGCTGCGCGTCGAGCGATCCTGAGGCCCCCAGCGAGACGTGGCACATCTGGTACGATGACGTCGACGAGATGGTCCTCGACCAGCTGCTCGCCTGCGCTAAAGCCCGAATTGCCGGCCAACGTCCGGCGCCGAAGAAGCCGACGGCAACGCCTGGCTAACCTGAACATTTGGCAGACCAAGCGTTTGGTCGAACCGCTTTCGGGCGTTAGCGGACGCCGTCACCTCGCCGGGCTCATTCACCACCGAGGTCGGGGAAGGTGCCTTGTGTTGCCTCTTGGTAATCCTAAAAGGCACGATACTCAAACGCCGGTCGTTGCCACTTGTTCCCGATTTTTTCGCGCAATGTCGACTAACGGACTGACAGGATCTCAGTCGAGAAAATAGCTTTTGCATTGCCAATCCAGGTTGATACTATTGCGTCTAATAGCCCGGCCTTTGGGCCGGAGATTTACTCGTCTTTTCGTTTGTCTGGAAACAATGAGCGCGGTCCGCTTGAACCCCGTTATATTGCGTAGTTTGTTCGATGCGTAAGTCCGGTTTTCTGCCGCAAGTGTTTTCTTGTACGCCCTGGAAGGGAGTGACGAACTTGCTAACGGATACCCTAACGCTGGCCAAACGACGACGGTTGGGGTGACTTTGGGACGATTAGCGATGCTTCTCGGAGCAATCTGTGGCCTGTTTATCCTATGGTTCACGCTTGCCGCTCACAGACCACATTTTTCCCCCTACCCTGGTTTCGATCGATTGATTGCTTTCGCGATGCTGAGCTTCCTCTTAGCCTTCGCATTCCCCAAGCATCTTCCGATCGTTTTGCTCGTATCGATCGTATTAGCGATTGGTTCTGAAACGCTTCAATTTCTGCGTCCTGGGCGTGACCCCCGCATAATTGATGGAATGATGAAGGTCATCGGGGCCAGCGCGGGCGTCGCCTGTTTCGCTCTGGGGAAGCTGGCGTTCAAGCCGAAAGCGTAGCGCTCGTTTTTGTCGATGACACACTCAGCCGAGGACGGAATCAAACAGTTGTCACCAGAGCGAGACGAACTGTATCTCGCATTGTAAATACGGCTACGCTCGCTTGCCTCTGGAGTTCCACCCGGTGACTTAAAGTCTCCGGATTGCCGATTGTTGAAACCGGCTCATTCTTTCGCACCTTTTCACTCAAACCAAAAAGCCCACACACAGTAAAAATGCCAACGGGCCATAGGTCAGTTTGCTCGTCGCTGGCCCTTCACAACTGCTGGCTGCCGCCCAGCCATCGTAATTCTAAATTAAACATCCGGTTCAGCAAGGGAGAGAATAATCGTGGCCAAGAAATCTCTTATGGATAAATTCAAAGAGTTCGTCGAAGCATCTACCGAATCTAACGTACCCATGACCGAGCGCGAGATAGCAAAGACTAAGGCTAAGAAAAAAGCTAAAAGCTCCGCCGTTAAGCGTGCAACAGCTTCGAACAAGAAGGCTAAGAAAACTATCAAAAAATCAACGAAGAGACGTTCTAAAAAAACGCGCAAGAAGGCAGGGAAGAAGTCAAAGCGGTAATCACAAATTCACGGTCGAACAAGGAGCGAACTAATGGCCAAGGGTAAAGACAAGCCATCCAAGCAAACAAAGAAACCGAAGTCTGACAAGCCGAAGGGTTCCGGCTCGTCGTATCAGCAGGAATACGCTATGCAGCAAGCCGGCCTCCAGCTGCCGACGCAATCAACCAGTGGACAGGCGCGGTATTTCTGTGGCGCCGCGGTCGAGATAGCGGTAACCGACCATCACGTTCAGGATGCACATATGGATTCGCAGCACGCATGAAGTTTAGCACTGATCGATCCTATGCCGATCCGGAAGCCGCCGCGCGCAAGCTTCTGGAGATCGCCAACACGGTCGAGGCGATCCAGGACGGCCGCATCCACATCGAGAAGATCAACGGACCGATGCTGTTCAAGGAAGGCGCCAGCCCGACCGAGTACAAGGCCGGCCTTGATCTAGCTGTCAAGCGCGGCTGGCTATTGCTGCATGAGAGCTGCACCTACGTGAAGTTTACGCCAGCCGGCGCCGAGCTATTCGCCTGATGCGTCTGGGGCGACTTCACTCTTCCACCACCTCAATTTTGGCCGATTTTTTGCGGCGGTACTAGCTGGTCCGGCCACTATCCCATTTCACCATTTGCTTCGACAATGGTACCGATCTCGCCGGAATCCTCCCGCGCGACGCGGTGCCCTACCTGAAGGTCGGTCATGTTGATCATGGTCGAAGCAACTGGCCGCTTATCTAGGCGGCTGTAAGCCCGGTGATGATAGCCATTCCTGCATGTGAGCGGCTGCCTCAGCCTGCCGGGCTTTGCGGAGCAGCAGCTCCCGTTCGAAACTTTGACGGGTGCCTTCAGCCTGCTGCCGCAAGCGTTGCGCCTCTTGGATTAAGCGCTGGTTCAGTGGGGTATCATGTAGGATACGGCATCGTTGCATGGGCGCTGCTCCATTCCTGATGGAAGGCGGGAGCGCGACCGGCGTTCTCATCACCGATATAAGCCACTGACCGTGCGGTGCCGACATAACTGTCCAACCTTCTGTCCGGTTCCGGAAAGACGATTCTGAAAAGCTACAACATGGCGGCGGGAGAAGACTCCTTACGACCCAGGTGCATGTCACCTGGGCGCAAGCCCCACAGGGTCACTTACTCATTTGACTTATTTGGCGTTTCTGAAGTAGTTCCCGTGGAGGAACGAAATATACCGCTGGAATCCAGAAGTCCGCTGCCGGACAATGGAACGGTCACCGAACGCCCGTGACTACCATCGGTGATGAGATCGCCCGGCGTGCGCTCCGGCCCTTCTCAAAAAATGGAGGAGCACACCATGCAGCGACGCCGTATCACCTTTCCAGATCAGCTGTCAGGACCAGCGGAGGTCGACCCGTCTCAAGCCCCCGAAGTAATCGCTAAGCCTTGGGGGATATTACGCCTATATTATTGGCGAGGACGGTCATATCCGGAAACGCGTCGTGGTCCATTGCGACAATGACGAGGAAGCCAAGCGCCGCGCCCAACAACTGGTGGACGGGCACGCGATAGAGCTATGGCAAGAGGCGCGCAAGGTCGCGACGTTCCAGCCTAAGGGATTACCCCCCGTTTCAGCGCTAGGTGCACGAACCAACGTTGGTAGACTGTGTTCATTCGCAGTCAGTGACAACAGATCGACGTGGCCAGGCGCATAACTGACCAGCAAACGATCGACGGGATTACCGTGAGAGGCACGTTGAGTGTCTGTCCATGGCATCGTAGCGAAGCCGTTGCCAAACGAAGAGGCCCCAGCCGGGGCGTGACTGGGGCCCATTCCATATCCTGCACCGACAAGTCGGAGCATGACGTCAGAAACTTCGCCATCCGATTTGGTCCATCCTATGTCCTCAATTTGGAAGGGTAATGTCTTCGTCTCTGCCACACCCCCGCCTTCGTCTTCCTCGCTTGCTTCATGACGACCATGAACTCGCCGCTCTTTTTGTCGAGTTCGATCCATGCGGTGGGCCGCCGAGGCTTCGTCTTCAGTTGGGTCCGCCTTCTTCAGCACGCTCGTTCCGGCAGTGTCGCCTTTCGTTCGTTGACTGTCATTTCCGGTATCTCCTCGTCCCATCGAATTGAAGCGAGGGTGCCTTGCCGCAATGGGCAGGGTTGATGCGCTTGGCTTTAAAAACGTCAGGTCCAAAAGAACGGCCCCGGCGGTCTAGGGGCAAACGCGCCGAGGCCGGCTCAAGTGGTTTGTCCGTTCCTATCACACGAGCCACCAATGCAGATCATTGCCACTAGTTCCCGATTTTGTGAAAGCGCAGTGTGGGCTAACGAATTGACAGGATCTCGGCCAAAAAAATATTCTTCGGGCATTGCAGATCCCGAGTTGATACTTTTGCGTCCAATAGCCCGGCCTTGAGCCGGGCTATTTTTATGACCACCGGCTGGACATCTAATCCCTGGGTCGATCGCGAACTCTGCCATCGTATAGACGCGGCCATCGGCCTCGATGGTTACCTGAACGCATCCTTGAGCAAGCAAATCGTTTGCCGTCTCGATGGCGTCCGCGGGCGTGTCCCGGACCAACTCGGTGTCGCCCACCAGGTCGCTCTTGCCCCGCACAATGAACATCGTCGGTTCTCGATTGATTCAAAGATGCCCCGCAGTGCCGATTTTCGAACGCTCGTAGAATTACGTAATCCGGAATAGTAACCGCTATGTCCGCTCTTTGCCTCATGGTTGGGCCATACGTGGAACAGGATCGAGAAGCTTGAGAGACCTGCATTGGTGGACGAGGACAAAACCTACGACACCATACTCGTATTAGGCTCGGTGGCGCTGTTCGCCGCGAGCGTATTCGCAATGATCACGTTGATTGGCGGGCAATAGGGCAGCATTTGAATGCTGCTTTCCAGCATGTGCGATTGCGGCGCAAAGAGAAACGGCCCCAGACGGGCGTGAAGCGCCAAGGCCGTTTCCGTCCCCACCAGCTCATTCAGGCTAGCGGCGATGTCGACGGTTCCAAGATGGCGAACTGACGCACCCTTTTGCCGAATGGATTGAGAGACCTTCCAGCCCTGGCTGTGTAGAACAACTTCGGGTGTTCGCTGCACAGGGCGGTGACAGGTCAAAGCGATGGTCGGGCCGCCACGCGGAAAGTGTGGATCATCCGCCATCTGAAAACCCGCCGCGAGCCCCATTGCTCGCCGAACGCGCCTGGCGCGTGGCGCGCGATATCTCGCGCTCGCGGGTAACGTCTTCCGCGCGTTTGTCGGCCCTGAGCCCTAGATATACGGGATGGCGCATTTCTCCTTTTGTCGTCCACTCAGTGAATTTTACCTCAGCCACCAGCGACGGTTTGACCCACGTCGTGACGGCTTCATCCTTCACTTTCGCAGAAAAGGGGGATTTCGAGGCTTTGAGCTTGATGAGCTTGCTGTACAGCTGCTCCAGGGTAGTGTGAGAAAAGCCCGTGCCGACATGACCGATATAGCGCCAGCCGTTCTGCTCGCGCACCGCTAGGGCAAGCGCTCCAAAGTACGGACGCGTCCGCTTGGGTGCTGTGAATCCTACGATGACCACTTCCTGCCGCTTCGAAGTCTTGACCTTCAGCCAATTGTCGGTGCGGGCGCCCGACAGATATTTGCTGTCTGAGCGCTTAGCCATGATGCCTTCAAGGCCCTTGCGTTCCGCTTCGTCAAAGAACTTCGTGCCATCTTTTTTGCGGTGACGACTGAACGCGATGAGTTTGTGACGCGGCAGGATTTCCTTAAGGCGCTTCTTGCGTTCGATCAGCATAAGCCCGCGCAAATCTTCTTCATCGTGAAACATAAGGTCGAATGCGCAATACTGCAGCTTCGCATCGTGACGGAGCGTATTCTGCAGCAGTTGAAAGTGCGACACGCCGTTTTCGTCCAAGGCGACGAGTTCACCGTCAATCACCGCATCGCCTTTTACGCCTTCGAGCGCTTTGGCTACTTCTATGTAGCTGTGGTTGATGATCTTGCCGTTGCGGCTGTAGAGAGTAACCTTGCCGCCTTCTATCTTCGCGACCATGCGGAAACCATCATACTTGTCCTCGAATACCCACCCGGCATCGTCGAACGGACTATCGGTGAGGGTGGCGAGCATGGGCTGGAGCCGCTTGGGTAACGAGGAAGTCCTGGTCATGCCTGCGCCCCTTCGGGCGGGCCTACTTCGAGAACATTTCGGAAGGTAATTGAATAGCGCAGCCTCTCAACGCCGGGAATGCTGTGCTCCCACACGGATCGTGCAGGCCCCCGCAGGAGATAAATAGACCGCGGCTCTACCGTGAGGTTGCGGCCCAGCCAGCGATGGCCTGTCTTCAGGCGCAGCCGGAAGGTGCAGGCGGACTGAAGCGATATGCCGACGACATCCCCGAACACCGAGCGGTCCGTGTGCCAGCCGAGGGCAGCGCCGGGCGTATATTCGGTAATAAGGACCTGATGGAGCGTGCCGGGCGGGATTTCCGCGAAGTTTTCCGCCCGCGCGCGGATACCGGACAGAAACTCCGGCATGGCCACAACTGGTGACAGGCCGCCACCGTTGAAGTCGTATCGCCAGCCGAACGAAAAGACCCGGCGCTTCCCGGTGAAACCTTGAAACTCGAACTCGCGAAAGGGAAGAGGCACAATATGCCTTAAAAGAGACTGCTCTTCCTCGCGGTTCATGAAATCAGGCTGATATCTGAAACCCTCAGGAAGAGCGTCGTCTCCGAAAAGATCTAGACTGGGACTAGCGTTTGGCACGTGTCTTCTTTCGAGCCGGAGCTCTCGAGACGGGCTTCCGGTCCCCGCGGTCGCCCCGTCCGGGCTTGGCGGCCTTCTTCGCCTTCCGGCGGCCGTCCTGTGACAGCGAGCGGCTCACATCATCGCTTTCTTTGATCCGGCCCACGGCGTCGCGCCGGATGTAGCGCTTGTCCCCGCGCGGCGAAATCAATTCGCGTTTCGCTGACGATTTCTTCTTCGCTGCCTTCTTGGTCGTTGCCCGTTTCGCCATTTTCGTCTCCCTGGACTGTCTGGTCGATACTCAACACCAGCCGCATAACAGGAGTTCCAGCCAGCGCGCCCCCGCATGCGTCGCGACCGCTCATTGGCCGCAGGGCTTGCCGGGTTGCGTACCCTTGCAGCCCTTCGCCCAACAGGAACCATGTCGACCGTCCGTCGTTGGAGCTGGCTTTCAGGAAGATAGCCATGCCGAAGAATGATGAGTTGCGCTACGGCGCGCCCGGGGAGACGGCGGTTCATCTCTGCGTGGACATGCAGAGGATGTTTGCCGAAAGCACCGAGTGGAGAATGCCGTGGCTGGAGCGGGTCCTGCCCAACATCCTGTCGATCACTTCCACCCATCCTGAGAAAACGATCTTCACCCGCTTCATCCCGGCGCGTAGTTCCGGTCAGGGCGTCGGCATGTGGCGTCATTACTATGAAAGGTGGCACTCTATGACCATAGACCAGCTGGGTCCGGAGATGATCGGCTTGGTCCCCGATCTCGCCAACTACGTGCCCCCGGCCCGCACCTTCGACAAACATGTGTATTCTCCCTGGACCGGCACCGACCTGCACCAGCAGCTGGGGGCGCGGGGATCGATACCGTCATCATCACCGGCGGCGAAACCGACGTGTGCGTGCTGGCGACCATGCTGGGCGCGATCGACTGGGGGTTCCGCGTCATCCTCGTCACCGACGCGCTTTGCAGCTCGGCGGACGAAACCCACGATGCGATGATGAATGTCTACATGAACCGTTTCGGCGAACAGGTCGAAACCGTGACGACGCAAACGCTGCTGGATAACTGGCCCGGAGGCGTGCGGCAGCGCAGGGCGTCGTGAGCGCCGGCAACTCTCACCTCGTGGAGATCCTGCTCCCAAAAGAGACCGGCAAGGGGCAGCCGGTCGGTCAGCACTGGTTCGACTGCTTCCTCAAAGAGCTGACGGACAGGTTCGGCGGCGCGACCAGCTTTCTGCGGGCGCCGGGACAGGGCCTGTGGCAGAGCGGCGGCGGGACAGAGAAGGACAGCATTGCTGTTGTCGAAGTCATGGTGGAAGAAATCGATAGTAGCTACTGGCAGACCCTGCGCGAAAGGCTGCAGCGCGAGCTCTCGCAGGAAGAGATTATCATCCGCGCCCAAGAAATCAGGCGGCTGTGATGGATGAGCTTATGATCCTGAGAACCTTCGCGGCAGTGACAACGGTTTTGGCCGCATCCCTCGTGGCGGCAAATCTGAACGCACGCGTCACCGTCGCCGGTTTCCTGATTTTCATCGTTGCATCCATCGCCTGGATGGTCGACGGCTGGCTGGAGACCAAAGCATCACTCGTAGTCCAGAACGTGATCCTCCTTGTGATCAACATCATAGGGGTCTGGCGCTGGTTTCCCAAGGCGGAGAAAGAAGCGAACAGCTAGGGCATGCTATTCGCTAAATCCGTCACGCCTCAGGAACGCCTTGTTGATCGCAACGGCGGCCTGAGCGCCTTCCGCTATGGCGACCGCGACGAGGAGGACGTCGCGGGACACATCACCTGCAACATAGACACCGGGGACGCTGCTTTCTTCGGTGTCCGGATCGATGACGACGCCTCCTTTTTCATTACGCGCGCACCCGAGACTTTCGGACAGGTCAGACGCTTGACGGCAGCCAGTCGAAAAAAATAAACCGGCGCGGCGGAGCTCAGGCCCGCTCTCAAATACTATCTTGGCAAGCTCCCCGTCCGCGCCTTCAAGGTAGCGGATTGGCTCCGATCGCAGCGGAATCTTGTATTCTTCGAGCTTCCGGACCACTTTCGCACTGACCTCGGTACCATCGCTGCAGGCCACCACATCGGGCATCCAGTGCTTCATCATGATGGCAAGCTCGGCGCCCTTATCGCCCCTGCCGTAGGCAGCTACCTGCTTCCCAGCATATTCGAAACCGTCGCAGTAGAGACAGTGATGTACCGAAACCCCGTAGAGGGGTTCGAGCCCGGCAACTTCCGGGAGTTCGTCAACGAGCCCGCTCGCAAGAAGGACTTTCGAGGCCGTGCCATGCGTCCCGTCCGCGCATACGAATTTAAAGGCCTCGTCGGCAGGAACGATATCGGTGACCCGTGTCCCGCGTACCTCGACGGATTTATAGCGTGAGAGCTCGTCCAGCGCCTCGTCAAGGAAATCTGACGGCGACCGCCCTTCCCGTCCAACTAGGCCGTGGATGGCGTGCGAGCTCAGATTCCGCTGGCGGCCCTCATCGCAGAGCAGCGCTTTCCGGTGGCACCTTCCCAGGATGAGCGCGGCACTTAATCCCGCGGGTCCACCGCCGACGATGAGAACATCAAATTGCATCAACAGCCTTTTCATTGCCGGGTTTGCTCATTTTCGCGCCAACAGAGGTACAGGTACCAAGCTACTACGAAGACTACTGCTGCCACGCCCGCACCCAGGAGGGAAAGGTCGCTTCTCTCAGTGATTTTGTAAAGCACGACGGCGATGTCGGCGGAAATACCAAGAGCCAGCGGCAGCGCCGCAACGACTACAAGCCTCGACCCGATCTCGAAAAACGGGTATCATCTTCTCCGTGATAGGCAAGACGATGCAACGCTGCAGGCGTCATTAACAACAGCACGGACAGCGAGCCGCGGCACCTGCTGACAGAGTTTCCTTCCGATAGAGAAGGAGCCCCGCCGATTGCGGAGCTCCCGAAGGCGTTAACTCATCTGCGATTTATCTGCTGGGCGTGCCGCTCTGTGCCGGCTGACTCGGTGACGAACCGGGCCCCTGCATTGACTGCGACGGCGAGTTCTGGTTCACCGTCGGCTGATTTCCGCTCTGCGTCTGCGGAGCAGCAGCCTGTCCCGTCGTGTTCGGCTGATTTGGAACGGTGCTCTGGCCCGTCGTCGTTGGCGGCTGGTTCTGCTGAGGTGTAGTCGCCGCCTGGCCAGGGTTCTGGTTGGGGCCTGCCGCGTTCTGCTGGCTCGGCTGCTGCTGGCCGCTCTGAGCCTCGCTAGTGCCGGCCTGTCCCTGACCGCTCGTTGACGTCTGAGCGCCTGTCGTCGACGACTGAGACTGGCCAATGCTCTGGTTCGCCTGCTGGCTCAGCCGGCCGGACACGCCAAGCGATGACACTGTGGTGGCGTCGACGCTGCCAGTCACCTGAATGCCCTGCTGCCGCTGGAACACGCTGATGGCATCGCGGGTCTGCGTACCCAGGATGCCGTCCGCTTCGCCGCGCAGAAGGCCACGCTCGATCAACACCCGTTGCACGACCCGGATGTCGTCGGGCGGAAGGTCGACCGCGGCGACACTAGCACTGCTGCCTTGACCGCCTCCGCCGCGGCTAAAACGCGTCCGCGGGCCGGCGGGGACCACGTCAACAATGCGCCGGTCACGGTCGACGAACACGACTTCATCTTCCACGACGAAGAAGCTGTAGTCGCGGTACGCAGGGAACACATCGATCAGCGCCGGATAGGTCGAGACCGATACGACCGAGATGCTGGAAGGCAGCGCCACGCCGGTGTGGACCTGGAAGTTGATGGAGTTCGCGTTAACGCGCGGGGCGTTGCTCGCCTGAAGCACCGACTGCTGTAGCGTTGTTTGCTGCTGCGCGGTCAAGTTGGTGCGGGTTTGCGTCTGGCCGGCGGCCGTGGTCTGGCCCTGCCCAGGCGCTGCGGCTTGGCCTTGCGCAGGCGCTGTCTGGCCCTGCTGGGGCGCAGCGGCCTGGCCCGGCGCAGGCGGGTTCGTTTGACCTTGCGTCACATTCTGGCCAGTGCCCGAGCTGGAATTCTGATCCTGGGCGTTCTGACCCGATCCGCTCTGGTTTTGACGAGACGGCTGCTGGGCCTGCTTGCTATCGGCATTGCCCGTGTCGCGGGTCCGATCCTCCGATCGCCGCGCATCGTCGCGGTCGGATCGTCCTTGACCCACCGTTTGGTCCTTCTGACCTTGCTGCTGTGCCCGATCCTTGCTGGTGTCGCGCTGTTCCTTGCTGGACTCCTGCGAGTGCCGCGCATCATCGCGATCAGATCGTCCCTGACCCACGGCTTGACCCTTGTTGCTGCTGTCGCGCGGGCCCTCGGCTCGACCGCGGTCACGCATACCAGGCTCATCGCGTTGCGCGCGGCCGGATTCGGCCTCGCGTGCAGCGGGACCTTCGGCCCGGCCATCTTCCCGGGATTCCGTCGCACGGCCCTGCGTCATGCCTTCACTGCGCGAAGCGCCGGGTGCGCTCTGCGATATTCCCTTTTCGCTGCCAGCGCCGCCGCCCGCCCCGCCAATCGGACCTTGCGCGGACGCAAGGCTTGCGCCGGCGAGCAACGCCGCCGTTGTAATCAGAAACCTGCTCTTCATTCTGTTCGTCATCTGCTCCTCCTCGTGAGTTGCTCGCTTGCTCTTCAACCGAAGAGAATGAAGTGTCGGACAGACCGACGTGCTTCCAGAAGCGAGAGTGTCCGAAGAAACCGGGTGGTGATGCGATCGTTCCGTCGGTGACAGGCTTTGAAACTTCATGCCGCGACGCACCTATGTGATGCCTCATGACCATGACACCACGGTTCCAGGTTAAATCATCGCTTTTAGCGGGCCAGAACCAAAGGCTCGGCGCCAGCTATCGCGCGCCAGCCTGGCGGCACGAGCCTGTTCACCAGTGGTGGCGATGGTACATACGCCGGGGATAGGCGCCGCCGTAGAAGGCGAATGCCGGTCGAACAACGCGGCGGTAGCGATAGCCGTAATAGGCCGGCGCGTACCCGCCGTAATAGGCGGTTGTGTAGCCGCCCCACGGATAAGGACCGTAGCCATAGCCGTCGTAATAGGCCGGCGCGTAGCCCCTGGCGTATGGATAGCCGTAGTATCCATCGCCTGGCCCATAGGCGTAGGAACTAGAAGCTAAGCCACCGATGATGGCTGCACCAATGAGGCCGCCAGCGATACCCGGCCCCCAGCCACCACGCCACCGTGCTTCAGCTGGTGACGGCGACGCCACAGTGACGCCAATGGTGACAAGCCGCAGCTAGCGCCAATGCAGCTTTCTTCATGGTCGAATCCTTCCTGTTTTCTTGGAACATTCAACCGGTAGGACGGCTTGGGTTCCGCGCGAAGCCGAGCGGCATCCGAATTTTAATTGATGAACGGCCGTGCAGCTCGCCTTTCCATACCGACGACAAAGATACGAGCCTAACACACTTCGTCCTTGCGACCGCCCGCACAACGCGTGTCATGACGACGGCCACTGCTGCCCTCTAATCGCGAATCGCTTGCGATCTTGGGAAATGGCTGCCTGCTAACGCAGGCAGCAAGCTTACGTCAGTCGATTTCCTGCACTACCGCGCGGCTGCCAGGATCCACCAGCAGAACGCGGTTGCTCGAATAGACATATCGATACTTCGTGAGCGACGGCCCCCAGTCGGACGGCACCGCCACCAGCTCGACATCGTTCGGCACGGTTGCGCCGACGGCGATGCGCTCCTTAACCGCAACCGGACGAAGCTTGTGTTCAGTCACATAGCTCTTGATCCTGGTACGAGCCTCCGGCTCGATCTGAACTGCGGCGCGCGAGGCGCCAGTGGTAACCGTGGTCTGCGCCGTTGCGCCGGTCGACAGCAAAGCGACGGCCGCAGCCGCCAAGATCAATTTTCTCATCGATTTTCTCCAGCCGCTGAATGCGACAAGTTGCAAAACTGCGGCCGTTGCCACTTGTTCCCGGTCGGAGCGCTTTGGGCTCACGGGCAAGCTCGCCTGCCCGTGTGGTTGAGCGCCACCGAAATCGCGCCGGGATGAACAGGCGTTCATCGAATTCATTCTCTAGGACGCCATCAGGCGAGGCAACTTCCGGCCGCTTTCGGGATTATTGACAACGGAAAAAATGGAAAAAGCGCGCGAGGTAGCGTGGCTGGTCGATGCCCGGCTCGTGCCGGAGGCCGTCGACGACGGCATCACCGGCTTTGTCGTATCGGGGAAGCAGAGCCATCCAGGCGATTGGAAGGCTTTCCGAGCTCGATCGGTGTCAGGTGCGTAGGCATTTCGAGAAGAGGTTCACCGCAAGGCGGATGGCGCAGCAGTATCTCCGCCAATACGAGGCCCCTGGTCCAACGGAACCCAACGCAGCTCATGCCGGCCTCGGGCCCACCTTGTCTAAAGGTTCAGTGCCCGATCGCCTTCTCGCCCTGTAGCGATCGCAGCGCTTCCCACCGACGCTCGCGTCGCAGCCTCCCCTCATGAACCAGGAATGCGACCTCACACGCCCTTATTCAAATAGAGGCCGTTACCAGTTTTTCCCGACTGGAACATATCCGGATATTCCTGAGTTCATTATTTATCACTGGAGACGCCGCCATGGCATCTAACGCGGGTATTTTCTTCGCAGGGATGGGAACCACTTTCATCATCCTCAGCGCAGGCTTTGGCGGCGGGCTTATGATGGCCAAATCAGCGCTAACGGAATCGAGTGGGTATCAGAACCGAGTTTCAGCGGAACCTCCATCACCAGCTCGAGTAGTCTTGCCCTCCACTGCTGAGGCAGCGCAGCCGCCGCAAGAGATTGCTGCTGCGCCGCAGCCACCGCGACAGATTGCTGTTGGGCCGCAACCGTCAACACTGCCACAGATACAGCCGGTGAAGGAAGCCCAGCCGCCCGCCGAAAAGCAGGTCCAGAAGATGGAAATCAGAATGGCTGAAGCGGAACAGCGGGAACGTCGCAAGCGATATGCCGAACGCAAAGCAAGGTGGCAGGCAGAAAGAGCTAAACGCCAGCAACAGATAGAACAGGCTGTACGCCAGGACGCGCCCATACTGGCATTTGGTGGTGATGAACACCGACAAAGTGGAGGGTCCTTCGGCAACTAGACGCCGCGTTTCGCTGGTCGGTCAAGGTTCTCGGTTAACGATAGGGCCGGAGCCTTGGCGACGCGCTGGGCCCTCTGTTGGAGAGCTCCGCTACGCGGAGCGGATAATGAGGGAGCTCTGGGCCGAGGACGTTGCTGCAACGCTCAGTTGTTCAGGACCTAAGGTCGACGCTCATACTCAAGATTGCCGTAAATTCTAACCCCGGCAGCGTCAAGGAAGACCCGGAACTCCGAAAATTGAAGCCGGCGTCTCGCCAGCTTTTCAAACCCAAACTCCTGGAGGTTTCAGGCAATCGTGAATGGAGCTGTAGGGCCCCACCGGCGTGCGGCATAGCGCGGCCTCGTCGTTGCCTCAAAGACGGAATCGAGCGCGGGCGGCAGAAGGCGAGCAAGAAATCGGCGGCCTTCGATGCCGCGGCGTGAACCGGATCTACGCGACCGGCAAGGTTCCCCGACGAGAAACGAATGCCGAATTTCCCGTTGCCTCGCGCCGGCGAAAACGCCGGCTTTCGTTTAGGGAAACTCATGAAAGATTGATTGCGGCGGCGGGTATCATTGCGCATTCGCTACTCCCGCCTTGGCGGCAGACGAATTCTACATCGCTCAAGACGTGAAGACAAACAAGTGCACGATCGTCGACAAAAAAGTCAGACGACCATCGTCAGCCCTTCCGGCACCGTCTACAAGTCGCGCACGGAAGCCGAGACCGGCTGAAGACGGTCAAGGTTTGTTCCACCAACTGACCGGAGACGCGCCCGGAAGGATCCGTACTTGCGATGAGAGCGTGCTGCTTGTTGGGGGAGTGAGGCTTGGGCTTCGTCTCGGTGGTTTCTCCAATGCAGGCCGCAGCCCGTTGGAATGTCGCTTCTGCGCACGCGCGGACGCGACGGCCACCCGTTCGGTTAGAATTTCCTTCGGGGACAAGGAAGCTGATGAGCGAGTGCACGACCGAGGGCCGCGCCGTCATGCCGCGTCAGCCGGCGGCAAGATAACAAACAGAACGGCGATAAGAAAAAAAACAATTTGGCGCGGCTCAGTTCCTCTCCTCTCAATAGTTTGGTCGCGAAAGAAGGTGAGAGAGCGTATGCCTAGACCGCCATCAACTGTTTACCGGGTGCAGTAGAGCAGGCGGCTCGAGCGCGAGGCGGCCGCAAGGTCGAGGTCATGTGGCTATTGGGCCGGCTCGCTCCTGATCATTGCCGTCTATGAGAAGCAGATGCTCGCGGCGCCCGACTAGCAAATCTCTCTGCCGATCCCGACAGTCGATCGATGGCGACGAGTGGCCTTGGTTCCGGCGTCGTCGGCTACAGTATGCATGTCGCCGTGGATTGTGACGCATGAGGAACGAACAGCGGCTCAGATCGGGCTCAACTGGCTAATACGGCCATGCAAAGCTAAGGCCGTTCTCGAGACCGAGACGCTCGAGGCGGTTGCCGATCGGCTACTTCAGCAGCCAGATCCTCGCATGTCACGAGGCCGGCATCACGGTAACTCCGCCCAAGCGCCCAGTTTGAAATGCAGTGGCCTCATTTGAAGTGTGATGTCTGTGTGACGTTCAGCACAGTCGGTGCAACGGAGCCCGGGTACTCTCCGACCACGGATTGAGGGATGCCCTCCCCAGCAAACAGGAGAACTGCAATGATCAATTCAAAAGACGAAATTTCGTACTCGGAAATCGACGCGTTGACGGATGCCGAACTGGAGACGATCAGCGCCGGGGGCATTATCAGCTGGCTTCGTGGCCTCTTTGGAGGGCCCGGCGACCTTCGCCGTTCGACCGACCGCCCGACTGACCCCGTTCATAAATAATGGAACGGCAGGAGAGAGACATGACCAAGCCTCTGAGTTGAGCATCAACGAACTCGATGTCGTCAGCGGTGGTAGTATGCTTAGTATGGCAATCGATGCCGCCGAAAAGTACTTGCAAGGCTTGGGCGGCCGTCTGTGGACGCCGTGCACCAGCCGGTAATGTCGAAGCCATCGATAAGCCTGCACATGCGATAATGCCGGTTCCGCAAACCGGGATTGAGGGGCCGCCTCAGATGGTGGCCTCTTTCATTTGTTGGTGCGATCCCATGTCTCGTCTAGAACAGGCACGGCATAAAGCGGCGAAGCAGAGTCAGAAGACGTCGACCTGGTCGAAACTGCTACACCCTTGTTGTCGGTTTCAATCTTGTTTGGGTCTATGTTTGGAACGGTGGAAATTTCAACAAGCGATCCAGCCCACTTCTGGGCGTCGAAACGTTCCTGATTAAAATCGACGGTAAAAATAAAGGCGGCAAGCAAAGCGGTGGCGAGATCGCATTAAATCCATCCGTTTGGGAAATGGCGCTCGGATAGAGGCTAGATGTGGAGATTTAGGGGGTAAACTGCGGCGAGGAAGTGATTAGAATATCTGAACTGGGCTCCGCGAGTTTCGTGTTCGGAACTTAAGACGACTGTTGAGTGGGAAGAGACGGCAATCTGTGCCTCCAGTAGCCTCCACAATGCCGTTTACACGGTCGTTCTGCATTCACGGCCGTCACATAGATTTTGCCCAGTCGGGAACAATCGGCCATCCAGGACATTCTAAATAGAATTATTCGAAAGCTCGGCACTGCTCGCTCGGCATCGCATGAGCTGACAGAAAGGATTGGCACCTGAACCTGGGAAGCTTTCTCAGAGCGAGGGCCTTCTTATGCGCAACGTATTGAGCATAACAGCTGCGGCTGCTCTCTTTTTCCCAATCGCCGGCTTTTCGCGGTCCATTGAAATTGAACCAGGCGGGGTACGAGTGGACGATGGTCGAGCCCGACGAGGCGGCGGGCAATGTGAGCAATTACGCCAAGCTTGTGAAAACAAAGATAGGCTAGGCGAGCGTGGGGAAGGTAATTGTCGCACCTATCGTGAAACCTGCCAAAGACCAGTCGCCCGGGACGTGTGCGGCGAATTGAAAGCGGCTTGTCTCAATAAGGACAAGCTGGGTGAACGGGGCGAAGGAAACTGCCGCCGTTACCGGGAACAGTGCAGGGGCCGTCGATGACCCGGCGAAGAGTACTGCTAATGCTGGCCGGCTTGGTCATTGCGGTATTGTCTGGATTCTTTGCCTTGAACGAAAATTTTCGGATAGAGGCCAAGAATGGGCCGGCATCAACAATCGGCAGATCCGGAGACTTTAAGTCACCGGGTGGAACTCCCGAAGCAAGTGAGCGTGGCCGCATCTAGATGCGTATCGGGACTCGTTGAACGCGTATTCTCTCATTAGCATTGCGCTCGCCGGGTCCACAAAAAGAGTGCAGGTCGCCGCCCTAGTCGACCGACCCTTTCTGCTATCTCATTCCTTGGGCGCAGTCGTACTTGACGTTGCCATGGTGAGAAGATCGACGGCTGCAGGCCCTAGTTCTTGCATCTCCTCATTCTCGACAGACTCCGGCCGCACGTTGGTAAGCAATAGCCGTGGCGCAGGCATCAGTCACGGTTACCAACTCGATCGTCTTTGTGTAATCGGTCGGTGTGAGAACCAATCGAATCGTCGTAGCGGACGTAGTCGGCTACTGTCGATGTCCGCCCCAGCCCTTAACAGACCTCAAGCCTGTGAGGGCCGCGAGAGGCTCAGTGGATCAAAACGATTGTTCGCTTCGATATGAAGTTGGGAGAGCGAAGAACTTATATCACAGCACTCAGAACCACGTCTGCTCTCACCACTAACATCGCAAATCTCAGCGTTGCGTCTGCGTTGTGCCACGGTGATTCTCGTTACCGACTTAGAAGCTAACAATAAACAGACCCTGCTTCTCAAACCTATGTTTGCTGGACAAGGGAATGCAACGCCTTCACCGCGGCCTCCCGGTTCTCCACAGGCACAAGCAGACTGACAGAGTGCGGCGACAACACGTACTTGTCGGGCACAATCCCGTGAAGTCCGAGGACCTGCAACGCCTTGAAAGGCAATTCCGACGAAACGCCGCCGGAGCACGTGAGACTCACCGAACTTGAGGCTTCGCGCTGCTGGCGCAGATCCTTATTTCCCTCCAGCGTGAGCAACAGGGCGTCGAGCCACTCTGTATCACAGGCCATGGTCATGATGGTTTTTCCAACCGCGAAGTTCGCGGCCAGGAGCTGCGGCCAGGACAGGCCATTCCGCTTGAGATGCTGCGCGAATTTATCGAAACCGTGATGGAGATCTTGGGAATCGATCTCCACGTGCTCAATGCGAGCCATCGAGTTAACGGCCAGAATCTTTCCGTCTTCCATGCCTGTAACCTCTTTCATTACTTGAGTGCTATTTTCAGTGCCGCCCCACTGCTTCAGAACCAGAGGCACATCCTGACTTTGCGCCAGCTCCAGGCTGCGAAAATGCAGGATCTTTGCACCCCAGAAACACATTTCGGACAGGCATGCGAAGTCCACTTGCCGCAGGGGCTTTGCTTCCGGCACGATGCGCGGATCGGCCGAACAAATTCCGTCGACATCTTTGATGATTTCACAGCGTTCGGCCTTCAGCGCAGCGGCCATCGCAACGGCCGTCGTGTCACTGCCGCCCCGGCCGAGGGTGGTGATTTCCCTGGTCGCCGGGTTCACGCCCTGAAATCCTGCCAGCACCACGACGCGTCCACGATCAAGTTCCTCACGCACGCGAATGGGCCGTACATCCACAATGCGTGCGGAGGAATGGGAGCCGTCGGTCATCACACCGGCCTGGCTGCCGGTGAAGCTGATCGCGGGCACGCCGAGGTCGGAAAGCGCCATGCTCATCAGAGACATGCTGATGCGCTCACCGGTCGTTAGCAGCATGTCGAGTTCGCGTCGATTGGGAGTCGGGCTTACCTGATAAGCCATATCAATCAATTGGTCGGTGGTCTTGCCCATGGCCGAGACGATCGCCACGACACGATGACCACGGCCATGGAGGTCGGCGAGACTGCGCGCAACCGCGCGAATTTTCGCCGGTGTTTCAAGGCAGACACCGCCATATTTTTGCACGATGATGGGATGATTGCGCATCTAACCTCGGTGAGAAGTCTCGCTCGGCTCGGACATCGAACCGACGCCACCTATCCATGTACCGACGACTTCAAAGTTCGGACTGAAGGCGACAAGGTCCGCACGGTATCCGGGCGCGATTCGTCCAAGCTCAGACTCAAGACCTAGAAATGTCGCGGGCGTCCGAGAGGCCATGATGAGGGCATCGACAAGGGAGATTCCGAGCAGCGCAACAGCGTTGCGCACCGCCTCGATCATGGTGAGGTGAGCGCCCGCGAGTGTACCATCGGGGCCAGTCACGCGATTTTCGTGCAACGTGATCGGCGTTCCTTGCAGCATGAATTGCCGGTCGTTCGTGCCCGCCAGTGACATGGCATCGGTGACCAGCATCAATCGATCGCGTCCCTTGCAGCGGAAGGCAACACGCAAACCGGCGCGGTCAACGTGGATACCGTCGCAGATGATCCCTGCAAACAGCCGGTCATCGTCAAGCGCAGCGCCCACCAAGCCCGGCTCCCGGGCGTTCAACTGCGACATGGCATTGAACAGATGGGTCACCCCCGAGAGACCGTGATCGACCGCCTGCCCGATTTCGGCTGCGGTGGCGTCGCTGTGGCCGGCCGCGATACGCAATCCGGCGCCGATCAGTTCATCGATCATGGATGCAGGCACGCATTCCGGGGCCAAGGTCACGACGGAGCGGCCGCGGCCTCCAAAACTTTTGATCGCGGCGAGATCGCGCCGATCGGGCACCCGTATCTCGGCTTCCGGATGAATGCCCTTGCGAGTCCTGTTGAGGGCCGGTCCTTCCAGATGAAAGCCGAGAACGCCGGGAACCTTCAGACAAGCCTGGGCGACTGCAGCCAATCGCTCGATGACCTCGCTGCGATCGGTGATGAGGGTCGGCAAGCAGCCCGTGGTGCCCTCCTTGCGGTGCGCGTCAACGATGCGTCGAACGCCAGCCTCCGTTGGTTGATCGTTGAGAAGAACGCCCCCGCCTCCGTTGACCTGAATGTCGATGAAGCCGGGTGCGAGGATCGCGTCTGCGGGAGCGTGGATGGTGGCGTGCGCCTCCACCTGGCCGAAGGCGATGCTTTCAATCCGCCCCTGCGAGATCCTGACCGACCCCGGCCCGCGCATGTCGGCACCATCAAAGATGTGCTGCGCGGCAATCGTGAGAGAGGAAGAACTAACCTGGCCCATTAGTGTTGATCCGAGAGTGGCAGTCACGAACTCGTGGGGCGAGTACAAGACTCATATGTTCACTAGGGGTCTTTGGGAGGGACCCGGAGCGAAACCTTGGTGTTAACCTTCCATGGAAACAAAAGGTACCATGTATCTCGGCATTGACGGCGGTGGAACCCGCTGCCGCGCCCGGATCGAGGACGAAAACGGCAACGTACTCGGGTTAGCCACCTCGGGGCCTGCCACGACGCGAATTGGCTTCGAGAAGGCCTGGCGTTCCATCATGGAGGCCACTGAAGCGGCAGCCGCACAGGCCGGACTGACGGGCGAGGATTTCGCGCGGATGCACGCCGGAATTGGCCTTGCCGGTCTTGGCCGCCGGGGCGCCGAAGCGGCGCTCAACAAGATCGCGCATCCCTTTGCGTCCGTCATCTTCATCAGCGACGGCCTGGCGGCCTGTCTCGGCGCCCATAGCGGCGCGGACGGGGCCATCGTGGTAGCCGGCACCGGCTCGGTCGGTGTCGGCCTGATCCACGGCCGCGAAATCCGTCTCGCCGGTTACGGCTTTCCCGTGTCGGACGAAGGCAGCGGGGCCGACATCGGCCTGCAGGTAGTTCGACTGGCGCTGCGGGCAGCGGATCGCCGCGGCGAGCTGACCCCGTTGCTTTCAGAGGTGTTGGGCGCATTCGACCATGATCCTTATCAGGCGGTGGCTTGGTCTGAAGAAGCCAGGGCCACAGACTACGCTGCATTCGCGCCGATCGTGATGCGGCACGCCAATCAGGGCGATCCGGTCGGCCGTCGCGTTGTCGAACGCGCGGCGGATGCCATTGGCGATCTGCTTGATCTGTTCCTGGCGAGAGGAATTGACCGGCTCTCGTTGGTAGGCGGGCTCGCGGATGCCATTACGCCTTGGCTGACGCCTGACCTGCGCGCCCGCCTGAAGTGTCCTGACGCGGATGCGGCGGCCGGCGCGTTACTGGTGGCACGACGGCGACTTGACCTACCTAAGAGAGAAACTGACCATGAACAGGCTTCGCAGTTCCGCGTTTGATGGCGAATGGATCAACGAAATGGCCACCGAAGAAGTCGATCCCCGTTTTGCCGATCTTGATGCATGGTCGCTAACGTCAGCCATGGAAGCTATGTGGGAGGGCCAGCTTGCGGCAGTCGCAGCGATCGGCCATGCCCTTCCCGCGATCGCTGCGGCGACCGAAGCGGCCAAGGCGGCGCTGGGTGATCATGGACGCATTGTGTATATCGGAGCCGGCACCTCGGGCCGGGTGGCCGTTCAGGACGGCGCCGAGCTGATGCCGACCTTCGCCTGGCCCAGCGAGCGCGTCCGCTTCATCGTCGCCGGCGGAGACAGCGCGTTCGTCACCAGCATCGAGGGTGCCGAGGATGACGTCGACGATGCGGTCACGCAGATCAATGCCACGCGGCTCACACCGCACGACGCGGTGATCGCCGTGGCCGCCAGCGGGACAACGCCATTCACGGTCGCCGCCCTACAGCAGGCAAGCTCTTTCGGTGCAGTGACGATCGGTGTTGCCAACAATCCCGGCACCGCACTGCTGACGTCGGCAAAGTTTCCGATCCTGATCGAGACCGGCCGCGAACTAATCGCGGGCTCCACGCGGATGAAGGCGGGCACCGCGCAGAAGGTTGTGCTCAACCTGATCTCCTCAGGTATCATGCTGCGCCTTGGCCGGGTGTACCGTGGCATGATGGTGAACATGCAGCCGACCAATGCCAAGCTGAAGCGGCGCGCCGAGGCCATGGTGGCGCAAATCGCGCAATGTGATCCGTCGCATGCGGCACGCTGGCTTGAGCAGGCCGAGGGAGACATCAAGACGGCAGGCCTTCTGGCGCTGGGCGTCGACAGGGTTGATGCCGAGACCATTTTAAAAAGCTGTGACGGCAACCTGCGGCGAGTGTTTGCTGAACTCGCCAGGGATCATGACCGGCATCCCAAAGGAGGGGCTGCGCACAAGCAAGGCGGAGCCGTTGCGCCGTGACCACTTCCGCGATGGCGAGCGAAATCGGTGAAAGCGCAGATGTCGTCGCCAAAATTGTTCGTACCCGCTCCGCCACGCGCGACATCGCACAGCGAGTTGGGATTGGCTCAGTCCCCCTGTGCGTCGTATGCGGCCGGGGAAGCTCTGGGCATGCCGGAGTTTACTTAAGATATCTTATTGAGACGCGGCTTCGTCTCCCCGTTTCGCCCAGCGCCCCTTCGGTGATCACGGCATTTCGGACACGGTTGATGCTGCGCGATGCTCTGTTCATCGTCATTTCGCAATCCGGGCGCAGCCCGGATCTTGTCGCGGCGACCAAGTCGGCGCGCGCCGCGGGCGCCCGCACCATCGCCATCGTCAATGCGACGTCGTCGCCAGTGGCTGACGAAGCGGAATTCGTCATTCCGATCGACGCCGGCCAGGAGCACTCCGTCGCCGCGACCAAGACCGTGTTAGGCTCGATGGCAGCTGGCGCCGGACTTGTTGCCGAACTGGCGGAAGATCTTGCGCTTCGGTCAGCTCTCGACAGGCTGCCGGAGCGCCTGCACCGCGCACTTGCGCTCGACTGGCTCAAGATTGCCGATGATCTCGCCAAGGCATCAGCTGTGTTTGTGGCAGCGCGAGGCCTAGGCCTAGGCTCGGCGCGGGAGATCGCCCTCAAACTTTCGGAAGTCCTGCGCCTACCTTCCATTGGTCTGAGCGCTGCCGAGCTGCAGCATGGACCGCGCGCCGCGCTATCATGGCGCACGCCGGTTGTCATGATGCGCCTCATGGACGAAACGGCGGCCTCGGTCGACGCCCTGACAGAGGAACTGCGAAAGCAAAAGGTCGCGCTACATCTATGCGGCGGACCGCATGGCTCGCTGTCCTGGTTGGCCGAGGATGATCCCGCCACCGACCCGATCACCATGCTCATTCCGGCTTATCGAATGATCGAACACACAGCCCGCGCTTCCGGATTTAACCCGGATCGCCCCCCTCGCCTGAGCAAGATTACCCAGACGTTTTGACAGCTGACTAATCGCTGGTTGCCGGGCCGAAAGCTGGAGCACGTTTCGCAACCGCGAGCCATCTCACCAAAACGCAACGCGGCAGCGACTTGGCGTCCAAAAAATCAAAGCGATGGTGTTGATCAAAAGCGAAGTTAAGTTTGACGAACAACTCTCGTGCAGGAGGATTTCATAGCTCCCAAAAGCAGCTTCGCAAACACGATGCGTCCGCTGGATCAAGACTCGATCGGTCGCCCCGGCGGTCTGAAGTAGCTCGTTTAAAGAAAGAGGCGTGATCTTGGCGTGCGTCGCTTTTCGATGGCACGCGAAACGTGCATGTTTTCAGGCGGTTAGATGAGCCATACCGTAATTATACCCACCGGTCGTTAAGACTAACCTCGAAGATTGACGGTAGGCTTCCACAAAACAGCGAACGCACCGTTCTCCCGGTTGGGGTATTTCCGGCGCCATTTCCACTGAACATCAATGGGGGACACTATGAAATGGATTCTGAATCTTCGGATCGGGACAAAGCTCGCCCTCGCGT
The DNA here is from genome assembly GCF_018130105.1 of Bradyrhizobium sp. AUGA SZCCT0160. Taxonomy (NCBI): domain Bacteria; kingdom Pseudomonadati; phylum Pseudomonadota; class Alphaproteobacteria; order Hyphomicrobiales; family Nitrobacteraceae; genus Bradyrhizobium; species Bradyrhizobium sp. AUGA SZCCT0160. The sequence goes on from NZ_JAFCMD010000017.1 coordinate 38,864, forward strand.
CCGTAGCCGCCGCACTGCTGGTAGGATCAATGATCGCCAGCCAGCTGATTGGCAATAGTGCTATCAAGAGCACGTACAAGAGTGCCCTTGAGCAACAGATCATCGCGCGCGATGCCATCGATGCAAAAGCTTCGATCCGCGGTATGCAAACGGGGACTCGGGATCTTAGGCTCGCCACCACGCCGATGGATCTTCAGAAAGCTAACGAGTATTTGAGCGCGCGGCTGAAGTCGATGCTGACGTACGCCGATGAGATGCTTAAACTATCGCACTCCGCGGATAATCGGGCACGCATAGAGCACCTCAAGGCGAAAGCTGGCGATTATTTCAAGGGGGCGCAGCAAATTGCAGCGCTGCGGAAGGAAGCGATTGGAGCAGGTACAGCGGGATCGCCTGATGGGGTCCAGAAGATCGCCAAACTGAACGATGAGGCGGTGCGCATAGCCCGAGAAGTAACCCTGCCGATCGCCGCCGAATTGGAACAGGTTGCCAACCAAGTGGCTGATTTCGCCAAACACAGGGTTCAAGAAGAAAATGCGGAAGCGGCTCGCGAGATGGTAGCTGCCGAGCGCGTTTGCCTAGCTGTCGGCATCTGCGCAATGCTCATGCTGCTTGGCACGTGGCTGTTCTCCTTTATGACCATTGTAAGGCCCATGCGTGCCTTGACGGCTGCGATGGATGAACTCGCCGGGGGCAACTTCGCCGTGGTACTTCCTGGCCTCGGCCGCAAGGACGAGGTCGGCGGCATTGCCGGTGCAGTCGAGAAATTCAAGGTCGTCGCGGAGCAGAAGGCGCGCGACGAAGCGGAGACCAAGCGAAGGCAGGACGAGATCGCGGTGCAGCAGCGCAAGACGGACATGGTCAAGCTTGCAGATCAGTTCGAAAGCGCGGTTGGCGAAATCGTCGAAGCGGTTTCCTCGGCCTCCACAGAGCTTGAAGCATCAGCGGTGACGCTTACCGCCACCGCCGAACGTTCGCAGGAACTAACAACCACGGTCGCTGCCGCCTCCGGCCAAGCCTCGGCTAATGTCCAGTCGGTCGCCTCAGCAACGGAGGAGTTATCTTCCTCCGTTACCGAAATCAGCCGGCAGGTGCAGGAATCCGCACGGATTGCCAATGAAGCTGTGGACCAGGCCCGCGTTACTAATGACCGCGTGGGCGAGCTGTCAAAGGCGGCGGGCCGGATCGGTGACGTTGTTGATCTCATCAACACCATCGCAGGTCAAACCAACCTGCTCGCGCTCAACGCCACTATCGAAGCCGCGCGCGCCGGTGACGCTGGCCGCGGTTTTGCGGTGGTGGCTTCCGAGGTCAAGGCGTTGGCTGAGCAGACAGCCAAGGCTACGGGCGAGATCAGCCAACAGATCGCCGGCATCCAGGGTGCAACGGAAGAGTCCGTTACCGCCATCAAAGAGATTAGCTGCACCATTGAGAGACTGTCGGAAATATCCTCGACCATCGCGGCTGCAGTTGAGGAACAGGGGGCAGCTACGCAGGAAATTTCTAGAAACGTCCAACAGGCCGCACAGGGAACCCAACAGGTTTCGGCAAACATCACCGATGTTCAGCGGGGTGCAGGTGAGACTGGCTCTGCCTCCTCTCAAGTGTTGTCGGCCGCTCAAATGCTGTCAGGCGACAGCAATCGTCTGAAAGTCGAAGTCTCCAAATTCCTTAGTTCGGTTCGCGCAGTATGAAGTAGGCGGGGCACGGAACTCTGTTGTGAGAGAGCTGTCGAGTGCGACTGCGACGCACTCGCCCCAAGGTAAACGGCTCTGAATGACATCGAAGTCCGAACCGGTCCTTTGCATGTTGAGACGGCGGGTTCTGGGGTTCACCGTCGGCTGATCCATCTGTGGGGTGACCTGCCCGTCGTGGTCGGCTGACTTGGAGCCGTGCTCTGGCACCGATGTCCGTAATCTTGCGATCGTTGGCATCCTGATGGTCAGTGCGATCCTTGTCTATTGGTTCGTCGGAAGAACGGACCGCGTGATATACATCGGACCGGAGACGGCCAAGTCCCGGTGGACAATCAGGTCCCTCTCAAGACCGAGCGCCAGGAAACTATCTCATCGAGCGCAACGAGACTTACCGCGCCATGAAAAATCGGTTGCCGATACGATCTGAATTACGCTCCCACATTCCGCCGTACCGAGGTGGAACTACCTCAAGGCAGGCCAAGCATATCCGGAGCGTCACCCTAGTGAATTGTCCCTAAAGCGAACCCTTGCGAAGTTTGAGGCCGGGCGGGGTCTCTTCGCCCAGCCCGAACTCTGGATACTTCAACGAGATTCCTGTCCTCCTGTGGTCTCGATCGAGGCTAGGTCTAAGACGCGAGTGGTGCTATCGTCCGCGGCCCTGGGTCAAGATCGAGAACCGGAAACATCCGACGTTTTCCCGTTCTCGTTCGGATCCAAGCGGAACGGATATGCGCGCGCGATGAACTCGCGCAAGCTGCCGAGGCGCGCATATTGATTGTGATTACCGACGGCGCTTCCTCGACGATGCCATTGATTCAGCCTGCCTCAACTTCCGCGCGAAACGCCTCCGGGAACGCATTCGGCAAATACTCGGCCCGGAGCAAATCCGGCGTTAGACGCCGCGATCGCCCAACGTCGATCGGCCCGACTGAGCACAATCGATACGGCCGCAGACATCCGCGATGGCTGCCCGCCATCCGGCGTCTTTTTGGTGGGGATCGACACGCCGACCTCGAACAGCGGGATCAGGAAAGCGCTGCCGATTAGGTCAGCTATATGTCTCGCTTCGAGCGTGTCGACGTTGCAAAAGAGCGCGTCCGCCTGGCTTGCGACCCGGACCGCCTTGCGAGTCATGATCGACTTGTTCAGGGGGAACGCCGCGCCGGAGCTCCTCGGCAATCTCGGCCTTTGGCTTTTTCAGCTCGACGTCCTGCAGGGTCGAATTCAGTATCGGGTTGAGATTGCGGCCCTCTACCTTGTCGAGTCGATGTAGGCGTTGCGCCCGAAACCCACGCGCGCGTTCTACTCGGCCGTAATCGAGCCCGTCCCCGAAAATCCGATAATCGTCGCCGAAAGCCGGTTAAGTTCGGCGGTCATGTCGGAGCGCGATGGGTCGATTAGTGCGATCGGGATGTGTGATGTCGGGGTCTGCGGCCAGTGCCGGGGCGGTCGAAAGATACGCGCCCGCGAGCGACAGCGACGCCAGATATTTGATCATTGTTTCCTCCTCCTGTTCGTTCCCCGCGACTGGTCATGAGCGCCGCAAAACGCCTAGTTTGACATGTTATAACATTTGAGCAAATGTCCTAACTTAACCGGCAAAAGCCGGAGCCAGGGAGGACGGAAATGGAGTCATTCAGGCCAACACGGCGGACTTTCCTCAAGACGGGCACGGCAGCGCTGATCGGCCTCGGGCCCGCGGTATTACTACGGCAGGCCACGGCGCAGGAGGCCGACCTCGCGCCCTACAAAGCGGCCAAGATCGACTGGCAGCAGGCATCCGGCGAAACCATCACGGTTGCAGTTATCCCAGCGAGCTATTTTGAAAACCTGATCACGGTCGCGCCGCAGTTCAAGACGCTGACCGGAATCGACGTTCGCTTCGAGAAAATTCCGCCGGCGCAGATCCGGCAGAAGGCCGTCATCGACCTCACCTCGAAGACCGGCACCTATGCCACCCATGCCGCCGACCCCATGTACTATTCGCTCTATGCCGCGAACAAATGGGTCGAGCCGCTCGACAGTTACCTCAACGACAAATCACTGACCGATGCCGACTGGTTCAAATTCGACGACATCATTCCGGCCTGGCGCGCCGCCGACAGCGTCGATGGCAAGCTCTATGGCGTGCCCTACGACGGCGAAGTCACCATCCAAGTCTACCGCAAGGATCTCTACGACGCGAAGGGCCTGAAACCCGCCGACGACTTGGCGGCGTTCGTCTCGAACGCCGCGGCGCTGAACACGCCCAACGATCGCGTCTGGGGAACGGCGCTTCGCGGCGTCGCCGGCGCGGGGCAGAATATGTACATCTATCCCTCGATCTTCCGCGAGTTCGGCGGCGAATGGTTCAAGGGCGGCAAGCTGACGGTAAACGGACCTGAAGCCGAACAGGCGCTGTCCTGGTATGTCGATCTGATGCGCAAGTCCGCACCAACGGCCGCGGCCAACTGGAACTGGCCCGATATTGCGGATGCCTTCTCACAAGGCACGCTCGCAAGCTACATCGACGCCCACTCCTCGGCTTCCGTGATCAACAACCCCGAGAAGTCGAAGGTGATCGGCAAGGTCGGTTATGCCCGTTGGCCGAAGGGACCCTCCGGCAAGCGCGTGAGCTCGATCTGGAACTGGGGTTTCCCGATCAATGCCGCGCAGACCGAAAAGAAGAAGAAAGCAACCTGGCTGTTCATCCAGTGGGCTGCGAGCGCGGAAACCCAGGCACGCACGGCGCACCGTTTCGCCGGACCCACCAAGCGCTCGGGCGTCAACCGGACCTCGATCTGGAAGGACGCTGAATACGTCAAGCTGATGAGCGGCTTTGGCGAAAATTTCGTCGAGGCAACAATGGCCACGCTGCAGGGCGACACCGACGTCGACTGGCGTCCGCGGGTGCCGCAATGGCCGGCGATCGGCGACACCATGGCGACCGCCATCCAGTCGGCGCTGTCGGGACAGGCCACCGTCAAGGCGGCGCTCGACGACGCCCAGCGCCGCGTCGAACCAATGATGCGGGGCTGACCGGGTGAAGCCGGCAACCGCGACGGCAGGCATCGCGACCGGGACCGCCGCAAGCGATCTCGGCCGCGTGCTGGCGCAGCGTGAGCGCCGGTTCGCGGCCGCATTGCTGGCGCCGGCCTTCATGGCGTTGCTGGCAACCACGACATTTCCGCTTCTGTTCCTGATCGGAACCAGCGCGTTCCGGATGGACCTAGCTATGCCATTCGCCGATGGCTTTGTCGGACTGGAAAACTATCGCACGCTGCTGACCGACGATCGGTTCTGGTCGTCGCTGCTGGTCAGTCTGGTCTATACCGGCGCCACCGTCGTGCTGCAGGTCGCGCTGGGATTGGCGCTGGCGCTGCTGGTGATGGACATGAAGCGCGGCCAGGGCTGGTTTCGCGTCGTCGCCATTCTGCCGGTCGTTCTTTCCCCGGCGGTGGTCGGCATGATCTGGCGTACCTTCATGCTGGCGCCTGAATTCGGCATCGTCGACTACCTCGCCATCAATGCCGGTCTTGGCAGCAAGAACTGGCTCGGCGATCCCCTGCTCGCGATGATCTCGGTGATCGTGATCCACACCTGGCAGTGGACGCCCTTTGCGTTCATGGTGCTGCTGGCCAGCCTCGCTTCGCTCCCGGAAGACATCTACGAAGCCGCACGGCTCGACCGCGCCAGCGCATGGCAGCGCTTCCGGCGCATTACGCTACCCCTGCTCCGCCCTGCTATCGTCATGGTCGTGATCATGCGGACCATGGTCGCCCTGACAGCGTTCGCCGCGATCTTCACCGTGACAGGCGGTGGTCCGGGCACCGCAACGGAAATTCTGAACCTCTACGCCTACCGGAAGTCCTTTACCGAATTGTCGATCGGTTACGGCTCCGCGCTTGCCGTCGCGCTGCTAATCGTGACCCTGCTGATCTCCGGCGTTCTGTTCGCACTGCGGAGAGCAAAATGACGGCGAAACGCTTCCGCTTCGTCGCGACCATGATCATCACGCTGATCTTCCTGCTGGCGTGGGTGTTCCCCATCGTCTGGAGCGTGCTGAACTCGCTCAAGACCGATCAGGATGTATTGGCCTATCCGCCGAAGCTGATCTTCCAGCCGACGCTTGAAGCCTATCGCGACGTGTTGTTCGGCTCGGGATCGATCCTGCCGAACCTGATCTCCAGCTTCGTCATCTCGATCGGAACTACCGTCATCACCATGCTGATGGCGGTGCCGGCCGCCTATGCGCTGGCGCGCCTGCGCTTTCGCGGCAAGAAATTCGCCGGCTTCTATGTGCTCGCCACCCAGATGCTGCCGCCGGTCGGCATCATTATTCCTTACTTCCTGATCCTGCGGAATATCGGTTGGATCGACACCTACCAGGGCATCATCCTGATCTATTTGTCATTCTCGCTGCCGTTCGCGATATGGCTGCTCGTGTCCTATTTCGAGGACATTCCCTTCGAGATGGAGGAAGCCGCCTATCTCGACGGCGCCAGCCGGATGCGGACGCTGTGGCGGATCATCATTCCGCAGGTGCGCGGCGGCATCGCGGTCACCATCGTATTCGTATTCCTCAATGCCTGGAACGAATTTCTGTTCGCGGTCGTCCTGAGCGGCAACACCGTGCGGCCAGTCACCGTCGCGATGTTCAATTTCGTGTCGGTCGAACAGACCCTGTGGGCCAAGCTCGCGGCGGTCTCGGTGCTGGCGATGCTGCCCGTGGTCATCCTCGGCATCATCGCCCAGAAGAATATCGTCAAGGGCCTCACGGTTGGCGCCGTCAAGGGCGGAGGCCGCCGATGACCGGTCGAGGTCAGGTACGTTTCGAAGACATCGTCAAGATGCACGGCGAGTTCAGCGCATTGAAGGGCGTGTCGTTCGACATCGAGCCCGGCGAATTCTTTGCGCTGCTCGGCCCATCCGGCTCGGGCAAGAGCACGACGCTGCGGATTCTGGCCGGCCTGGATGCGCCGACCTCGGGCCGCGTCTTCATCGACGGGCGGGACATCACGGCCACGGATGCGCGCGACCGCGACATTGCCATGGTGTTTCAGAGCTACGCGCTGTACCCGCACATGAGCGTGTACGAAAACATCGCCTTTCCGCTGGAAATGGCCAAGCTTCCGGTGGCCGAGATCGACGTTGCGGTGAAGGATGCCGCGCGTAAGGTCAAGATCGAGCATCTGCTCGATCGCAAACCCGGCCAGTTGTCGGGCGGCCAGCAGCAGCGCTGTGCGCTGGCGCGTGCCATCGTTCGCAAGGCACGCCTGTTCCTGCTCGATGAACCCCTCTCCAACCTCGACGCCAAATTGCGCATGGAAACCCGCGCCGAGCTGAAGAAATTGCAACGCTCGCTCGGCGTCACGGCTGTGTACGTGACCCATGATCAGGAAGAGGCCATGACGCTGGCCGACCGCATGGCGGTGTTCATGGCCGGCGAAATCCAACAGGTCGGCCGCCCGGCCGAAATCTTCGCAAAACCCAATTCGATCGATGTCGCCGCCTTCATCGGCAGCCCGCCGATGAACCTGTTGCCGGCCCGCCTTGCCGATGGCGACGTCATCATCGCCGGTCACCGCCTGAAGACCGCGATGCAGGCCGCCGGCGAGCGCGACGTCGTCGTCGGCATTCGTCCCGGCGCGCTGCGGATCGCGCCGGACGGACTCAAAGCCCGGGTCGAGCTGATCGAAGATCTCGGCGATACCAAGGTGCTCGACCTCGATTGCGCGGGAACCGCGATGCGGATTCGCGTCGGCGACGAAAGCGTCCCGCCCGAAGGCGCGGTGATTTCGATCGCCGCCCGCCCGCAAGACATTCATCTGTTCGACCCGGCCACGAGAAGGCGACTGTAAAATGCCCGCGCGCATCCGCAAAAAGGCCGAGACCATCCACGATGCCGCGTCCTCGGCTGCGGCCACTTCCCTGCCGCTGCACATTCAGGTTCGCGAGACCATTCGCCGCCAGGTCAGGGATGGCGAACTGATCGACAAGACCGGCCGCCTGATGACCGAAGCCGAGCTCGGCCGGCATTTTGGCGTCAGCCGCATCACTATTCGCAACGCCATCTCGCCGCTGGTGAACGAAGGCATGTTCGCCCGCGCCCGGGGCCGCGGCACCTTCCTGCGCTCCAACCAGCCGGAAAACTGGGTCGGAAAGTTGATGGGCTTTTCGGAGACCATCCGCGACGCCGGCTATCAGGCCGGCGCGAAGGTCCTGCAACAGGGTATGACCAATCGCCACGATGCCGGCGTCCGCGACCAATTGAAGGAACGCGCGGTCTGGCAACTCAAGCGCCTGCGTCTCGCCGACGATATCCCGATTGCCATCGAGCACGCCTTCTATCCGCCGGATATCGGCCTGGAACTCGAGAAGCGCGACCTGACTTCGATCATCATGTACAGCGTTTTCGAGGACGAACTCGGACACGCCATCAAGGAAGCCAACCAGACGATCGGCGCGTCGCTTGCCGACACGACCAGCGCCAAGCTGCTGGGCGTCAAGGTCGGCAGCCCGCTGCTGTCGATGGAACGCCTGACCCTGAGCAAGGACGAGCGTCCGCTCGAACTGCTGCGCTCGGTCTATCTGCCCGACTATTTCCGCCTCAGCATCAACCTGACGAGGCGTCATGCCTAACCACCCTCTCCCGCCACTTTGCACGAAGGACCAATAACCATGGCAAATGGTAAAACATCAGACAGCCCCAACATCCTGATCATTCTCAATGATGACATGGGATTTTCCGATATCGGCTGTTACGGCGGCGAAATCCAGACTCCCAACCTGGACCGGCTGGCGGCCAATGGCCTGCGCTATTCGCAGTTTTACAACACCGCCCGCTGCAGCCCGTCGCGTGCCTCGCTGCTGACCGGGCTTCATCCGCATCAGACCGGGATCGGCATCCTGACCTACAGCAACGGACCGGAGGGCTATGCCGGCAATCTGAACAAGAGTTGCGTCACCGTTGCCGAGGTTCTGAAGCAGAACAACTACATGACCTATCTCAGCGGCAAGTGGCACATTTCGTCCAGCCTGACCGAGCCGACCGATGCATGGCCGTTGCAGCGCGGCTTTGACTATTTCTTCGGCACCATTATCGGCGCCGGTAGCTTTTACCATCCGAATACGCTGACCCGCGGCAACGACAATATCGAGCACGAGGCCGAGAACGATCCTTCGTTCTTCTATACCGATGCCATTAGCGATCAGGCTGTCGCCTATATCAGGCAACATAGGCAGACGAGCCCAGGCACGCCTTTCTTCCAATATGTCGCCTACACGGCGCCGCACTGGCCGCTGCATGCCCATGACGAGGACATCGCCAAATACAAAGGCAGGTTCGATGCGGGCTGGGACGAACTGCGCGAGCAACGGCTGAAGCGCCTGGTCGATGACGGCATCATTCATCCGAACTGGCAATTGACCGATCGCGATCCAACCCAGCCACCGTGGACCAAGGCCGAGCACCGCGAATGGACTTTGCGCTGCATGGAGGTATATGCCGCACAAATCGACCGCATGGACCAGGGCATCGGCCGCATCATTGCTGCCCTGGAAGAGACCAGTCAGCTCGACAACACCCTGCTGATCTTCCTGTCGGACAACGGCGCCTGCGCCGAAGATATTCCGCAGGGCGTCACCGCGCGTGAACTGGTCGATCAGTTGATGATCGCCAAGGCCAAAACCCGCAAGGGCGAGCCGGTTCGCCTCGGCAACGACCCTTCGCTGATGCCGGGCGCCGAGGATACCTATCAGAGTTACGGAACCGCTTGGGCCAATTTGTCGAATACGCCATTCCGGCTCTACAAGCACTGGATCCATGAAGGCGGCATTGCGACGCCCTTCATCGTGCACTGGCCACGCGGCATCAAGGAGAAAGGCGGCTTGCGCCACAATCCGAGCCAACTGCCCGATATCATGGCGACCATCGTCGACGTGACCGGCTCGACCTACCCCAGGGAATACAACGGCAACACCATCCTGCCCTGCGAAGGCGAAAGCCTGGTGCCATCGTTTGCTTCCGCCTATGGCGGTCGCGGTCCGCTGTTCTGGGAGCACGAGGGCAACGCCGCGGTCCGTATTGGAAAATGGAAGCTGGTACGAAAATATCCGGGGCCGTGGGAACTCTATGATATGGAGACCGACCGCACCGAGATGCGCGACCTCGCCGCGCAACATCCGGATCGTGTCCGCGACATGACTGAGCAGTATCATGCCTGGGCCAAACGTTGCGGCGTCATCCCGCGCGAAAAGATTCTGGAATTGATGAAGGCGGAAGGCGGGACCGCCTTCTGGGAAGAAGAGAAGCAGAAGTAACGTGTAACTGGCAACCCGAGCTGCGGAGCGCGATACCCATCGCTGAATTCCGAAATGGATAAGCATAATCCTGGTTGCTGCACGCAGGGCCCTGCCGACGATCCGTCGGCAGCGACAGGCTCTGTTGCGCCAACATCTCGGATTGAGCCGAGCCGAACCGTCGTCCCTCGCCGCTGGAGCCCTCCAATCGGTGGCACCTTCCTGATGGGATCGGAAGACAGTCGGTTTCCTGATGACGGCGAAGGTCCGGTCCGGCAGGTCACCGTCAGCGAATTTGAGATTGCGTGCTTTGCGGTCAGCAATCTGCAGTTCGGTGATTTCGTCCGCGCCACCGGATACACAACGGACGCGGAACGGTATGGCTGGAGCTTTGTCTTCGCTGGCTTTCTGCCTGAGAATTTCAAGCGACAGATCGGTAGCCGGGTCGCCGATACGCCATGGTGGATCCCGGTGCCGCACGCTTATTGGGCGCAGCCCGAGGGACCGCCGAGCACGGTCCTAGATCGTCTCGATCATCCGGTGGTGCACGCCTCTTGGAACGACGCCATCGCCTACTGTCAATGGTCGGGGACGCGCCTGCCGACCGAAGCCGAATGGGAAATGGCCGCGCGCGGCGGCCTGAAGCAGTCGACTTATCCCTGGGGCGACGAGGTGACACCTGCAGGCGAACACCGCTGCAACATCTGGCAAGGCGACTTTCCCAATCACAACACTGCCGGCGATGGTTACGCCGGAACCGCACCCGTCCACGCTTTTGCTGCCAATGGCTACGGCCTGCACAACGCGGCTGGAAACGTCTGGGAATGGTGCGCGGATTACTTCTCGCCCCGATATCACCGCATCACTGCGGCGCGCGATCCGTTACAGAGTGATCCATCGCTCAATCGCTCACTGCGTGGTGGCTCATTTCTTTGCCACGAATCATATTGCAATCGCTATCGCGTCGCGGCGCGCAGTTCCAACACGTCAGAAAGTTCGTCCAGCAATGTCGGTTTTCGGGTCGTTAAGCTTCGGAGCGAGCAGCGGAAATGATGACGCGTGTCGCCGCGATCGGTTGAACCCAACGCGGGCCGACTTGTCGAACACCGGAATGTGCGGCTCGATCGCGCGCTCGTTGACCAGCCACCCCAGCATCTCGGCTGAGCCGTAAGCACTGTCGGCGGCCAGGCGCTCGCAATCCGTCATGAGCGGCCAGTCGCAAATCGAATAATAACGAGTCTGCTTTTCACTCAGAAGCGGCCATCGCCCGCCCTGATTAGCCATGTTCGAGAAGTGCCGTTACAAGCTACCGACCTATTCGATTAGCTCATCAGCGAAAGCATGCATGCTTACTTCGGCCTTTTCTTCATCTGCTCCGGCACAAGCGCCTCGGGAAGAAAGATCGGCTTGTCGGATGGCCACCAGGGCATCAGCTGGGGATGATAGCCTTCCGGATAGTATTTCTGAGGGGAGATTTCCGCGTCACGAATGAACTGTGACTGTACGTCTCGGCGCGTTGTTGGCGGCAGCGGCATGATCAGCCCGCCTGATGTCGAGACGCCGAACTGGGGCGGCGCCATGTTTGGATACTTGGGCACTACGCCATCCCGTACCCAGATTTTGTCCTTGGTCATGTTCACAACTACCATATCCGGCGCACCAAACTGGAACGGACCCTTCCAATGGTGGCGCACTTCTGCCACGAGTTCCGGCATCACGTACTCGTCGTAAGATACGTGAGTTGCCATCGCGAGGCGCGGCTTCACTTCATTGTAGAGGTACCCAGCGGCGTAGGCGGGATTATGCCAGCCATCAATGGTAGTGCGCGAAGTCAGGGGCATGGTGCCTGACACCGAAGAGCTGATGGCCACCGTCTCCGGCTGAATCTCGGTGATCAGCAGGTCGCAACCCTTGGCGTACGTTATTGTCAGCGAATTGGGACGACCGTCTCCGGTGAACGCGACACACATGCCGTTCCAATCAAGACGATAGGCCGAGGCGCCATCGCTGCCATGGGATTGTTGCCAGTGGGTGATCCTTACACCGTTCTTTTCGTAGGCCACGCCGCCGTCATTCTTGTAGTCAAATTCGTTGACTTCGATGTCATAGCCTTTGCCGATCGGGCTACCGGCACTGAAGTTCTCCATGTGCCAAAACAACATCTCCTTCATATGATACACCATATGATTGATGCCGTGTTTCGGAGTCCGTCCGGAGGGGCCATTGATCCGGAAGGTTTCGTGCCAGCGGCCACCCCAGGCGCCAAACACGAAGGCATACGGCACTGAAGCGAAATGATCCCAATGCAGGTGGGTGATGAAGATGTCGTTGATCTGGTTCAGAGGTACGCGGGAGGCCAAATAGTTGGCGATGGAGCCGGGGCCAAAATCGAAGATGAAGCGGTCGCCATTGCCTAGCTCGACATAGATCGACGTGCCCATTTGGCCCGGTCGTGGCAAGGGCGAACTCCCCATGAAGGTCACGCGGATTTCTTCCGGCTGCACCTCTTCCGTGCCGGGGGTCCAGTTGGCAGCGCTCTTCAGCCACGGCATCGGTGCGATGCCGTCGAGGTGAGGAGCAAGTGCAGACGCGTCGCCTGCTGAAAGCGAAGCCAGAATGGCATTGGACTGAAGCATCGAGCATGCTCCCTTGGCTGCAGGCGGGAGCTCTCGAACTTTAAGTTGCCGACGCCCGTCAATTGTGGTCGACAATGGGTATCTTTTAACACCGATTTGATGGCGGTTACGTACGCTGGGTGACTTAGTGTAGGGCCTTATTTCAATAACTGATCAGCTCCATCCTTCCGCTGTGGTCTGGGCGCCGGCTTCTTGGCGGCTGTATCCTTGGGCTTCTTGTCCTCGAGCGACATCAGCATTTCCTTCTGGCCAGGCGACGCCTTGCACAAGCCATCTCGGCCTGCGGCAGCGATGCATGGGAAGCCGTCAAGGCGCTGATCGTGGCGAACTGCTTTCAAGTCGCTGATCGAGGGTTCGGGATTCGGCTTCTGCCGGCGACGCACGCGGCCGGTTCGACGTCCAGCGCGATCGAAAGGACTGGTACGACTGAGAGATATCCGGCGTCACCTACTTACGTCGCCTTACCTTCGTGGCCGCCGACGACGGCATCGTCGCCGGCGAAGCGGTGGAGGGCTTCAATCCGAACACCGCTGTGACACGGCGTCGTGGGCCATCGCCTTCAGCCTCAGCAGAGATCCCACGATGAGCGACTTCGGGGACGCCACCGTGATCTGCAAGTTCGGCGACATGCCGAATGATCTGCGCGCTGAGCTTTCGTGGAACGAGATCGCAAAGGATGCCGGGCCAAAATCAGCGGAGCACAATTGCCGGGGGCGGACAACCTGGCGGTCCGCGCAACTGACGCAAATTGGGGGAGCCGCCCCGCCCCGCCGGATTTCTAGGCTCGCTCACCGGCGATCCGTCGATCTCTGCACGTGGCGCGCCTGCATGGATCTCCTTCGGTCGATGTTCCGGGCCTTCGCGGCCTGTTGCAGTCGGCTCGTCCAGCGATGCTCTATACAATCAATCACGTGCCTGGGTAGGCGAATATCTTCCATGGGTTCTCCTCAGGCCGCCAGCACCCGCGACGTGGAGAAGCGGCGGTTCGGCTTGCCGCCGGGCGGATTGCGAGGGCCGCCATCCAGTTCGCATAGCGCCTCCAAGATAGCATCGATGCTGACAGGCCCTTTCAGTCCCTCGGGCGCACGTAGCGCGGGACAGGAAGCGATTGCCGAAGCGTCGGAAGCCCAGGCAGCTAGGATCGCCCGCTTCTCGGCCAGCGTAAGCGACGGGTGAGTCACCACGTCCTTGGGATGCTCGAAGACCGTGCCAGGATGCAAGAGCGCTTGGAAGTCGAAGACGTTGTCGGTAGCGGTCGTCGGCCGCATGTTGTCCTCCATTGAAAAGACGAGTTGGCGGCGGCCCGAGACAACGAAGCCGGGCCGCCGCAGGACGCTCGCTCAGGCCGCCTTTGAGTCGAGCTGGTGAACGTTGGCCTGCGCGGAACCGTTGATGGCGATCCGCCGCGGCTTCATGGCCTCGGGTATCTCGCGGACCAGTTCGATCTTGAGGAGACCGTTATCGAACGACGCGTTCTTGACCTGGACGTAATCGGCCAGGTTGAACTGGCGTTTGAAGTGGCGGGTCGAAATACCCCTGTACAAGAATTGACGTTCGGCCTTTTCGGGTTTGTTGCCTTCGATCGTCACGACGTTCTGCTCGGCGGTGATCGAGATTTCGTCGGGCGAGAAGCCGGCCACCGCGAGCGATATCTGATAGCTGTCCTCGCTGAGCCGTTCGATGTTGTAGGGCGGATAATTGTCCTCGGTCGCCCGCTGGGCGGATTCCGCGAGGTCGAACAGGCGGTCAAAGCCGATGGTCGAACGCCAAAGGGGAGAGAAGTCGTAAGTGCGCATGGCCAGATCCTCCAAAGAGCAAAATGGTTACAAGCGGCACCGGACACGACCGGTGGCCGTATCTGCTTTTCCGGGCCCTAAGGCGCCCGGACCACCCTGCGGTGGCGATTGGAGAATTATGAAAACCGGATTTGGTTTCAAGGGTCGGTAAAAAAAATTGGCGCTAGGAGGGAAACTGATTCGGAGGGACCACCTCTCTTCGCTGCACTGCCAAAGATAAAGGGGGCGAAGCCCCCAGAAGGTTACCACCGGCGCCAGCCGCGATGGTGCCAACCCCAATGTCGATGACCGAAGCGTGGCACGGGGTAGAAGCCGTAGGAGCGATAGTAGTTCGGCCGCCACCAGCAGCGGCCCCACGGGTTGCAGACCCAGCGCACTTGCTCGACTTTCGAGATGTGGTTGGCATGCGGCAACCCGTTCGGCATGGCCGATGCCGATTGCGGCGCCAATCCAATAGCGGCGAGCGAGAGTAAGCCAACAAGAGCAGATTTTGGTTTCATGTGTCCCTCCTTTTTTGGGACCCAAAAAACCGAAATCGGCGGTGGGAGTTGCGAAATATCTAACATTTAATTTTGATGAACAATTGTTAAAGCTGCGCCCTTGTAGCTCCTCCGCTTTGACTATCGCAACCACGCTCAAGCCATAACGAACGTATTCAAGCGACCAGTCTCCAGAGAATGCACTGCATTACGGACGGCCTTGGTGACGACAGCAACAATAGGGAACGAATTTTTACGAGCGACGTTTGATGAGGCGGAGCCATCGCCCGCCGTTCACAACGGCGCCTGTCGCGGATAGCCAAAGGTCTTTCGACCCGCTGTTATTCTCAACTAGCGCTCGCGCGGATAGCCAAAGGCGATGGCTCCATCCTGAGCGAGCCAAATTCGAAGGCGATGGACGACCTACACGATCTGGTGCTGTGCGGTCGCCGTCGTGATGCTGGTAGCGGGCGAGATCTATCTGGTAACGCGGCCGTATCCTTCGGAAATAAACTCAGAGCCTCGCCCCGTCGTCACCTCCTCGGCTGAACAGCACTCGTAGAAACGCAGCGCGATTCGATCGGGTCGTGCTCCGTCCCCCTTGCGGGGCTGATGTTGTTGCTTTGCAGTGGGCGGCAATCTTGTACCCTCGTTACTTCACGCTTCTCTGCGGAGCGGATTTGAGCACCCCTTCGATCCTGCTTGAAGCGCCACCTCACCAGCGGGTGCAAATGTCGGGTATGACTCGACGGTCTTGCCGCGAGCGTCTTGAGGCCGAAGCAATCGGTCGGGAGTTGTTACGGACGCCTTGGGCGGATCTTTGGCCCGGACTGTCGATCGAGCGTCCCCGTCCTGCTTGGCCTGCGCCACAGTCGCCGCCACAACGAAGATGAGAATTGCAACTAGTTGTCGCATTTCACGGCTCCGTTGTTCGTTTCTTCCTTTCTTTGGAAAGCCGGCGAGCCGACTTCTTCTCCGCGCGATCGTGATCGACACGATAACGCTTGTCAAAAACGCTATTCAAAACCCAATGCGCGTCGGGCGTTGGGCTCCGGGCCGGGTTACCAGTCGGCCACTACATAAGACGGCGGCATTGGCGGTCCCACCAGGCGCGTCGACACATAGCCTGGGCGGCTCACCACGATGGTGCGTTCACGCACGACGGGTGGCGCGACGACGGCCGGTCGTACGACGTATCTGGGCGCCATCACGACCTGGTAGGGCTCGACGATAGGAAGGGGCTCCGCATAAGTTTCGAGATAGCTCTGCGCGGATGCGCTGCTTATGCCGATCCCCAGCGAGCCGACGAGCGCTAGGCCAAGCCGGGAGAGCATGGACGAGCTGAAGTTCATCTCACACCTGGTTTGTTGGGATTGGCTCAGAAACCGCAATCGGCCTCACCAGTTCCTTCGTTCGGCTTTTTTAGCAATTGGGCATGCTTCCAGTTGGAGCGCCCCGACGAACGGTGAACTGAAGGCTCGATCTCCCTTCCAGCGCCGACGGTCTCAAGCCGATCGGACAGTCGCTGGCAGGTTGTCCGTTTGCGCTCATCGCGGCGAACATCATGGTGGGTAGGGCCGTCTGAGCATGACGGCAGCAGTACGATCAGAATGACGATAGCCGCGCGGCAGCTGGCGCAAGAAGCCACTCCAAGTCCGCAGCTAGTCCAGCATCAAGACCGGCCAACGGCGTCGTTCCGCCGCACCGATCGGCGAGCGGATATTCTCCCTCTTGAAACCAATTCACAGCTTCCTAGTTTTTTAGTAGCCACCCAAGGTGGCGCCGGATGCCAAAGCAGGGTCCGGCAAAGGCCATCGGGGCATCCCGGTGATGCTCCTACCCATGTTGCTCAAAGGAGGATGTGGTGATGAGAACGTATGATCTGCCAACACTTAGGCGCTCGACTGTCGGGTTTGAGCACCTCTTGAACCTGGTGAATGACGCGACCGTCGGCGACGACAACTACCCGCCGTTCGATGTCCTGCGCACCGGGGAAAACCAGTACCGGATCTCGCTGGCACTGCCCGGCTTCACGCCGCAAGAGATCGCCATTACCGCGGAGCAATCCGCGCTCACGGTCGAAGGCGGCAAGGCCGAGAAAGAAGACGGCGACTACCTGCACCAGGGAATCAGCATGCGGCCGTTTTGCCGCGTCTTCAATCTGTCCGAGCACATGAAGGTGAAGGACGCGACGTTCGACAATGGCCTGCTCAGCATCCTTTTGGTGCGGGAGGTGCCGGAGGCGATGAAGCCGCGGCGCATCGCGATCGTCGGCACAGGTAACGATAACCAGAAAACCGAAAATACGCAGGCGGCGTGAACGGGGACTGTCGAGCGGCGACCGGCGCGGCAAAGCCGCGCGCCGGAGAGCTGCGACAGATCGAAACCATGAAAGGAGTACAAAAATGGCGTTACGTGATCTCGTTCCGTGGAAAGACGGCTCACGCAATGTGAGCGTCCATGGCAATGAAACAGGCAATCCGTTTCTTGCGCTGCACCGTGAAATGAACCGTATGTTCGACGAGGCATTCCGCAGCTTCGACATCGGTTCATTCGGCTCACCTGCGATGATGGGTTGGCCGAGCGTCGAACTCAACGAGACGGAGAAGGAAGTGAAGGTTGTCGCCGAACTTCCCGGTCTCGATCAGAACGACGTGGCGATCGAACTCACGGACGGTATGCTGACCATCAGCGGCGAGAAGAAGAGCGAAACGGAAGACAAGGAGCGTCGCTTCAGCGAACGTTACTACGGACGTTTCGAGCGACGCATCCCCGTCGACGACGTCGACCAGGACAAGGTTGCCGCGTCGTTCAAGGACGGGGTCCTCACCGTGACGCTGCCGAAGCTCCCTTCGGCGCAACGGAAGGTGAAAAGGATCGCAATCAACGGAAATAAACAATAAACAGTAGGATGAAGGTGGGCGGGTTCGCCCCGCCAGCCTGATCCTGACGGAGGCCTTCGATGAACGTCTCGCCTTTATCGGCCCGTTCGGACTTTACGGCCCGTCAAGGCGTCCCGGGTCAGTCGACGCGGTCGGTATTTCCAGCGGATGCGCAGGCCACGATCTACAAGCCTGCCCGCTCACCGATGACTTCGGGCCGGGCCCGCGCCCAGCAATGGAAGCTGCGTTTCGAGCGCCGCTCTGCTCCCTACATCGAGCCGCTGATGGGCTGGACCGGCGACGACGACACCCTTGCTCAGATCGAACTTTCGTTTCCGTCCGCCGAGTCGGCCATCGCATATGCTCGCCGCCAAGGCCTGCAATTTACCGTGCAAGGCCTGCAGGGGCCGACGCCGCGACTGGTTTCGGACAATCCGAGCGCCGAGAGCCGAACCGCGAGCCAGCAGCGCCGCCGCAGGCTGGAAGGGATTGAGCGAACGCTTGGACCGGAGGTGTTCCGCCGCGGGTCCGGGCCTGAAATTGTTCCCGCCGCAAGTTACACAGATCCGCAACAGGTGCTGCTAGACAGCAATCTGCCGCGGACGCGAAAGGAAGATGTCCTGCGGCGCTGGGCTCTTGATGCTTACCAGATTGAGGTGGAGCATTCGAAGGGCAGGTCGCTGACGAGGCCTTCCCATCTCAAGGAGGTGATCGACGCGTTGCTCGATCTAGAGGAGCCACAGATAACGGCAAGGTCCTTCCAGCACGTCGACAGGAAGGCGAGTTGATTTTCGATCGCTGGTCGGCCTAGGGCAATGCACTTCGCCTACCTGCTCGAAGAGGTGGCGCGATCATGGATGTTGAACGATAGTCAGAGTTGACGCTTTCCTCAGGGCGGGGCCCACCATGCCAAAGGAAACCAAATTCTTGCGAAAGCAGGCCGACAAGGCCGAGCGGCGGGCGAGAGCGACCGCTGATGCAGAAGTCTCGGAAGACCTTTTGAACTTGGCAAGGGCCTATCGCACTCAAGCGGACGTGCTGAAAGCCAAGCGGAAGCAGGAAAAGAAGCGGCGTTGACCAGATGACGTTTGTTGCTGAGCCGAACTGAATCCCTTGGGTCCTGAATCGCTGAACAAGACGGCCAAAGTGACAACAATTTTTCGACGACCTCTTGCACGCTTGTTTCTTGCTTCCTAGGTCGTTTTCGCCGGGGCCGAACGCCGGACCCGCTTTTTTGGACATCGCCGAACTGACATGGAGGATGCGCATGCATTTCCGCCCAATGCACGACCGCGTGCTCGTGCGCCGCATCGATGCCGAGGAAAAGACCGCCGGCGGCATCATCATTCCTGACACAGCAAAGGAAAAGCCGCAGGAAGGCGAGATCATCGCGGCGGGTCCCGGGGGCAGAAGCGAGCAAGGCCAGCTGATCCCGATCGACGTCGAACCGGGAGACCGGGTCTTGTTCGGCAAGTGGTCGGGCACCGAAGTGAAGATCGACGGTCTGGACTATTTGATCATGAAGGAGAGCGATCTTCTGGGCGGTCGACAAAACCGGCTCCGCCAGGAAGGCTGCCTGAGTACAATTCGCGAAGCTGTCTGTCATTGAGAGAGAGGAGCAACGAACATGGCCGCCAAGGAGGTAAAGTTCTCAACCGATGCCCGTGATCGGGTGCTGCGGGGAGTGGATACGCTGGCGGATGCGGTCAAGGTCACCCTCGGTCCGAAGGGGCGAAACGTCGTGATCGAGAAATCGTTCGGTGCGCCGCGCATCACCAAGGATGGCGTGACCGTCGCCAAGGAGATCGAACTGGAGGACAAATTCGAGAACATGGGCGCACAGATGGTGCGTCGAAGTCGCCTCCAAGACGAGCGACCTTGCTGGCGACGGGACCACCACCGCGACCGTGCTGGCCCAGGCCGTCGTCAAGGAAGGAGCGAAATCTGTCGCCGCCGGCATGAACCCGATGGATCTCAAGCGCGGCATCGATCTTGCCGTCGAAGCCATCGTCAATGATTTGAGGGCCGACGCCAAGAAGGTCACCACCAACGAGGAGATCGCCCAGATCGCGACCATCTCGGCCAACGGCGATATCGAGATCGGCCGCTTTCTTGCCGACGCCATGCAGAGGGTCGGCAACGACGGCGTTATCACTGTAGAGGAAGCCAAGAGCCTGGATACCGAGCTCGAGGTGGTCGAAGGCATGCAGTACGACCGCGGCTATGTGTCGCCCTACTTCGTCACCAATGCCGAGAAGATGCGGGTCGAGTTCGAAGATCCTACATCCTGATCCATGAGAAGAAGCTGTCGACCCTGCAGTCCATGCTGCCGCTGCTCGAAGCCGTCGTTCAGTCCGGCAAGCCGCTGCTCGTGGTTGCCGAGGACGTCGAAGGCGAAGCGCTCGCGACCCTCGTCGTCAACCGGCTGCGCGGCGGGTTGAAGGTCGCGGCGGTGAAGGCACCGGGCTTCGGGGATCGCCGCAAGGCCATGCTGGAGGACATCGCAATCCTGACCGGTGGCCAGCCGATCTCCCTGCTGCGTGCCATGAGGGCTCTTGACGGCATCAAGATCTCGAATGCCGACCAGAGGGCCGGAGTCGATATCGTGCGCCGCGCCATTCAGGTGCCGGCGCGACAGATCGTGCAGAATGCGGGTGAAGACGGCTCGCTGGTAGTCGGTAAGCTGCTTGAGAGCTCCAGCTACAACTGGGGCTTCAATGCCACCACCGGCGAATATCAGGACCTTACCAAGGCAGGCGTGATCGATCCAGCCAAGGTCGTTCGCACCGCGTTGCAGGATGCGGCTTCCGTGGCCGCGCTGCTCATCACCACAGAGGCGCTCGTTGCAGAGAAGCCGAAGAAGTCCGAGCCGGCGCCCGCCACGCCGCCGATGGACTTCTGAGCAAGTTTTGGCCGGCAGCTGCCGGCCGCGCCCCGGCAACGACCAACCAAAGAAGAAAGGAACGCAAAGCACAAGGAGACCCAGATGAGCACAGACATGCAATCTCGATCGCGCACGGGCGGGGCGACCGTAATGCATTGGCTCATGTTCGCCCTCAGCCTTCTCACGATCGCATGGATCAGTTTTTCAACGATAGGAGGATGAGATGATCAGGACTCACATACTCGGCTCCGCCGGTGCGGAGACGTTTGGACGCTGCATCCGAAAAATGGTGGTCGCTTTGGCGACGGTGCTTCTGCCATTCGGCGCCTGGGGCATGGACGGTTCGCCGAAGCTGCCCATTGACGGTGCCGGCAATCTGCTGCCGCTTCCACCTATTCCCTATCTGGATTCGATGCGCTGGATGAACTGGAAGCCGAGCGCGCCGATTTTCAAGGCCGATACTATTCTGTTGCCCGACAGTGCTCGGCCCGGCTTCTTCCGCATGCCGACGGAATACGAGCGCGGCGTCCCGAGGGTGAGCTAAAACGAAGCGGATCAAAACAGCTCATCCTCGATCCGGCAGCCGCAGCCTGGTCTCGGCGCGAATCCGCGCTGTGCCGCGGTGTTGGCGGAGGCCGTCCTGCAATGGATGAGGTTAGGGCACGCGCCTGACAGACTAAGACAATTCTCCGATGCGCCTTGCGTGCCGAATGCCTGAATGGCCCGCAGGCGTCGGCGTTAAGAAGACCTATGCCCGGGCCCCGCCCTCAGCACCATTCCACGTTGTCGATCCTGTAAGTCTTAAAACCGCTGGGCGTCTGGACCTCCACGGACGCATTTTTGGTCTGTCCAATTAAAGCGCGGGCAAGCGGCGAAAAAACTGAAATCTTGCCCCTTTTTGCATCGGCTTCGGGCTCACCGACAATTTGCCATCGCCGCTTTTTGCGAGTTTCTTCGTCGATAAGTGTCACAGTTGCACCGAATTTGACGGTGTCGCCGGAGAGCTCCGAGACGGCGATTATTTCGGACCGAGCAAGCTTATCCTGGAGTTCCGCAATGCGAGCCTCATTGATTTCTTGCTGAGATTTAGCGGCTTGATAAGCCGCATTCTCGGGCAGATTTGGTTCGTCCGCGATAGCTTCCCTGATGCGTTCCGCAATGTACGGTCGCTCCCGATGGCATTGCCCTAGCTCTTCTTTAAGAGCTGCGAAGCCTTCACGTGTCATGGGCAGTTTGTTCATTGGCCGTCCATACCTTGAATATCTCTTCTTGCCCGGCCCATCCTAAGCAACGCATGCGGCTGCCGGATGCAATCAACTCCGATGACCGGGTCTTAAACAAGAGCGACCCCAGCCAATACGCCACGCTGCCAAGGCCGCTCACCGGCGGCGCGGGCTTGGAGGTTCACGGCCGACGGCTCGGAATCGATTCCTGCCGAATGAGATGGTTCCTATGCTGAACAAGTTACCGTTGAAATAGCCCCCCGCCCGAAACGGCAAAAGCTAGACATTGCCCAAGCATCTATCCCAACTGGCTGAAGATGCGGAAGCCGAGCGGCGATATGGCCCGCGCAACCTGCGAGCAAAGGTACAGATACCGCCGTCAGGCGAACGGTGCGGCCTGACTTCCCTTTGTCGGAGGCAGGAAACGCACCGCTGCCCCTATCGTCCTTAAAGCAGCTCACCTGAAGAGCATCCCCTCCATTCGGTCAAAACGCCGCGGCGCTTCCAACAACGCAACTGCTCGCGCAGAGCGACGTTACCCGTAGAGCAAAGCTCCGCCGAGTTTTCGAGCGGGGCGGATCGAATCTGCTCAGAAAGGAAACGCCACATGACCCGCCATCTGAGAACGCAGTTATTGGGTACCCTAGTTGCGAGCGCTCTTGCCGTGAGCGCGCTCGCGTCGGTGAAGACACCGGTCTTTGCCCAGCCGGCCCCGGTTCCAACCGACTTTACTGCGGTTGTGCGAAATAAGATGCCCGCCGTCGTCGCGATTCTCACGAAGCAGATGATAGAAAACGAGGCGCGCGGGCTGCCGGACGACCTGCCGTTCGGTGACCTATTTCGGCGTCGCTTCGGCGAACCTCGTACGCAGGCGCGGACGGCGCTAGGCTCGGGGTTCATTGTCAGTGCCGAGGGTCACATCGTGACTAACAACCACGTGGTGGATAAAGCCAGCGAGATCCATGTCCGTTTCACAGACAAGACCGATGTCCCGGCGAAGCTAATCGGTCGGGATCCGTCCACCGATATTGCAGTGCTCAAGATCGAGCCGCGTCCCGGTATCGCCGTCGCAACCTGGGGCGATTCCGACAAAATGGAGCCCGGGGCGTGGACCATCGCGATCGGCAGCCCCTTCGGCCTCGGCGGCACGGTCACTGTCGGGGTGCTGTCGGCGCGGGCACGCGACATCCAAGCCGGCTCATATGACGATTTTCTGCAGACCGACGCCTCGATCAACCAAGGCAACTCGGGGGGCCCGCTGTTCAACGCCGCGGGCGAGGTGATCGGCGTCAATACGGCGATCTTTTCGCCGGTTGGTGTCAACGTAGGCATCGGATTTGCGGTGCCGTCGCGGACCGCGCAGGCGGTCGCGGATCAGCTCATCCGGACGGGTAAGGTCGAGCGGGGCTACGTCGGCATTCGCCTGCAGGAATTGACGACCGGGATCGCCCAAGCGCTGGGCCGGCCCGATACCAAGGGGGCACTTGTTGCCGCGGTGGAGGCAGGCAGCCCCGCGGACGACGCCGGGATCAAGATCGGCGACGTGATCACTCACATTGGAAATCAGACCATTGAGGGACCGCGCGCTCTTTCTCGGGCCGTCGGAGAAATGAAGCCCGGGACGCAGACCCCGCTTACGGTGGTCCGAAACGGTAAGACGCAGGAGATCACGCTCGCTATTGGGCAGCGCCAACAGGATCTCTCGGCTCGGACGGGCGCCTGGGAAAACTCTGACAAGGACGGCAAACGGCTTGGATTAAGTCTCGGACCGATGTCGGATGCCGCGCGGCGGCGCCTTGGCGTCGATTCGGGGTTGGTGGTCGGCGATGTCGAACCCGGCACACCAGCGGCCGAGAGCGGGATCCGACCCGGTGACGTGATCGTGACGGCCAATAATCGCTCCGTCGCTCAGCCCCCGGACCTGGCCGAAGAATGGGCAAAGGCGCGCAAGGAGAACAGACCCCTTTTGGTGCGCATTAATCGCGATGGCCAGTCGCTCTTTTTCGCAATCTCCTGAACGAAGGAGCTATCGCGTGCCCTTTCTAGAACCCCCAGGGATGATTCCACGTGGCTTGTCGGACCTGCAGCCAGGGCTGAAAACGCCCTTACAACGCTGAAAGCCGGCTCCGCCAAACGGCAACAGCGTTCGACATGACACTCAGGCGCGCACCTCCTGCCGTTGAAAGGCGACATAGGCGAGCGTGAACAACAGGATCATCGCGGCGACCAGAGCCGAAAGCTGCGGCCAGATGATCAGCGCGCTTTCCATCGTCGGCAAAGGCGCTCCGTACAATGCGCCCTGAAGCTGCGACATGAAAAATGGTCCAACTGAACGCGCTGCGGGGTCAAGCAATATGGCGGTGATTTCAGCATAGAGTGTTTGCGGCGAAAGCCGCGCGATTGATTGCTGAGCTTCAAATTGCGCAAGCACTGTAGAAGGATCGAGCGGATCCATTGGCGCGATGACGCCGGCAAGCAAGGGTGCGATCATTCCCCAAAAGACCGTGAGAATCAGCCACACTGATAACGCGGCGAGCGCCGACGTTGCCGGTGATCGAATGACAGCCGAAAATGCGATGGCGAGCGCAAGCCAAACGCCCGCGCAGGCAAGGGTCGCTGCGAGGTAGGCCAGACTGCGAACGACGTCGGCTGCCGTTGGTGGCAGTCCGAGAAACAGAATACCGAGCCCGGTCATTAGCAGCCACAGCGTAAGCAGCGCGATGGCGATGACAAGAAGTGCTCCGATAAACTTTCCGAATAGTACTGCGTCGCGATAGATCGGCTGTGCCAGCAGCCGGCTCATGGTGCGGCGGTTGTATTCGCCGTTGATCGCATCGAAGCCAAGCGCGATGGCTACCAGCGGTAGCAGGAAGCCGAGAAACGCGGCAAATGAAGGCAAGGGCTCGCGCGCCACCGTGAAAAGCTTCAGGAACAGATACGCGTCCTCGGCCGTGGTATCCTTGATGCGGCCGATCGCGCCATAGACCGCCCCGATCGCTGTCAACAGGACGAGGCCCATGATCAGGTGCAAGCGCGCGCTGGTCAAGTGATCGGCCGCCTCCTTGAGCGCAATGACGCCGACGCCGCGGAACGGAGAGCCCTCACGCACGATCATTGGTGAACCTCCCGGAAATACCGGCCATAGGCTTCATCGAGCCTAGCCCGACGCAGGTCGAGGTTGCGGAGCGCACCGCCTGCGGCGACGATCCGCTGCGCGAGCTGCGGCCGAACATCGCGCACGGCCTCGCATTGCCAATGCCCGTTCACCGCCATGACGTTCTTGACACCTTCGACGGTGGTAGCGAGCGCGGAAAGATCGATTCCCTCCGCCTCGACATCGATGACATATGTGCCACCGCCGATCTTGGCGGCCAGTTGCTCGATCGTTCCGAAGAAGCCAATCCTGCCCTTGTTGAAAAGCGCGATCCGGTGGCAGACGGTCTGAACAACATCGAGCATATGCGATGACAGCAGAATCGTCATCCCGCCGCGGCTGAGCTTCTGGATCAGGTCGAGCAGTTCCCGGGTCGATTGCGGATCCAGCCCAGAGGTCGGCTCGTCCAGGATGGCGATCCGGCATTGACGCATCAGCAGTTCGGAAATGCCGAGCCTCTGCCGCATGCCGCGCGAATATGTGGCGACCGGACGGTCGGCAACCTCGAGCAGGTGAACGGCGGCGAGAACGCTGTTGATGCGCTCGCCCACGACCCCGCGCGGGATAGCGGCAAGCCGAGCCATATACGTAAGGTTCTCGCGGCCCGTCATAGTCTCATAGAAGCCGACGGAATCCGGCAGATATCCGACCTCGCGCTTCACCTCGAGGGGCCGCCGCAACGGGTCCTTGCCGAGGATCTGGACGCTCCCCCGCGTGGATTCGGTCAGTCCCAGCAACATCAGAATCGTCGTCGTCTTGCCGGCGCCGTTCGGGCCAAGTAGACCGATCACCTCACCGGCGCGGACTTGCAGGTCGATGCCGTCCACGGCGACATGCGGACCATATTGCTTGGCAAGACCTTTCGCCTCGATAACGAATTCCTCGCTCATCGCCGTCCATACCGCATCACGGCGCCGCCGAGGACCAGCACGGCAGCGGCAATGACACCGAGCCCGGCAACGCCCCAAGTGGTTGAGGTTCGCACTGTCGTTCGAAATTGCACCGATTCGGACAGCCCGCCGCCGCCGCTGCGCAGCGTGACCATATAGTCCCCGGCAACCGCCCGCTCGGAAGGCTTGATTTTTACATTCACTTCTCGCGTCTGGTTCGGCGCGATGCTCGCGATCTGCTTCGGCTCGAAGGTGACGCTCCAGCCTGACGGCGGCGAAGCGGACATCTCGATATCGGTCGCAGGCGCCGACCCTCCATTGACAAGCGTGAAGGGGAAGCTCGATTCCTGTCCCGCGACGGCATCGCCGGAGAGGCGCTCCTGCGGACCGACCATTCGCAATTGCGGTTCACCGGTGACTTCCAGGCTCAATGTGGTCTCGGCGGATTTGTCACCGCCCGACAGACGTATCGCGATCGGATAACGGCCGGCAGCCGCGGCGCGTGAAGGCACGACGTCGAGCGTAATGTTTTCGGAACTGCCGGGGCTAATCGGCAGCCCGGTAATTTCCTCCGCGCCGTAACCTCGCTTGAATTTTGCCTGAAAGCCCTCGGGCGTTCGCGCCGACAGGTTAAACAGCGACTGATCGGAGCCGCCGTTAGTGGCCTTGATCCGGAAGCTGAAGGTCGAACGAGGCGTCCCGCGCAGGGCCGGCAGCTCAGGTTCCAGCGTGAGCTTGCCGGAAGCCGCTTCCGAAAGCCTGACGCTCAGAGGCAATGAGATCGTCTGTCCGTCCTGCCTGGCGTTGACCTTGAGCGCGAAAGTGCCGCCGGAGATGCCGACGGGTGGCTTCAGTTCGAGCGTAAGACGCTCGGTCTCGTCGGGGCCCACCATCACCGCCGAGACTTGTCTCCCACCGCCCTTGAATGCCGCTTCCCAGCCCTCCGGGACGCCCTCGAGGCCTAGCCCGAACCGTTGCGGGGGCTGGTGCGCGTTTCGGACGGAGATCTGGATTGATCCGGCCTCGCCCGGCTTCAGCGAGAATTCGGGATGCGGGGTCGTGATCCAAAGGCCGGTAAGGGGTGGGGAAGTTTCCGCGGCCAGAGAGGCAGCCGGACCGATCAAAGTCGCCAGTACGACGAACAGAAGAAAGCGCGCGCCGCGCGTGAACGATCTCATGGTATCCTCATTTTGTCCTTCGGGGTGCAAACCGATCCGCATCTTATCGGGCACCGCGCGGCTCTCTCCTTTCTTCCGCAGACCGCGTTAGCTACGCTTCATGCACGCTCCGTATGCAGAGCATCGGGCGAAATGCGTTGCACCCGGCAATTCGAATCCGCGATGTCATTGGCGGCCCCGACTTGAAGTCGCCGGACGAGAAACGACTTAGGGCGAACGTTGTTTTCGTCAAGACAGGCTGCGCGAACTTTTTGTCGCATCTCGAACAGACGCGTCGCTCATCGCCCTCTCGGGTCAACCCACGGCAGGGGCTTTTATCTCTGTCGCACAGGACCTCAACGTCACGCAGACCGGCACTCACCTCGTCGGCAGCCTGTCCAGGACTTCTTACGGCCATTTCTTAACCCCGCGTCCTCCGCCGGGGACTCATTCCCGGACCCCTGCACTGGCCACCGATAACAAAGGCCCCTTTTGCTTTGAAGGAACCATTCTAGCCCCCGTCTTTTGAATCGCTTTTAGTTGCGTGGAGTGGGTAATGCGTGAGTCACCCTCGATTGTCCCCGTCATAGACCAGGACGTCTATCTCGTGCTCGACGACTTCGGCCCAATGGGGTGTGCTTGGCGAGAGACAAACCTCGAAGACACTAGCCTTGAAGCTGTCATCGAGGATTTGTTGGAAGGCCAATACAGCAATCCGGTCCGCATCATTCGCTTTAATCTCGCGGAGGGCTGGGTACGTGACGTTTCCGAGGAAATAGCGAATAAACTGAGCCAGCGCTGCGCCGATCGCGGCGGCGAACTGCCCTATTCGCTGCATCAGTTCGTCGAGCAAACCGCACGGCGGTGAGCAACCTTAGTGCAACGCGTGAAGAGTATTGGCGCCCGACCCAAGCCCGACGGCTACCACCCTGCCCGCATCGCAGCGGACTGGGCGCGCCGACCCGGAAGCACCGGGCAGGAAAAGCGGGGACCGGCTAGTTGCGCGCCCTCATCGCTCAGGGTGTTTGAAACCTATTCGCATGCTCCTAGTTCATATGCTGTCGCGCGGATGGCTGGATCCTAACGAACGGATCGGGCCGACCGTTGCGCTGCCGGCACGCTGAGATTTTCAAACGAGATGTGAACATGAGAATTATGATCCATGCAGCCCGTGCGGAGTTCGATCGCATCAACAGCGGTTCGCAGCATGAAGAATAATACCCGTTTCAATGTCGGCTACGCGATCGCGGCGGTCGCTGCGATCCTTCTCATACAGTACATCGTTTCGGCAGCCAGCCAGGTCGCCATCATCCCTTACAGCGAATATCAGCAATTGCTGAAGCAGGGAAAGGTTGCGACGGTCGGGATATCCGATCGCATATTGCAGGGCACGCTGAAAGAGCCTTTGCCCAGCGGACAAAAGCAGTTCGCTACTACGCGCGTGGACCATGGGATCGCAGAGGAGCTCGAGAAAGCCGGCGTCATCTTCACCGGTCAGATCGAGAGCACTTTTATGCGCGACCTGTTGTCATGGGTCATGCCGGTGCTGCTGTTCTTCGGCCTGTGGTGGTATATCGGCAAGCGCGCCGCGGAGGGCGGAGGCTTTGGCGGCGGGCTGATGGCCATTGGCAAGAGCAAGGCGAAGATCTATGTCGAATCCAATACCGGCGTAACGTTCGCTGATGTTGCCGGCGTTGACGAGGCCAAGGACGAACTGCGCGAAATCGTCGATTTTCTCAAGAATCCGGCAGGGTATGGCCGGCTCGGTGGCCGGATGCCCAAGGGTGTGCTGCTGGTCGGACCGCCCGGCACCGGCAAGACGCTGTTGGCGAAGGCTATCGCCGGGGAGGCGAAGGTCCCGTTCTTCTCGATCTCCGGCTCGGAATTCGTCGAGATGTTCATCGGCGTCGGAGCGGCCCGAGTCCGCGATCTCTTTCAGCAGGCGCACCAGAAGGCTCCCGCCATCATCTTCATCGATGAGCTGGATGCCCTCGGCCGCGCCCGCGGCATCGGGGCGTTCGCCGGCGGCCATGACGAAAAGGAGCAGACCCTGAACCAGCTCCTGGTCGAACTCGACGGCTTCGACTCACGCTCAGGCCTCGTCATACTCGCCGCCACCAACCGCCCCGAGATCCTCGATCCGGCACTGCTGCGCGCAGGCCGCTTCGACCGCCAGGTGCTGGTGGACCGTCCGGACCGGAAGGGCCGCACCGAAATTCTCAAGGTGCACATGAAAAAGGTGCAGCTCGCGCCCGGCTTCGACGCCGAAGCCGTAGCGGCGATGACGCCCGGCTTCACTGGCGCCGACCTCGCCAATCTCGTCAATGAAGCCGCGCTACTGGCAACCCGCCGCGGGGCCGATGCGGTCGCGATGACCGATTTCAACAACGCAGTCGAGCGCATGGTCGCTGGGCTGGAAAAGCGCAACCGGTTGCTCAATCCCAAGGAACGCGAAATCGTGGCCTATCACGAAATGGGCCACGCCCTGATCGCGCTTTCATTGCCAGGCGTCGACCCCGTGCACAAGGTATCGATTATTCCAAGGGGGGTCGGAGCGCTCGGCTATACCATCCAGCGCCCGATCGAGGATCGCTTCCTGATGACCAAGGAAGAGTTGGAGAACAAGATGGCGGTCCTGCTGGGTGGCCGCGCAGCGGAACTGATCGTCTTCGAGCATCTATCGACAGGGGCGGCCGACGACCTTCGCCGCGTCACCGACATAGCCCGCAGTATGGTCACCCGCTACGGCATGTCGGAAAAGCTCGGCAGCATCGCCTACGACCGGGAGCCAGGCAATTTCCTCGCCGGCCCTGACCGGCCATATCCTGCGCGCGAACGCGAATACGCCGAAGAGACCGCCGCTGCGGTAGATCATGAGGTCCGCGCCATCATTGATCGGGTATTTCAGCGTGCGCAGAGCCTCTTGAAGGCGCGCCGCGCGATATTGGACCGGGCGGCCCGGACCCTATTGGAAAAGGAAACGTTCGAGCAGAGCGACCTCGATGCGCTGGTGCGGGAAACGCCCAAGGAGGGGCTACGGGCTGTCTAGGAGGTGGCCGCGCCGCAATCTCGCGGGAGTTTCTCTAACGAGAAATCAACCCGTCATTTGGCGGCTCCGCGCAGTCAGCCACGAGGTCGGCAGACAAATTCTCGGCTTCCTGTTGAAACCAGATCGCGATTTGCTCTTTCTTCATTTGCCAAAGGCGGTCCGGGCGCGTTGGTCGGAACTGGCCCCAGTGATAACCGCGATAAGGGTCGAGCGTGCATATTTGGAAAGGATCGATGTGCACCACGTTTCAGCGGACCTTACTGGCCGCGATCATCGCTCTGACGATTGGATTATCTTTGCGCTCGAACGCGGAAGGCACTCGAGTTCGCATCAATATTTTCGGCTTGGGCGCCGAGCGCTGCGATATCCTTCAGTCAGCTCAGGACCGTAAACGAGAAATCACTCTGTGGATTGAGGGATTTTCGAGCGGGTTGAACTATGTGGCGGCGGCGAGCGACCAGAAACAATCTACCGCAGATACGGATACGATGATGGCCGAGGTGGAAAGGGCTTGCCGCCGAAAACCATCTCAAATTTTGGCGACGGCCGCTTGGACCGCCTTTCTGACGCTAAACGAAAGGTAAGAGCTGGAGAATTTTTTAACGAACACCTTTCCTCTGCGCCCAACACGTGACATTCGACCGCCAGCTCAGCGTGCCCTGGTCACCTGCGAACTGCCCATTTGGCCGCCTCCCCCCGGATCAAGCCGCGTCGGTTGACCGGTCCCGGATATCAGAGAAGCCAAACCACGCGCACGGGAGAGCGACGCCGCAAAGAAGGGCCATCGGAAAGAAGGCCGTGGCGCCAAACCTGGCATAGAGAATCCCTGACAACAAAATCAGTGCGGCAGTCGCCAAAGCTGAGCCAAAGGCATAAAGGGCTTGGGCCGTTCCGGCCGTCCCGCTTGGAACTAGTGAGGCCATCATACGCATGCATGCAAGATGAAGCAGGGCGAAGGTCAATCCGTGTAGCGGCTGTAGAATTGAGAGCACTAGAACGGAGGTGCTCACGCCCTCGATGGACCACCGTATGATTCCAGCCGCGGCGGCCAGAGCAGCCGCACCACGCGCGCCGAACCGATCGAGCAAGGCCGGACCAACTAGAAAAAACACGATGACTTCTGCCGCTACCGCGTCCGACC
This sequence comes from Bradyrhizobium sp. AUGA SZCCT0160, assembly GCF_018130105.1. Classification (NCBI taxonomy): domain Bacteria; kingdom Pseudomonadati; phylum Pseudomonadota; class Alphaproteobacteria; order Hyphomicrobiales; family Nitrobacteraceae; genus Bradyrhizobium; species Bradyrhizobium sp. AUGA SZCCT0160. The sequence continues at coordinate 70,132 of NZ_JAFCMD010000017.1, forward strand.
ACAGGACGCTTATGATCGAGGTATCGATGCCAGCAGCACTCCACCTGATCACAGCAAATGCGTCGTGCATTGCGTGGCTCCCGTAGACCAGAGCTGAAACTAAAACCAGGAACCGAAACCTCGGGATCTTAAGAAGCCCACGCAGATCGGCGAGGACGGGTGGTCCGTCATGAGGTGCCGGCTGAATAGTAACGCGGGGCAGCAGTGCTGTTGCCCCGGCTGCCGCCGCCAGAAGGGCCACATTCATCCAGATGATCGGGGTAAGATCGTGGTGGCTTACTAACTGTCCGATGACCAGCGTTCCCAATACGAATGCCGCCGACCCAGAGCCACGTATCCAGCCATATTCAAAGGGCTTTCCTGCGATCTCAGGCTTTGCGGCGTTAACTGATAACGCGTCGGCAATCGACGTCGTGGGGGTAAGTGCTGCAGCTTGAACTAGAGCAATAAGGAACAGTAACCAAAAGGTATTTGCCAACAAGAATGCGGCGGCTGTAGCAGCTGCCAGCGCAGCGCAGGTTGCAAGCAGAAGGCGTAATGATCCCAAAAGATCGGCCAGAATTCCTACCAACGGGCCAGCGGCAAGGCGCACTAAGATTGCAGCCCCTAGTATCAGACCGATTTGCTGAGGAGTTAGAGCTCGCGTTTCGAAAAATTTTGGCCAAAAGGGCGACGCCACGCCAAACGCAGCGTAGAGCGTGACGTAAAGAACAATGTACGCGATCGGTCTACTGATGCGCACGGCGGCTACCCAAAAGGGCCTCGTTCGTGGATGCGACACGAGCAAGAGATTGCATACTACATCAGATCTGCACAATTTGCGCGGACGCACCTCTGCGGGAGTCCACCGGGGAGCCCTGCCTTAGGAACTGTGGCGATAGCTGGAGTAGGATTTTCGGCTTCAGCGATCCCCAGAGCCGGCGCGCGGTTGCATCTGAGGATTGAAACGACGCTCGCTCTTTCTAATTTAAGTGTATGCGCAAAACGCCTTGAGGCAGGCGCCAGAAGTGACTTTGGCAGCGGGCCAATCCATTGATATCCGCGCGGCGCCTCGACGTCCCTCCGCTGCCTCTGTCGGCAAGGGTCCGCGCGACAAGGTGCCGCTGGTTGGCACGGCAACGCTCCCCTCTCATCCCGCGCAAGCGGTTCATTCCCGTGGCTAACGGTCAGGAGATTCGCCGTTGGAACCTGCAGCGGGCCATAAGACTTTATCCGATTTACGGGAGCTGCGAAAAGTGCCCCATTCGGAAGCGCATAAGCTTCGGAGACAAGTCTCCACATTGTCCGAGTTCGGCAAGCAAGCTTTGCGCAGCGATGACATAGACGGCCTTTTACAAGAGGCAACCAGGCTGGTCTCTGATGCCATCGATGTTGAGCTAGTGAAAGTGCTGGAGCTCGTCCCAGGCGGCGAGAATTTGCTGGTACGCGCCGGGGTCAACTGGAACCCCGGCGTGGTAGGGCACGCCGAAATACCCGCGCATGAGGGCTCGCCGGCCGGATATGCCCTGCACACGAACCAGCCGGTGATCACAGAAGATACCGAACGGGAGGATCGGTTCGAAATTCCCGAGCTCCTGATCGAGCATCGCGTCAGGAGCACCGTCAATGTTGTTATTCGTGGTGAGGGCGGCCCATTTGGTGTGCTTGAGGTTGACTCGCGGCAGCTCCGGAAATTCGAGCAAGACGATATCGATTTTCTTCAGAACTACGCCAATCTATTGGCTTCCGCTATCGACCGAGTGAGGATCCAGCGAGAATTGGCGGAGCGAGCACTCAGGCAGGAAATGCTCGGTCACGAGCTTCAGCATCGCATCAACAACATGCTGGCGACCATCCAAGCCATCGCCCGGAGGACGCGCGCCAAGAGCCAGAACCTTGACGAGTTTGCAAAAGCTTTTGAGGACAGATTGGCTACGATTGCGCGCACTCATGCTTTATTAAGCCGGACCAATACGAGCACGATCGATATCCGCGAGCTTCTCTCGCAGGAGCTCTCGGTGCACGGCGCTATCGAAGGCGAGAACCTTAGTCAATGCGGCCCGGCAATTTCGATTCCTGCAAAACAGGCCGAGGTGTTGTCGATGGCAATACACGAGCTTGCCACAAACGCCGTTAAGCACGGCGCGCTGTCCACGGAGAACGGTCATATTGAGATATCGTGGGACGCTCATGATCGCGGCCATGAAAATGAGTTCCAACTCCGTTGGCGCGAGCGCGCGAGCCCAATCGCACACCAGCCGGCCCGGCGGGGCTTCGGTTCGGAGTTTCTTGAGAAATCGATACCGCATATGTTGCACGGGCAATTCGAGCGAACGTTCGGTTCCGATGGAATAGAATGCACCGTCTCATTTTTGTTGGACCAGAGCGATAAATGAGCAGAGCGCATTCATCCATACGGTGGGGCCGCCAGCTCCGTGGCGACGCGCCTCACAATTCAGGCGCCGTATAAAGACGGCCGGCGGCCAGTCTCCTGCGATAAAGCTATCGACAATAACTATTCTCGCTTGGTCGCTGATCCGCCGGCACCACACCGAGCAACGGACCAAGCCTTGGTTTTTCCAAGCACCTATACAAGCCGAGCGCCTCGGATACCATCGAATATGAATTGAACCGCAAGGGTAGCCAGAATAACGCCGGCAAGTCTCGCCAACACATTGGAGCCGGTAGCCTTCAGTACCCGGTGCAAGACGTCGGTGAAGATCATCCCAAAGTACGTTAGCAAAAGGCAAAGCAGCATAGCCGCCAATACTATCACTGAGCCGACCGGATCACCGGCGGCTTGCCCCATAAGTAGCACGACCGCCGTGAGGCCGGCCGGTCCGGCGATGACCGGGAACGCCAGGGGGAAAATCGCGATGTCGCCTGGCTCCAATGCCTCGCGCCGTTCAAGTGCAGTGAGCGAGGACAGGCCCGAAGGATGGGCGAAGATCATCTGGATGGCCTGCAACAACAGCAAGATGCCACCTGCAACTCGAAAGGCATCCAGGGAAACCCGCAGTGCTTCCAACAGCCGGTTGCCGAAGAGCGCAAAACCCAACAGGACTATTCCGGCGATCAGCACGGCCTGCCATGCTAACCGAAACCGTTCCGGCCGGTGAACACCTGCCGTCAGGCCACCAAACACGATCGCCGTATCGATCGGTCCGATCGCTACGAATAAAGTTGCAAAGGCGGTGATCGTAAAATCCGAGAGCATGACGGGCGTCTCGCGCGATCTTTGCGAGGAGAAAGAGATCGCAGCTTTCCAGCGGCAAAGGACAAGGGAGGCCGGCAGAGCCTCCCTTGCCAGCATCAAGCCGTCACGCGGGGGTCGCTCTGGTGCATATACCAGAGCCGCAAAGCCGCAACAGCCGCCACCAGGATTCCGGCGGTGACGTGGAGCGGCGTGACGTTTGCGTTAGGCGAGAAATGCATCACCCACGGTGACACCGCGACCCAAACACCGGCGGCGAGAGTTAACCACTCCGGCCACTCCGCAAACACTGCCAGGGCTGCTACAGCAAGCGCGGCGATCACGATGCCACTTAGCCAGGCGTTCCAGTTCATCGGGCTTTCAGCGGAGAACCCCACGGCCCAAGGGGAAAAGAACAGGCCCAGGCCGATCACAAGATTTGCCACATCAGCGATCATATCTTTTTTCCAGACGGTGTTCATGGCTCAACTCCTTACATAGCTCCTTTCACTCTCAATCCGAGATCAGCCGAAACCCGTGATCGGTCCGGCTGGGTTGATCGAAGACAAACCGCCGGTGCGGACGAGCGCGCGAGCACCCGCCGGCTCCGCGGTTACTTGCCGTTGATGGCAATCCGTTTCACCTTCTGCTGTTCGCTCGGCAACTTCGCCAACGTTACGGTGAGAACGCCATCCTTGAACGACGCTGCGACCTTGTCCGGATCGACGTCATCGATCGGGATGGAGCGCTCAAAGCGCCCGTAGTAGCGCTCGCTGAAGCGACGCTCCTTGTCCTCGGTCTCGCTCTTCTTCTCACCGCTGATGGTCAATAGACCGTCCCTCAGTTCGACATTGACGTCCTTCTCCTGGAGACCGGGAAGTTCGGCGACGACCTTGACTTCCTTTTCGGTCTCGTTGAGTTCGACGCTTGGCCAACCCATCGCCTGCGAACTGAACGGAGCGATGTCGAACGAGCGGAACGCATCGTCGAAAAGCCGATTCATCTCACGGTGAAGTGCGAGGAACGGATTGGGCTCGTTGCGATGCAGACTGAGATCACGAGACCCATTGTTCCACGGTATGAGATCGCGTAGTGCCATATTGTCCTCCGTTCAGATTTATTACCCGCGCGGGGCACGCCCGCGCACAGGTGGCCGACCGCCTTGAACGGAAACCCGTTAGGCCGCCTGCTTCTGCTCGATTTGCTGGTTTCGTGCCGGCGACTTCGATCGCAATACGACGCGGCTTCATCGCCTCCGGCACTTCCCGAACCAGTGCGACACCAAGAGAACTAGAGGCATTCGGCTTGGTTTCAAGATCCCAGTCGGCGCGCGTATTGCAATTTTCGACACCGGCAAAGCGATCAGGATTGCGGCCTGAACCGTCCCCACAGTGGAGTGACCGACATTTCGGAAACCCATAACTCGATCAAGCGCGGGATCCCCCGGGCGTTCGGACCCCCGCTGCCGCTTTCCTTATTCCGCGGTCGGAGGCCTCCCACAGCCCGTCCTCCTTCGCACGGGATGCGGTAGCTTGCGACCAGCCACGCTATGCCATGCCGCGCCAGCCCAGCGCACGCCACACAACCGGTCCCGCCGCAAGTCGCCACGTCATTCAAATCTTGAAGGAACTTTTCGGGCGCCACGACATTTTTTGGACGCCGGCGGCATGAGACGCTTGGGCGCCCTTTCTGGGCCCAAGTGCATGCCCGGCAGCTCGAACCCCACTTTGCTCTGAGGAGGAATTGGAAATGAGCACCCTCTCAATCGTATCAAATCTGCCTCCGCTTCACTCGGAAGGCGGACTCCCCCGCTACCTCGCCGCCATTCGCAAGTTTCCGCTGCTGGATCCGGCCGACGAGGCGATGTACGCGCGCCGTTGGCGAGAGGACGGCGATCGCGAAGCAGCCTATCGCCTGGTGACCAGTCACCTTCGGCTGGCCGCGAAGCTCGCCCTTCGATATCGCGGCTATGGCCTTCCCGTCGCCGACCTTATCTCGGAGGCAAATGTCGGCCTGATGCTGGCGGTCAAGCGGTTCAAACCCGAAAAAGGCGTTCGGCTTGCCACCTATGCGATGTGGTGGATCAAGGCGACCCTTCATGAGTACGTTCTGAAATCCTGGTCCTTAGTGAAAATCGGCACCACGGCGGCCCAGAAGAAGTTGTTTTTCAAGCTCCGGAAACTCAAGAGCCAGATTTCGGCAGGCGAGGAAGCCGACCTGTCGCCGGACCAAGTTGGTTACATCGCCGAACAGCTGCAGGTCCTTCCCCGCGAGGTCGTCGAGATGAATGGCAGGATCCGAGGCGACATTTCGCTCAACTTGCCGCTGACCCAGCAGGATGGCGCCGAGCAAATGCAAGACTGCCTTGTTGATCCGTCGCCAGACCCCGAAACCCTGTTATCCGAAAGGAACGATCGCGAACAGGTCCAGTCCGCACTAGAAGAGGCACTGGCCGCCCTGTCTTCCCGCGAGCGTTACATCATCGAAGGACGCTTTTTGGCGGAACGCCCAAAGACATTGGATGAACTCCGCCCGACCTTCGGCGTGTCGCGCGAACGGATCCGCCAGATCGAAGTTCGTGCGCTGCAAAAGATCAGAAGCGCACTGAGCGCCCGGCTCGATAGGACGCTCCTGCCGATCGGTGAACCGCAATGACGGAGAGACGAGATGAGAATCGCGCAGATCGCTCCGCTATTCGAGAGCGTTCCGCCTCGGCTCTACGGCGGAACGGAGCGGGTCGTTTCATATCTGACCGAGGAACTTGTCCGGCAAGGACACCAGGTGACCCTGTTCGCGAGCGGAGATTCCATCACCTCCGCCGAGCTGGTGCCCTGCATCCCGTGTGCATTGCGCCTCGATCCAAAGGTACGCGACCCCCTGCCCCACTACATGGTCATGCTCGACAAGGTCGCCGAGCGCGCCGGCGAGTTCGACGTTCTGCACTTCCACATCGACTACCTGCATTTCCCGCATTTCCGGTCTGAGCGCGGTAGGACCTTGACCACGCTTCATGGCAGGCAGGACCTCGCCGACCACATGCCGTTCTACAGCCGGTTTGCCGACATGCCGTTGGTTTCGATTTCGAACGCGCAGCGGGCGCCGTTGCCGGGCGCGAACTTCGTCACAACCGTCCATCATGGACTGCCGACGGATATTCTCACCCCGACTTACGACTCACGAGGCGGTTACCTTGCTTTTCTGGGGCGCATCTCCCCTGAGAAACGGCCCGACCGCGCGATCGCCATTGCGCGGCAAGCCGGTCTTCCCCTCAAGATTGCGGCAAAGGTCGACAAGGCGGACGACGTCTACTTCCGCGACGTCATTGCGCCGCTGCTAGAGGGACCGGGAATCGAGTTCGTCGGCGAGATCAACGAGAATGCCAAGAGCGAGTTTCTCGGCCAGGCGGCCGGTTTGCTGTTTCCCATCGACTGGCCCGAGCCGTTCGGGCTGGTCATGATCGAAGCGATGGCATGCGGCACGCCGGTGCTCGCGTTTCGCTGCGGCTCCGTCCCCGAGATCGTCAAGGATGGGGTGACGGGACACATCGTGTCCGACGTCGACCAGGCCGTGCAGGCCATTCCCAATTTGCTGGCGCTCGACCGCAGGACCATCCGTTCCAGATTCGAGGAGCGCTTCTCCGCGGCCCGCATGGCGACTGATTATGTCCGGGCCTACCAGAAGATACTACGCAGGAACGCGGCGCCGGACCGCCAAATTTTGGCACGCGCCGCACGTTCGGCGGCACCAATCGACACGGCGTGGACGCCCGTTCCCGAGGTGGCGCGCAGGGGGAACTGAAAACGGTAGTCGGCGGCTAGAGTTTGTCGTCCAATGTCTGGTCACGGCGCGACCCATTGTCCGCTTGCCACCCGTCCGTAAACGCCCACATTTTTCCGTTGAGAGCGCGGACTCCGACGCGCCCGGAAACGAGACCGGCGCTTAGGAGCACTTGAATGGGAGAGGCAGGTGGGCAAGGAACGAAGAAGCGAAAAGGAACTGCGCCAGATGATGTTGGCCGCCGCCCGCCAGCACGAGGACTGCGGCGATCTGGAAGACCTTTTCATATTTGGTCCCGCGCCACGCCGGGACGCCAACTGGGGTTTCGGGATCGCTGGCAAGGAGAACAAGGTGTCCGTGGCTTGCTACAAGCGCCTCGACCAGATCGCCAGCGATCTTCAGCAGAAATACGAACTGCACCCCGTCAAGGCTGGCCGGCGCGATATCGAAGCGAGGGTGTGGTCGTTGGTCCACGACCACCCCACGCTCGCCGCGTCGCTGTCGCGCGAAGGCGGTGCCTACGACCTCGCTACATTCAGGCCACTGAACGGGCGGCCGAATTGGACAATGGAATGGACCACCGACGATCAGTCCGCCAAGGCCGCATTCGATAGGATCGTCCGGTCCGTTCAGACGCAAATCGAACTCGAATAACCGTCTCGCGCTTCGGCACCCTTTCACCAGGTGCCGCAGCATCGGGCGCGTTGGAACGTTCCGCCGAGACGGTCGTTCCCGGCGTGGGCGGGCTTCAAGTCAGTCCGCGCTGGCGGGCTGTTTTCGGCGAGCCGAATCCATGGCAATGGTAGCCAACAATGCAAGAGACTCCGCGGGAGCCGATCGAGAAGGACGCTCGGCCCGGCTGGACAAGTGGACCGTCATCTCCGGGGCCATTCTGCTGGTGGCGGCAACCCTGACGGCATTCTTGGCGCCAGAGGAAGGCCGCCCTCGCAAAGACCGCCCGCCGGCGTCGATGCTGCATTGCCTGCGCACCTTTGCCGACGCTCTAAATACGCGAGCTGACGCCAAAAAGATTTGACCTGTCTGAATTAAATTATCGTCACGTTGCAAGATTCACACGGTACCGAGCGGCCCCAGCGCGTGACTGGGGGTTGCACCGGGGCCGCCCATTCCGACCGCCAGCAACGGCGGCTGCCGACGGCGTCAGCCAAGTTACCTCGGCCGATCTTTCCGAACTAGTTCGGAGTACCTCACTGGCGCAAGCAGCTATGGCCAGCATTGACAGCTACGCTGAGGCGCTGATCCGAGTGTGTGCCACCTCAAGAATTGGGGCTGCCCACCGATACCAAAGTAACGGAAATCTCAGCGTGGTGCGTGCAAGGCACCGAACCTGAGCCACTGGTAATCGATGGCCACGATCCGACGAATTACCGGCTCAAAGCCGCTTAAGAAGTAAAGCCCGCCCTAACCGGCGGGCTTTTTGTTTGCGGTTTATGCAATCAGAAACGGCCCTAGCAGGCACGCTAGAGCCGCCAACCCAATGGGTGGGTTTTCTCCCGGTTGGGGCATTTGGGGATAGGGCCGGGAGCGCTGAATCGACTCTTGGAGAGTTGGGAAGTTCCAAAGTAATGGCTCCAGCGCCTGTCGGCGGACGTGCGCCATTTTGGGGACGTCGATGTTTGCAAGATCGACGTCCGGATAAACCAATTCACCAAACACGCCAATCACGGTGGCCTATTTGGATTTTGCGAGTAGGCCCAAATCGGCCAGTACCCGTCGGCTTATTTTGGTGATATCATGGATTCATGACCAAATCAACTCGTGAAATCACGAAATCGCCGAAGAAGCGAGCGGCTGTTACCGGTGACCCGGTGCTCGTTCGCGTTCAGCCCGATATGGCAAAGCAGCTAGACGATTGGCGCCGCAATCAGGACGATCTCCCCGGTCGCCCTGAGGCCATCCGCCGGCTTGTGGAGTTGGGGCTGAAGATGAAGGCCAAATGAAAACCAACAGCACAAAGAGGGCATAATGATTTCACTTTTGATCGGGATTCTGATTATCGTGGTCGTCGGCGCGATCTGCTTTTGGGCGATTGAAAAGTTCGCGCCCGACGCCAAACTTAGGAATCTTCTCAAGTTGCTCGTTGTACTCGTTTGTCTCGGCGCGATTGTGCAGCGATTGCTGGTGCTGACCTATTAGCCAGTACCCCCGGCTTGTTGGAAGGCGAAAAAGTGAACCGACTTCGAAAATACGTCGAGCTAATGCCAGATGGCCGAGAACTGCGGCTGGCCTACGCAATGTCGGAGACCGCACTTTCTCAAGCTAGGCCGCGATCGCGCTGGCAGGAAATCACACCCTTTAGCGCAGCCGACGAGGTCATGGCGGAGCCTGGGCTGAGGGACGTCTTCAAAGCCGCCATAGAGCGAGGTTTTGCGGTCGTGCCGGAGATCGGGCGGAAGGGGAAGGGGAAATGACAGACCACGACGCGCCTGAGGCTGAACCTGACTCCCACGTCAATTTCAACGCACCGACCGTGCTTCGGAAATGGCCGTCGCTTAACAACCAGCGGCGCGCCGAGGGCACCGGCCCATATCTGCTACTCGACGGTACCCTGGACGAATGCATCAGGGAATTCATGGCCAAGCCTGAATCGACCCGGCATTTGTATGAAGTTCAGACAGCACCGCAGCCGCCTCTGGTCACCGAGACCCTGTCGTCCGAGCATGTCGCTGAACTCGCGCGGCTCCGGGAGTTTCTTTGATGTTCCACAAAGCCGCCGTTGATTTTGCACTCGTGCCAGAGTGTAAGGCCGCCTCTGTTGAGCTATTCGCCTGAGGCGCACTTGGTTCATAAAGTGACCCTTCGGTTCAGGCCAGCTTCCGGACCCGCTGCTCTGACCCCAACAAAAAAAGGCTCCAGCCGGGGCTTGGCCGGGGCCCCATTGCATATCGTCCCCCGCCGAGGCTGGGCACGATGCCCCAAAAGGTCACCATTCGATGCGGCCGATCCTATGTCCTAATTCGGAAGCCTGAATGTTCTAATTTGGACAGACACCAAGGAGCGCGCCTACCAGTCAAAATTGTTGCAGCAACTTTCACGGAGCGCGTCTTCGACAACTGGCATCAATGCAGCGCCGCACGTTGGTTCAAAGGTGCACTTTAGTCGTGACAATCAAGCCGCGCTAGAACGTTCGAAGCGGTCGCGACAGCAATGTAAGTGTTCACTTTGAAACACAAGTGTCCATCGACTAGACGACGCTGCACAGCGGGATCGAATTAATTTGTAATGTCGGGTACCGTACACTAGCATTTAAATGCGCCGGATGTCCCACCGGCGCAGTGCCGCGAAAGTTGGCCCCAGCGATTCAGCCCCGCGCTGGGGTCGCTCGACAAAATGTGCTTCTAAGCCGCAGGGCCAACGCCCGCGACAAGCCGTGACACGCGAGGCTGTTGCGAAGGGCGTGCAGGAGCGTTCGATGATCCGTTACTTCTTTGACGTAGTGACTGATGGCAAGGTGAACCCTGACGAAGAAGGATTACTGTTACCCAACACGGCCTCGGCCCGGCGCGAAGCGTCACTTTTTTTAGTGGATTTTGCCCGCGATCGGCTCCGATTTCGCTCCGACCAGTCGATCCAACAGCTGGCGATTTCAGTGCGCACTGTCGATGGACCGGTGTGCGAAGCGGCCATATTTATGGGATAGAAATCTCATTAGCGCGGACGTCGTTGGGCTTAACGCTGATGCGCTTCTCCCGGCGCACGCCCTTGAACTTTCGCCGCTTTAAAACTTCTGAAGATCGGATTGCGGGCGCTCAAGCACCTGTTGCTGCTCTGAAGCGTTCTAAGGCGATAACCGTCGATGCAAAAGCTCAACGCCCGTAACCGCCTCGAAGTTGTCATTTCGCCCAAGCGCTGAGTGATCGCGAGGTGGACGCCGTCGGAAATGCCCGTCAGCTGTCGTGAGGGCCGAAGCGTTGCGGCGGATCAACAGCTGGCCCATCAGGCGGCCTTCGGCACACCATAGCCCGTTTCTCACTGCAGGGAGACCGCGTCCGACTGGTCTCAAAGACCGCGTTTCGTGTTCCGGCGGAGCTTAGGCGTTGCGAGCCGTTCACCGCTCCCGAGCTCGATATCGTTGCAGTCTACCAGCTGCTTAGCCCACAAGATTGCGTGAAACCTCGTAAGGTTTGGAACGAGCGCTGAGGTTCTCTGTCGGCTAGCTGACTGACGACGACTAGTCTTCGGACTTAAAATTGCACTATGTTGCGTCAGCGCTCAAAACCTCACTCGTTCGAAGAGCAGATCGCCGCGGAAAAGCTGCGGCTCGAGCAGCAACTCGCTTCCATGCCGCCTGGTCCTCAGCGGATGAGGTCATACGCAAGATCCGGCAGTTGGAGACCGCCAGCCATCTGAATGAGTGGTTGCGATCGCCGGGTTTGAAGAGCCCACGTTGACTCCAGCATTGGTGACGGCCATCGACGGCTTCTACGCCTATATCATCGACTTCGACGGGCACGTCATCAATCGCGTCGATTTGGTGTTCGAAAAGCAAGGATGCCGAGGAACGCGCCAAGGCACTCGTTGACGGGCACGATGTCGAGCTCGGCAACTGGATCGAAAGACAGCCACGTTCAAGCACCGCCCTAGCCACCGCCGCGTTCCGAATGGTGCCCCGATTTGACCTCTATGACCCTTAGCTGGCAGACAGTTTCTCAAATGTCGGGTAACTGACATTATCACCGGGCCGTCCCTGGGTATCTTTCGGTGACTGAGAGTTCTCGTGCTCCCGCCTTTTACGGAGGGAGTGCCATGCGCGGTCATCCTGAAAATCATCTATTATCCCGGCTCGATCGTTCCACATTCGCGCAACTCGAGCCGCACCTCACCATCGCAGAGCTTCGCCAGGGCTTTGTGATTGCGGAGACCCATGCGCATGTCCAGCGAGTATACTTCCCGCATGGGGGCATCATTTCCTGTGTCGTCGAGCTAATCAACGGCGCGGCAATCGAAACCGGTATGATCGGCCTGGACGGCCGGTTGACCGATTAGACCACCGACCTCGAGACGGTCATCCAGGACCTGCTCACGGGGCAATACAGCAACCCGATCCGCGTTATCGCCTTCAACACGCCGAGGTCGGAGGATGTTTCCGAGGACGTCGCCCATGAGCTGCGCCGGCGCTGCTATCTGCAGGGGCGCGACATCCCATTCTTCCTGCAAGACTTCAGCGACCCCTTCGAACGTGACCACGACGTGCAGCTGCCGCTGCCGATACGCTTGATGTGACCCGTGGCTTTCCAGCGGAGGAAACCAGCGGCGATCGGGGTCAAGGCTCCCTTCCCCGGATTTATCGAGCCCGCGCTGGCGACCTTGATCGACAACGTGCCCAATGGCGAACGCTGGATTCACGAAATCAAGTTCGACGGCTACCGTCCAGGTCCACCTCGCCAACGAGGCGATCAAGGTCTACACCAGGCGCGGCAACACTGGACCAACCGGTTCAGGAAGATGGCCTGCCTGACACATCAGCGCCGGATCCGCAATCATCGCGAGGTTGTGGTGCCGGCCGCCGACGGCACCACCGGCTTTTCCGTTCTGCAGAACGAACTGAAGGGCAAATCGACCCGCATCGTGCTGGTCGCCTTCGACCTGCTCTATCTCAACGGTTATGACCTGCGAAAACTGCCGCTGATGGAGCGCAAGGCGCACCTCATTAAGCTGATCGCCGCCACTGACATCCAGTTCAGCGAAAGCTTCGAGACCGACGGCCGCGAGATCTTCAAGCGCGCCTGCAAGGTCGGCCTGGAAGGCGTGGTCTCCAAGGTGCGCGACAGCGTCTATGCGTCCGGCCGCGGTAACAACTGGACCAAGAAGACCTGCGCCCAGCGGGAGACATTGACGATCGCCGGCTTCGCCCTCGACGGCAACACGTGGGACGGCATCTATCTCGGCCCGCGCAAGGGCAAAGACCTGGTTTACGCCGGCAAGGTTGACCACGGCTTCGATAAGGCGTCCGCCGCCGAACTTCGCAAACGTTTGACGCCGCTAATCCGCAAAACCCAGCCCTACGCCAAGAAGATCGTGCACAAGGGCATCTGGGTTGAGCCCCAGCTTCTGGCCGAGGTCGAGTATCGCGCCAAGTCCGCCGAGGGCAAAGTGCGCCACCCGTTCTTCAAAGGATTGCGTGAGGACATGTAAGGGGGGCTCCAGATAGGAACCGCCGAAGGGCGTCACCAGTTGAAGCGATGCCACCCAAGGAGATGGAAATGAAAGTCGTTAACGACGATGAAAATCCGCAGCCGTCGGAAAAGACTGTCTCTCGCCACACGCTTGATGAATGGCAAAGAAAAGACCAGGCACGGCGGGCTGAAACCGAGGGCCAGGACAAGATGCCGCCCAAGGAACAGGAGATTCGCTCCAAATGACACCTACCGAGCGCCGCGACATGCCGTGGCTTTTGGGGGTCTTTGCCCTCGTCATTGTAGTGATAATCGTCGGTGCGGCTTCCCGCTGGTACTAACTCTGACGGTGCATCACAAACGTCGGGGCTTAGGAACCATGGCTGTGAGTATTCATTGGACGTTTGTCAGCAACAGAGGAGTCGGAAATGGCCACGACAGCAAAAGACGTTTACATAGTCGGCCTGCGCAACGCGCACGCCATGGAGGTACAGGCGCGAGAACTGATGGAACGACAGTCGGAGCGCCTTACCGACTATCCGGAGGTGCAGGCGCGGGTGAAGGAACACTTGGCTGAGACTAACACCCAGCTGGGTCGTCTCGAACAATGTCTGGAATCGTGCGGAGAGAGCAATTCTACTCTCAAGGACGCCGCGCAATCCGTAATGGCCAACACGATGGCAATGGCTCATGCAATGGCAGGAGACGAAATTCTCAAAAACACCTTTGCCAATAATGCGTTTGAGCATTTCGAGATCGCCGCCTACAAATCGCTTCTGACGCTATGCGACAGCGCAGGTCAGGGCAGTGCCCGTTCGCTGCTGGAGGCGAACTTGAAGGAAGAAGAGCGAATGGCTGCGTGGATCGATGCCAACGTGGCCAAGGTGACGCAACAGTATCTCGCGGTTGAACAGCGCAAGGCGGCATAGTCCCGAAGAAACAATCTCGTCGGACCGGCGGGTCTCAATTGCCCCGCCGGGCGCTTCTGCGCTTTCTCGTATATTCCTGCGACAAAAGCGAAGCCGACAACCAGCCAGGCCGCGCAAGATTCACAGCGTCTTGCAGCCAATTTCAGTTCTGACTTTGGGGCAGAGATGGCGTCTTCCCAAGGAATGGGATCGAACGCCCCCGGCCCTCCTGGTCGGTTTTTCCCACGGCGGATTTTGATCCGCAGCCCCTCACCCCTCTCCAATGCGGCTCATCAGGGAGGCTGTCTGTCGTAGCCCGCGCGACATATTCACTTCTGTAAGTCGACGCGCACGGTGGTCTCCGGGGGTTACGCATCTCGGTGAAAGTTCAAAAAGGCTTCGGCAAGCAACTAGGGTAGCTGGTGCTGCGCGTTTCTAGCAACCTTTGCAGATACTTTTCACCTTCTGATCGACTTTGGCATTTTCTTGGCTAATTACCGCGTCAGCGGGAGTGGAAGGGCCGCCGGGGGTTACCGTACCGTCAATGCGGCCAGTGCTTGTGCCACCGGCTCTGTTACCTGCTGTCCCAGTTGTGATGGAGCCGCGAGGTGCTGAGTTTCCCCCGCTCGCATTCCCAAGGGAGCCGCCCGAGTTTGCGGTCCCTGCCGCGGTGCCCAGTACGTTCCGAGGCGCGCCAGCGTTGGCCGCCCCGCTCGGGTCGTTCAACGAATTATTGAGACCCGCGGGATTCGCGGGCCCATTCGGCGCGCCGCTGATTGCCGAACTGCCGGCGCCGGCGGAGCCTGCGCTAGGGGCTGTGGTTCCCGGACTAGTCCCCACTGAACCTCCGGACGAGCCACCGGCAGAGGCGCCGCTCGATGAGCCCCCCCGCAGATCCGCCGCCTGAGCTCCACCGCCGCCTCCTACCGCCACCACCACCTTGAGCAAAAGAAGGCATGGGCGAAAGCAGAAGGGTCATAACGAGCAGTTTACCGGGGAGGCTTATCGACATCGGCAATCGCCTTCTCTGTGCCACGACAAGCAATTGCGGCGGGCGTTGTTCCTCATTCTGTATTGTTCAGGACCGCCTTACGCCCATCGACTTTAGGAACGACTCGACTTTAGGAACGACCGCGACGCCAGGCGCAGGAACACGCGGCTCGAACGTTTGGCGTTGGACGGATCATCGAGCGCCATCTGAACAATGAACGCGCTAGCGTTTGCATTGAAAAAGGGTTGCGCGAAGCGTCGTTATGCGCTGTTGTAATAGCCTGCGACGACAAAGCAGGTCGCGGACATCGTACGGCTGGCGGCGCACCAGGGCATCGGAATCGTTCCGCAGGGCGGCAACACCAGCTACTGCGCCGCTGCGACGCCGGACGCCTCCGGACGGCAGATCATCGTGAGCCTCGAGCGGATGGACAGGATCCGCGAGGTCGACCCCGTCGCCATGAGCATATCTGTCGACGCCGGCGCCATCCTGAAGAACGTACAGGACGCTGCGGCGACCGCCGGACTTCTGTTGCCGCTCAGCCTCGGCGCGGAAGGCAGCTGCCGGATCGGCGGCAACATCGGAACGAACGCCGGCGGACTGTCCGTCGTCAAATACGGAATGACTCGCGATCTGCTCCTCGGGATCGAGGCGGTTCTGTCGGACGGCACGGTGGTTTCGGACATGCGCAAACTACGGAAGAATAATACCGGCTACGACATCAAACAGTGCTTCGTTGGAAGCGAGGGAACTCTCGGCATCGTCACGGGCGCTGTGTTGCGCCTCGCGCCCTTGCCGATCCGCCGCGCAACCGGCTGGCTGAAGCTCGCGATGGGCGCCCCGCTCGCCGAGCTTCTCACCCTGGTACGTCGCGAATCCACGGACCTGCTCACCATGTTCGAGTTCATGACGGCCCGATCGATCGCGCTCGCGAGCGAAGCGATGACGAACCCGCCCTCCGTCGGCGCCGGCGCTGGGGGCACCGTACTGGCGGAACTCACCTCCTCCTCGCGTCATCTCGATCTCGACGGACTGATGGAAGCCGTTCTGGCCGAGGCGATCGAGTCCGGATGGATCGAGGACGCCTTCCTGGCGCAGAGCGGATCGCAGCGGAGCGCGATGTGGGAGGTACGCGAGACCATCCCGGAGGGCGAGAAGCGCCGGAACGGATCGGTCAAGCATGACATTTCCGTACCACTTTCCTCCATTCAGCGATTTCTGGATCTAGCCGGCTCGCAGGTACGGTCGTATGACGCGGATCTTGAGCTGTCCGTCCATGGACACGTCGGCGATGGCAATCTGCATTACAACGTGCTCGTGCCTCCCGGCGTCGACCGGATAGAGTTCACCAAGCGGATCGAAAGCGGCCTTTCGCTGCAACTCTATGACACGGCCGCGGCGCTCGGCGGCACGTTTAGCGCGGAGCACGGTGTCGGTCGGTTCAAGAGGCATCTTCTGGAGCGGTACGGCGACGTCGGCCGCATCGCTGCGATGCGCCGCATCAAGACCGCCTTTGATCCAGCGGACATCATGAACGCCGGCGCGATGGTTCGCCCGTTGGGGAACGGGTCTGCCTCTTGATGATGCCGAGGTGAGGAGCGAAAAAGGAAGCCACTCCGAAGGAGTGGCTCAAGTTGGGGAGGAAATGTCCCGTAGGGACCTCTTGGGGACCTCTTGGAGCAGATCAGGCCGCAACCTGCTCGATCTGGGAGCATGGCAGGCCGAGACTCTCGGCTACGGCCTGATAGGTTAACCGACCACGATGGACATTGAGGCCAGCACGCAGATGCGGATTGTCCAGCACGGCTGCGAAACCCTTGTTGGCGAGTGCCAGACCAAATGGCAGCGTAGCGTTGTTCAAAGCCTGGCTTGAGGTCAGCGGAACAGCACCGGGCATATTGGCGACGCAGTAGTGGATAACGCCGTCCACCTCGTAAGTTGGGTCGGCATGCGTCGTCGGACGCGATGTCTCGAAGCATCCGCCCTGATCGATCGCTACATCCACGATCACGGCTCCCTTGCGCATCGAGCTCAACATGCCGCGGTTGACAAGTTTCGGCGCGCTCGCACCGGGAACGAGCACTGCGCCAATAACAACGTCGGCGGCAAATATCTCGTTCTCGATGGCCTCAATCGTCGAGAATTTGGTACGAACACGACCTTCGAACAACTCATCCAGTTCACGAAGCCGCGGTATCGACCGATCGAGAATAGTGACCTCAGCGCGCAGGCCCACCGCCATGCGCGCTGCATGCGTCCCGACTACGCCGCCTCCGAGCACCACGACGCGCGCCGGTTGAACGCCCGGCACGCCACCCATCAAGAGCCCTCGCCCCCCGGCATACCGCCGCAGGGCCGCACCCGCCGCTTCGATCGCCAGCCGACCCGCGACTTCGCTCATTGGCGCAAGCAGCGGAAGTCCACCGTGTGCATCTGTCACAGTTTCGTAGGCGATTGCCGTGCATCCGGACTTCAGGAGGCCCTTCGCCTGCTCCGGGTCGGGCGCCAGATGCAGATAAGTGAACAGTATTTGGTTCTCTCGAAGCAGCGCCCATTCGGAGGGCTGAGGCTCCTTAACTTTTACGATCATATCGCTTGAGGCAAATACGTCGCGCGCGGAGTCCAGGATCGTTGCGCCTGCCGTGCGATAGTTGTCGTCCGTCGCGCCGATGCCGGCGCCTGCATTGGTCTCGACTGACACGCTGTGGCCAGCCGCCACATATTCTCGGACGGCTCCAGGCGTCAGGCCTACGCGATATTCGTGCGTCTTGATTTCCTTGGGCACACCGACTTGCATTTGCAATCTCCTTGATGGACGACTCTTCTCAGACGAACGGCGATACTCATCTGACGAACTTGACGCTGGCCGCAGCGTATCTTGGGTTCGACGGCATTACGCAATCAGACTGAGGCGAAGTCCGGCACGGTATTGCATTGAAGAAGCGGCACATGAGACGATATGCTGTCAGCGCTGGCGCGACACAGTGCAATCCTGCAGACCGCGCTAAGTGATGATCGCCATAAGCCAGGCAATGCCCCGATAGAGTGGGATGGCGATAGTATCGTGGGGCGCCCACATGCGGCACCTTAGTTTTGAACGGCTCGCCCTAGAGGCGGCGTTTCATCGGTAAAACCCGAGAACGGCTTTGGTCTCGAGATATTCCCCCATTCCCTCGAGGCCGTATTCGCGGCCGTTGCCGGAATGCTTGTACCCGCCAAAAGGTGCGTTCGGGTCCCAGTCCGGATAGTTGAGATGGACTTGACCCGACCGGATCCGCCCGGCGACCGCCCGTACCGTCTCCATATCCATGCCCTGCACATGAGCGCCGAGGCCGTAGACAGTGTCGTTGGCGATCTCGACTGCCTCCTCCACTGTATCGTAGGGAATGATCGACAGCACCGGGCCGAAGATCTCCTCCTGCGCAATCTTCATGTCGCGACGGACATTCGAGAAGATCGTCGGCCGCGCATACAGGCCGACCTGAAGGTTGCCGGGCCGCCCCGGTCCGCCGATGACAAGCTTGGCGTCTTCTTCCAGACCGACACCAATCATGGTCTGGACGCGCTCGAACTGCGGCCGGTTGGCGATCGGACCATGGGTTGTGCTTTCCGCGAGCGGATCGCCGACCACCAGTTTAGAAGCAGCCGCCGCGGCGAGAACTTCGACCTCCGCCATCTGCGAGCGGGACACAAGCATACGTGTGGGCGCACTACAGGATTGGCCGAGGTTGCGGAAAGCAGCGCCGACGCCGAGTGGAACGGCCCGGTTCAGCTCGGCGTCCGGCAAAATGACGTTCGGTGACTTGCCGCCGAGTTCCTGGGCGACGCGCTTGACGGTGGGCGCCGCCGCTTGCGCAACGAGAACCCCGGCACGGGTCGAGCCCGTGATCGAGATCATGTCCACCTGGGGATGTGACGCCAGACCGGTCCCCACGATTGGACCTGTTCCGTTGACTAGGTTGAATACACCAGGCGGACACCCGGCATCATCTGCCACCTCGGCGAACAGCAAGGCGCTCAGGGGCGACAATTCGCTCGGCTTCAACACCACCGTGCAGCCAGCCGCGAGCGCCGGACCGACCTTGGCTGTGATCTGGTAGAGAGGCCAGTTCCAGGGGGTGATGAGGCCGCAGACGCCGATGGCCTCGCGCATGATCGCGGTGCCGCCGTGCGGAGTGATGAACGGATAGGTCGCAAGATTGTCGCGCGCGACACGGATGTGTTCGGCGGCCAGCGGCACCTGGGCTCGGCGCGCGTAAGTGATGGCGGCTCCCATCTCGCTCGTGATTGCCTGCGCGAACAGCTCGAGCCGCTCGAGGAGCAAACCATGGATCCGGTCGAGCAGCGCCGCCCTCCCAGCAGCCGGCGTGCGAGACCAGCCGGCGAAGGCTTGTCTGGCGGCGGCGACCGCGTACTCGACATCCTCGTCATTGCCGAGAGCGACTTCGGCGATCGGCTGCTCGGTCGCCGGGTTAACGACGACAGCCGTCGCCGATCCGTGCGGCTCCCGCCATTCTCCGTCGATGTAGAATTTGCCGAGGAAGCCGGCTTCCATCAGGTGTCGAACGGCCGAGGTCATTGAAAGCGATCCTTGATCCGGTAATATGCGCCGACCAGCGGCAGGAACCAGGGAGGACCGAGATGACCTGGAATGGCGGGCCAGGTGAAGTCCTTCCAGGGATTGAGCTCGGTGCGCCCGTCCATGACTTCCGCCATGATCGTCCCCATCAGGGTCGACATCTGGGTGCCATGGCCGCTGTAGCCCATGGAATAGTAGATGCCATTGCGTTCGCCGGCACGTGGCAGCCGGTCGCGCGTCATGTCGACCATCCCGCCCCAGCAATAGTCGATGCGCACGGCGCGAAGCTCGGGAAAGACGTCGTGCAGCGCAGCCTGCAGGATCGCGCCGCTCTTCTCGTCTGAGGCCGGGTTGGAGATGGCGAAACGGGCGCGGCCGCCGAAGAGCAGCCGGTTGTCAGGCGTGGTTCGGAAGTAGTTGACCAGGTTCTTCGTATCGACCGCCATTCGGCGCCGCGGCAGGAGCCGATCGAGCGTCGCGATCGGCAAGGGCTCGGTGACGATCAGGAAGGCGCCCACCGGCACGATCCGCCGTCGAATCCAACCCAGCGGTCCGGTATGCGAGGTGCCGCTCGCCAACAGAACCTGCGAGGCCCGAAGCCGGCCCTTCGGTGTCTCGATCTCGTGGCCTCCACCTGCAGCGGGTCGCAGGCCCATCATCGGCGTACGCTCGTGGATCTCGACGCCGCGCCGCGCCGCCGCTTCCCCAAGACCGCGGACGAAGCGTCCGACATGCATGCCGGCGCTCTTGCGGTAGATCAGTCCGCCGTAATAGCGCTCCGATCCGACTTCGCCGGCCAGTTCGGCACGGCTCACCATCGTCGTGTCGGGATCGACACTGACGGCGAGCAATTCCTGGCTGCGCGCCAGCTTGTCATAGTGCTCGGGTTTGGCCGCGAGCTTGATCTTGCCGGTGCGCGCGAAGCTGCAGTCGATCTTCTCTTCCGCGACCAGGCGCTCGACCGTATCGACCCCGGCGTCGAAGGCCCGATAGAGCCGATCGGCGACTTCCTTGCCAAGCCTGGCCGAGAGCGTGCCGTAGTCCTGGGCGAACCCGTTGTTGCACATGCCGCCGTTCCGGCCGGACGCCGCGTGCCCGATCGTCTCGGCTTCGAGGAGCACGACGCGCGCGCCCTTCTTGGCGAGAGCCAGAGCGGCCGAAGAACCGGTCAAGCCACCGCCGATCACCGCAACGTCGCAGGTGCCTTGCACCGGTCCTGCGATGGCGCTCCTGAATGGCTCCGATGTGTCCAACCAATAGGATGTGAGCTTCATATCGACCTCGGATTCTCGCTATCTGAATGCTGGGCATCCGCAAATCGTGACGGCGCAACTCTGTTTGAGAACCTACCAGCCGCGCATTCGCGGCCACTGAGCTTCGATTGCGTCGCTTCCCGCGGAGACGACATTGTACAGCTCGTGCTGTGACGCCGTCGCGCAGGCGTGATTGGGCAGGATCCTGACCTTCGTACCGATCGGCAGGTCCGGCAGGGTTGCAGCCGATCCGGATCTGATGGCGAGGATGCCGTGCTCCTGGCTCGCCTGCGCGACGATCAGGTCCGGGTAGAGTTTGCCGGACAGATCGCAGACGAGACCGTAACCCTGGTCGATCCGCTGCGCGGCGGTGCCGCGATCACGTGACAGCGCCATCCAGCCCGCATCGACCAAAACCCAGCCCTTCTCCGGCTTCGTTCCGATGACGGTGGTGAGAACCGAGATCGCGATGTCGTCAGTGGTGCAGACACCGACACCGTGCATCACCAGATCGAAGAACATGTACACACCGGCCCGCATCTCCGTGACGCCGGTCAGGTCTTCGCCGAAATGGGCGGTCGGCGTCGAACCGACGCTCACCACTGAACATTCATGCCCCGCCTCCCGCAGCGTCTCCGCGGCGGCCACAGCCACGGCCCTTTCGTTCTCTGCAGCCGCGACAAGGGTGGCGGGCGTGTAGAGGCTGTAGGATTCGCCGGCATGGGTGAGAATGCCCGCGAGCTTGACGCCGGCCTCGGCCAAGGCGGCTGCGACGGCCATGAGCCTGGGATCGGTGGCGGTCAGCCCGCCGCGGTGGCCGTCGCAGTCGATCTCGATGAAGGCGGATGGCGTCACAGCCGCGGCGCGGCCAGCCTCGCCCAGGATCTTCGCCTGTTCGGACGAATCGAGCAGCACCTTGAGGTCGACGCCGGCTTTCCGGAGACGCATCGCCCTCTCAGCGGTGTGCGGTGCCACGCCCACGGCATAAGTCATGTCACGGAAACCGAAACTCGCGAAGTACTCCGCCTCCGCCAAGGTGGAGACGGTGATCGGCCCGGGCCCGGACGGACAGGCGCGCCGGGCGACTTCGATGGATTTCGCCGTCTTCATGTGGGGCCGCAGCACGACGCCTCGCGCGGCCATACGGGAGGACAGACGGGCGAGATTGCGATCCAGCCGGTCCTTGTCGAGCAGGAGGGCCGGCGTCGCCAGCGCGCCGACCGTCGCGGCCGCCTCGCCGGGTCCGGCATTCGGGATATGCATCTCTACGCGCGGCATCCTGATGTCTCCTAGCCGAATGACTGGTTGGCGAGCGCGAACGTGCGCGCCGGTCCGGTCGATGGCATCTGCGTCCCAAGGACCATGGTGGTGGCGTCGCCGACCTGCTGCAGCCCGATGCCTTCGAGCCACTCCCCGAGTTGCGAGGTCGTAGAGGTATCGACCCGGACGAAAACTCTTCCCAGCGGCGCGAGCGCGGCCTCGATCAATGCGCGCGCATCGGTCGGGCTTTCGGCGACCACGGGACCGATGACATGCCCACGGCCGAAGAGACGGGAAATGGCGTAGCCGCGGGGTATGCCGTCACGCAAGAGGACATAGCCGTCGCCGACCTCGATCAGCCGGCTCAGCATCTCGCGCCTCGTCCATCCGGTGGCCTCGCGATCGAGACCCACGATCGCCCCGAAGTCCGATGGAACCATCGTTCTGACGTCGACGAGCGGCGGCATGTCGCGGCGCTGGCTGGGAATGCCGTGATGCTGGTGCAGCATGCCGATGCTGGCGAAGCCGCGGCGTGCGTAAAGCGCAAGGCCTTCGGTCGTCGAATTCAGCGTGATGATCCGTGGTCGTGCCGCCGCGAGCAGCGCGTCCATCAGCCGGGCCCCGTAACCGCGTCCCTGAACGGCTTTCGAGACGATGATCATTCCGGCGGAAGCATGGGTGTCGCCGTAAGGCCACCAGAGCGCGGTCCCCACCACAGAACCTTTGCTCGTGACCACGAAACCGCTGCCAAGCTGCAGCGCAAATTCCCAATCCTTGAGCAGGTACGGCCAAGACATCTCCTGCGAGAGCTTCAGGGCACCTTCCAGATGCGATCTCGCGAAAGGGACCAGGGCCGCGTCTTCATTCTCGCGATCTCCGGCCTGGGTAGCTGCGGTTGCCATGATGCGTCGACGTCTCTTGCTTGGGTTGCCGGACTAATCGCCAGTGCCTGACGCGGCGAGATCCATTTGACGATGCTCACACGAGCTGCAGCGTATCTTGGGTCCGACAGCATTACGCAATCAGACTGAAGCAAAGTACGGCACAGGATTTCATTGATGATGCATCAGAACAGACGATGTGCCGTCAGCGACGGTCGCGCCACTGCGCGAACCGATCCTGCATCCGATATCCCCAGATGATGGCGGGCATGAACCAGGGATCGCCACGATAGAGCGGGATGGAAGCCGGCGGACGGAAGTCAAAGGCGGTGCGTGCCGCCTCGTCGTGTCCCATCAGCTTGTGGGCCGCATGCATTCCGATCCACGGCGCCCAGACGACGCCTGAGCCGCAGAACCCGGTGGCATAGACCACACCGTCCTTTTCGAAGATGCGCGGGAGCATGTCGCGATTCATCGCCACATTGCCGAACCAGCTGTGCGAAAGGCGGACCTTCTCCAGTTCCGGAAAAAGGTTCATCAGCCCCTTGCGCAGAAGGAGCTTCGGAGCCGCCGGGTTGCCTACACGAGAGCTGTCGCGCCCCCCTAACAGGATACGTTTGCCGTCGGGCGAAGGTCGGTAATAGAAGCCGACCTGGCGGTTCTCCGTCATCATCAAGCGCTTTGGCATCAGCCGCGCCATGACTTCAGGCGCGAGCTCTTCGGTTGCAATGATCCGGCTGCGAACCGGGACCAGCCTGCGGCGCAGGAAGGGTACCGCGCCGTCGGTGTAGCCATTCGTACAAACCAGCACCTGACGCGCCTGTACCGATCCGGCCGAGGTCACGACGCGGAATCCGGAGCCATCCCTCTCGATTGAGATGACCGGCGTGCGCGCATGGACCACCATACCCGAAGCGAGCGCCACGCGAAGGAGTTCAGCGTGAAACTTCGCCGGGTGTAGCCCACCGATATCCATCCGGACCGTGCCACCACGGTAAAAATCGGTGCCGATGTAGTTGCGCTGCTCGGCATACGGAACCGCGTGAGACTCGATCCGCAGTTTCTTCGCGAGCGCGTCAGCGCTGCGCGCCATCGTTTCGTATTGTTCATATCCGAACGCACTTTTGAACTGTCCAACCAGCTGAAAGTCGCATTCGAGCCGTTCCGTCCTGATGAAATCGTACAGGAATTCGCGCGCGAGCTTGCCTTCCGCCTCGATCGCCAGCGCCTTGTCCGCGCCGAAGCGCCGGGAAATCGTCGCGTAATCAGGTCGTATGCTTGCGCTGGTTATTCCACCGTTGCGCGTCGAAGCCCCCTCACCCGGGTCCATTGCATCAAAGGCCGCAACCGAGCGGCCCTCGCGCGCCAGCACCAACCCGGCCGAAAGGCCGGCATAGCCCGCGCCCACGATCAGCACGTCGAGTTTCCTGGGCAATGGCTGTTGAGGCAGCGGTTTTAGCGGTGAGGCCTCCCACCAGTAGGGCGTGTCCTTCTCGGCGAGTCTCGGCTCGTGCATGTAGCTGACTTCTCGTGTTAGAGCGCGGCCCGGGATTGCCGACTCAAATGTGGTCGTCTCGGACGTCGAGCGCATCGCGCAGCCCGTCGCCGATGAAATTGAAGCTTGTCACCGCGATCGTAATCGCGGCGCCGGGAATGATGGCGAGCCAGGGAGCGCTGGCCAGATACTGCTGGGCGCCGTTCAGCATGTTGCCCCAGCTGGGAAGCGGAGGCTGGATCCCATAACCGAGGAAGCTGATATACGCTTCCAGAAGTATCGCACGGGCGACCGTCAAACTGGCGGCCACGATGATCGGACCCATAGCGTTGGGCAAGATCTCCCTGAACATGATGTGCGTTCCGCTCAGCCCCAGCATCCGACCGGCCTGGACAAACTCGCGCTCGCGTAACGAGCGAACCTCAGCCTCGACGATGCGAGCAACTTCCATCCATTTGGTAATGGCGATGATAATCGTGATCATGATGGGGCTGGGCCGCAATGCTGCAGCCAGCGCCAGCACGAGAAAGATCGACGGAAAGGAGAGGAAGCCATCAACCGTACGCATCAGGACTGCGCCGATCCAGCCGCCACGATAGCCTGCGATCACGCCGACGAGTGCTCCGATCACTATCGACAACAGCATCGCCGAGAATCCCACCAGCAACGAGATCCGGCCTGCCATTAACAGTCGAGCCGCCAGGTCGCGCCCCAGCGGATCGGTGCCAAGATAATGATGTCCGGTCATCGGAGGCGCGAAGCGGGCGCGCAAGTCAATGTAGAGCGAGTCATATGGCAACAGATAGGGGCCCAGGACGCACGCCAGCGTCAGCAGCGTGATCATTGCCAGACCTAGCAGCGCCAGGCGGTGGTTGATGAAGCGGAGTACCGCGCGGCTATGCCACCATCGGCTTGGAGCTGCGCTTACGGCGAGAGCGGTCATATCAGTTGGCTCCTGTCTTTTCAGCCCAGACGAATGCGCGGGTCGACGATAGCGACGACGATGTCGGCGATCAGGTTTCCGAGAATGACCAGGATGGCGGAGAACATCAGCAACCCCATCACGACCGGGTAGTCGCTGTAACCGAGGCTGTCGAGAAACAGCCGTCCCATTCCTGGCCAGGTAAAGACCGTCTCGGTCACCAATGCACCCGTTAGAATGCTGGGCAGCTGCACGCCTGCAAGCGTGATCATTGGCAGGAGTGCGTTGCCGACAACATGTTTCAAGAGAATTCGGCGCTCGCTCACGCCCTTGGCGCGGGCAGTTTTGACGAAGTCCTGGCTAATGGCGTCCAGCGTCGCCGTCCGCATGTAGCGGCTCCAGATCGCGACATGGACGAGCGACAGCACCACGCTTGGCAGGATCAGATGGTGCAGGTAATCCAGAACGGAGCCGTCGCCGATAGTGTACATGTTCCCGGCAGGCACCCAACCCAGCTTCAGGGTGAAGACGTAGATCCCGACCAGCCCGAACCAGAAGGTCGGGATCGATAGCGCGACCATGGCGCCGATCGTTGCCAGATAGTCAAACAGCGAATAACGGTGGGTGGCGCCACGGATGCCAATCCAGGTACCGATGGCGATCGCGATCACCGTCGAGGTACCCATCAGCAGGAAGGTGGCAAAGAGATGCCGGCCGATCACCGACAGCACGTACGTGCCGTCGCGCAAGGAGCGGCCCCAGTCGCCCTGCACAAGGCGCCATGCCCAGTCGAAGTACTGGATCCATAGCGGCCTGTTCAATCCCAACTGTTCCGCCAGCCGCTCGATATCCTGTTGGGTCATGCCCGGATCCCGCGCAAATTGCGACAGGGGGCCGCCTGGAATAAGACTCAGAATGGTGAAGCCGATGATCGAGACGATCACCAGCAGCGCGAGGCTCTGTGAGAGGCGATTCAGCAGAAATCCACGCATCCGGCCTTTCCTCCTGTAGCATGAGAAATTCAGTAGTAGGTTGCCGCCCCAACTGGTTTTCGGCAGACGGGCGGCGGCCGCGAATATCAGCTCGCCCAGGACCAGGCGCCGGCATTCCAGGATTCGGTGCGCGTGTTGCCGTTGGACACCGCACCTTGAATCCCCTTCTTGTGCCCCTGCACGGAAACGTTCTGATAAAGCGGCAGCAAGGGCAGGTCATGCCGGACCAGTTCTTGTACGCGGAAGTAAATAGCGCGCCGGGCTTCCGGATCGAAGGTGCGGCTACCTTTCTCCAATAGAGCGTCGACCTCCGGATTGACGTACTGCGCGTTGTTTGAGCCGCGGCCGCCCTTGTTACCGATCGAAAGCGAATGTAAGCGGTTGGTGACGTCCGGGTCTGCGCCGATCAAGTAAGTGCTGCCGACGATCACCGAATCGAAACGCGATCGTTGCCAGTACTCGCCCCACATCACCGCGGCGGGAAGGTTGGAGATGGTCATCTCGACGCCGATCTCTGCAAACGTCTGCTGCAGATACTGCTGCACCTGCTCGCGAAGGGGGTCGCCTGACGTGGTCGAGTTGGTGAAGGACAGACGCACACCGTCTTTTACTCGGATCTTGTCCCGTCCTGGCGCCCAGCCGGCCGCGTCGAGGATCTGCTGCGCCCGCTTGACGTTGAACTCATGCAACGGCAGGCCCGGGTTATGATAGAAAGACTGCCGCGGCATGAAGGTCTCGGTCGGAGTCGGCACGCCGTAATAGAGTCCTTCGATAATCGCCTTCTTGTCGATCGCCGCATAAAGCGCCTGGCGGACCTGCAGTTCCTTGAACTGCGGGCGCTCGACATTCAGGTAAAGAGACTCGAATGAAGATTTGGGCTCCAGCGTCACCACCCGGTTCGGCAGCTTGCGAGCTTCCTGGTAATGATCGGGGGTGATGTACGACTGGCCCACGATGTCCACGTCACCGCTCTTGAATTGGGTGTACAGGACGGTGAGATCGGGAATGTATTTGAAGATCAGCCGCTCGATATGAGGACCTTCACCGAAATAGTTCGAGTTGGCGAGAAGCTCGATACGGTCGCCCGGAACGCGGGTGCCCCACTTGAACGCACCGGTACCGATTGGCGTCTGGTTGAAGGCGGCATTGTTCGGATCAGCTTCCTTCTCCAGGATGTGCTTCGGCACCATGAAGGTTTCGGTCAGGAACGACAGGTACGGTGCGAAAGCCTGCTCCATCCGCCATGTAATCTCGACAGGCGAGACCACGGTGATGTCGCGCACCAACGAGTGGCCCGTTGTACGCCAACTGCGGAAGTTCGGCTTCGTGATGAGTTCGAGGGTGAATTTCACGTCTTCGGCCGTGAAAGGCTTGTCGTCGTGCCAACGGACATCGTCGCGCAAGCGAATCCGCCATTTCAGACCGTCCTCGGAAATACCGCCGTTCTTCTGCGTCGGCACCTCCACCGCGAGGTTCGGCTGGATAACGCCTTTGGGATCGATCCGGAAGAGCGCGTCGAAGAGCGAGAAATGCACGCCGTCATCGACCTCGATATGCGCCATCAGCGGATTGAAGACCGTGGGTTCTTGCGAGAGCCCGACGACAATCCGGCCCTTGGGAGTTCGGGGAGCCTTTTGGCCGAAGGCAGGCTCGGTCAACAGATTGGGCGCGAAGATGCCGGCAGCCCCGCCCAAGGCCATCATTCGCAATGTGTCGCGTCGCGAGTAGTTGGATGCAGATTTGGAATGCTTGGTCATGATTTCCTCCGTGTGGCGGTATCCGTCATTACTCTCATCGATTTGCCGAAGCCTGGCGGGCGTGTTCCGGCTGCTCTCCAGGAATCGCCGCCACCAGTTCGCGCGTGTAGGATGATTTCGGGTTCAGGAAGATCTGCGAGGGCGGTCCGCGTTCGACGATTCGCCCGCGCTGCATCACGGCGATCTCGTCGCAGATCTGGCTGGCCACCCGCAGATCGTGGGTGATGAAGATCATTGAGACACCGGTCTCCCGCTGGATCTGATCCAGCAGTTTCAAGATCTGGGCCTGGATCGACACGTCAAGCGCTGAAACCGCTTCATCGGCAATCAGCAGCGTCGGTTTGAACATCAGCGCCCGGGCAATGCCGATGCGTTGGCGTTGCCCACCGGAGAACTCGTGCGGATAGCGGCCAAAGGCGCCAGCATCCAAACCGACATGGGATAGCAGTCCCCGGGCCTCTTCGCGTGCTTGCGCATAGGGCTTTCCATGCGCGACCGGGCCCACAGTGAGGATATGACCGATCGTCGAGCGCGGGTTGAGGGAGGCGAAAGGATCTTGAAAGATCATCTGGATCCGCGGCCGCAGTGGGCGGAACCCGGCTTCAGAAAGCCCGGCAATGTCGCGGCCCTCGAACAGAATGCGGCCACCGTCACTGTCCATCAGTTTGATCAAAAGCCGCCCTAGCGACGACTTGCCGGAGCCGCTTTCGCCGACGACGCCGAGCGTCCGCCCAGGTGCCAGGTCGAACGATACGTCGTTCACCGCCGGCACAGTCCGCGTGGCGCCGAACCATTTGGCGCCGCTGCGATAGGTTTTCACCAAACCGTTAACCTGCAGGATCGGCGCCTTCCCGGCAGCTTCCAGAGGAATCCGGTCCTTGCCTGTCAGATGTGGGACGGCCGCGATGAGCCGCCGCGTGTAAGGATGGTTGGGGGATTTTAGAACCTGAACGGCGCTGCCCTGCTCGACGACATGGCCTTTCTCCATCACCACGACGCTGTCGGCGATCTCGGCCACCACCCCAAAATCGTGCGTGATGAACATGACGCTCATTCCCTTGCGGCGCTGAATGTCGCGGATCAGCTTCAGGATCTGCGCCTGGGTGGTCACGTCGAGTGCGGTTGTCGGCTCGTCTGCGATCAAGATCGCGGGCTCGAGCGCCAGGGCTATCGCGATCATCACGCGCTGTCGCTGACCACCCGAAAGCCGGAACGGATACTGATGATACATGAGCTGCACATCGGGCAGACCCACTTCGGTCAGCAACTCGATCGCGCGGCTGCGGCGGGATTTCGGTGTGCCGACGCCATGCGCCGCCATGGCTTCGTCGATCTGCGCACCCACCGTCATCAACGGATTGAGCGCTGAAAGCGGGTCCTGAAAGATCATTGACACGACCCGTCCGCGCAGGCCGCGCAGCTTGTCGGCAGGCAGACCCGCGATGTTCCTTCCGTCGAGGTGGATTGCGCCAGAGGAAACCCGGATCACCTTGGGCAGAAGTCCCATGATCGCGTTGGCCGTGACCGACTTTCCCGAGCCGGATTCTCCAATGATGCACAAGATCTGGCCGCGCTTCAGATCGAAGGAGATATTCTCGACGGCAAAGGCCCGCTCCATCCCTCCCGGCAGGCTTACGCAAAGGTCGCGCACCGAGAGCGCCACGTCCTGGGAGTCTGCAGCCTGGATGCTAGAGGCCATCAGAGTATCCTTCCCTTTCAACGGCATCGGGACATCCTGCTGCGAATTGAGACTTCGGACGCTTTTGGCTGCGCGATCGGACAGGTCGAGAACTCGCCGTTCATACTGGCATTCCCCGGTCGGAAGCTGCGACATGGATTCTGACCTCTATGCTCGACGAGCAAGAGCTGTGCCGCTCAAGACGCGGCGTTGCCCGCGTTCGCCAACCCCGTCAGTGAGCGAAACTGATCGTCGGCTTGGTGAACTGCCCAGCCTCGGCCGCGATGAGGGAAGGTCCATCCTCAGTCACGCTCTCGAAATCGATCATCGTACCTGCGACATCGAAGCTTGTGTAGCGGAACGCCATGAGAGGCGTGACGGCTTTCGCTAAGGTCAGTTCCTCGGCAAGGCCCATGTCGATGGCTCCCATTATGATCCTCGACGCATTGATCGAGATTCTTGCTTGATGCTCACGAGTTTGGCCGCTTCGGTCCTCCCAGAGTCGCCGAAACGCGGCACGCGGGCGGCAGGAACTTCTGAAAAGGAAGTCCGATTTGGCATTTCGCTCTGCCCTGCGCTGCCTCCAGCATCAACCAGGGGACGCGCGCCCGATACGTCCGCGGCTGACGAGAACCCCCCGCACGCTTGTCCGTAAAGTTCGTCAGCTTGGCACTTTCCGCCCCCGCGGCAAGGACCCGGTGGGCTCGAAGACAGCCTGCATGCTCGTTCATCGCTGCACGCCCTCATTCTCGACTGACGCCGATCTGATTGCGGAGAGCATATGCCTGGTCTCTGCCTCTGAGTTACGGTGCGAGCGATCTGTTCTCGCAACAAAAGCTTGTAATGAAGGTAGCAAACCGCAGGATATTCCGTCTGGCCAGAAAACTCGGCAAGGCGCATCCGCGGAAGCTCGGTACGATACCTCAAACGCCGGAGTCCTCGCTCGATGAGCGCGCCACTGATGCATATCGAATCCAGTCAGTCTCTGCCTCGAGAGGCTGACGTCGTCGTCATTGGCGGCGGCGTGGTGGGCGTGTTCACGGCCTACTATCTTGCCCGCCGCGGCGTTAAGGTCGCCTTGCTCGAAAAGGGGCGTGTCGCCGCCGAGCAGTCCAGCCGCAACTGGGGATGGTGTCGTCAACAGAATCGCGATGCACGCGAGCTACCGATCGCCACCAAGAGTCTCGATCTCTGGGAGAGAGTAGCACAGGAGACCGGGGAAGACACCGGTTTCCGCCGCTGCGGGCTTCTCTATCTGTCGAACGACGAGAAAGAGCTGACCGGCTGGGCGAACTGGCGCGATTTTGCAAGGACGGTCGGCGTTACGACGCACATGTTGAGCACGGAAGAAGCGAGCGAGAGAGGCAAAGCGACGGGCCGTAAATGGAAAGGCGGCGTCTTCTCGCCAACCGACGGAACGGCGGACCCTTCGAAGGCTGTGCCCGTCGCCGCGCGTGCGATCATGACGGCTGGCGGCACGGTGCACCAGCACTGCGCCGCTCGCGGCGTAGAACTCAGTGCCGGCCGGGTGAGCGGCGTGGTGACCGAACTGGGCACTATCCGGACGAAGACGGTGGTCCTGGCAGGAGGGGCGTGGGCTTCTTCTTTCTGCAACCAGCTCGGCATTCGCTTCCCGCAGGCTTCCGTTCGCCAATCCATTCTCGCGACGGCTCCAGGCGCAGCCGGTCTGCCCGATGCCCTGCACACTGCGCTCGTGTCACTTACGCGGCGCAGCAGCGGCGGGTACACGCTGGCAATTAGCGGGCGCGCGCGAGTCGATCCAACGCCGCAGCAATTCAGGTTCGGCCGCGAATTCGTACCGATGTTCGCTCGCCGCTGGCGCAGTCTCGCCCCTGGCGCATTCGAGGGCATCCGCCATGGTCACGAATCCCTGGCGAAATGGGCGCTCGGTGAGGTGACCCCGATGGAGCTGAACCGGACACTCAACCCCCGCCCCGACATGCGGCAGATTCGGGCGACTCATCAAAGAGCTTGCGAATTGCTGCCCGAGCTTCGGCGCGTCGCAATCTCCAATGTCTGGGCCGGCTATATCGACAGCACACCGGATGGCGTTCCCGCAATCGGTGAAGTGGAGGCGATTCCAGGCTTTATCCTCGCGGCCGGATTCAGCGGTCATGGTTTCGGGATTGGTCCTGGCGCGGGACATATGATTGCCGACATCATCACCGGCAGCGAGCCGATCGTCGATCCGCGTCCCTACAGGCCGGAGCGTCTGAAAATGGGCGCTTGGGGCAAGGTCGCCGATTTCTGAAAAGCCTGCTCCGGGAATATTCGATTGACGGACGCCGGGGGTGGCATCACCTTAGAGGCCACCCGGCGTGTCTTCATGGGCGAACACACGGTGGCCTGCCGAGGTGGCACGGGAGTTGATGCTATGAAAGCGCGCATGTTGCCGACGCCTCAGAGTAACGATTGCCATCGTCGCCCCAATTACTCCGCCGGAATACCGTCCGCCCTGGCGGGCGCGGGCAGCCTCGGGGGTAGATCGACCGCCAACATGGACGCCAGAGGGCTTCGGCGAGCCGCGGCTCGAAAGGCTGGTGGGGCCGTCCTATGAAGCTCGACAAGATCGACATACGGATTTTATGCGAACTGCAGAAAAATGGACGGATTTCCAACGTCGAACTCGCGGAGCTGATTCACCTTTCTCCGAGCCCGTGCCTGATGCGCGTCAAAAGGCTCCAGACGGAGGGCTTCATCACCGGTTACTCCGCTCAGATCGATGTTTCAAAGCTTGGACAAACTCTGACCGTCTTCGCCGAGATCACGCTCAAAAACCACCGCCAGATCGATTTCGCTCGCTTTCTCACAACCATCGAAAAGTTGGATTCGGTCGTCGAATGCCATCTGGTTTCGGGCGGATATGACTACCTCGTGAAGTTTATCACAGCTGGAATAAGTGAATACCAGGCGGTTATGGAACGTCTCGTCGAACTGGATATTGGCATCGATAAGTACTTCAGTTTTGTCGTACTGAAGTCGCCTATCGTGAAATCCCATCTGCCTCTCGAAAGCATATTCAACAGCTAACGAACAGATCCCCGGCCCGTGGCAATGACTTCAGCAGATTGCCGCACCGACGATGCTGCCCAAGACTTGCTACTCGCCGCCGATCGGGGTGACGTCGCACGTCGCGGGAATGGTCGGTCGATGCGATATTTCGCTGCACCTGCGCCAAGTTGCTCTGAACCAAGGGGCGCATCAATGACGGGTGCAGATGATTATCCTTTCATCGCCGCGCGGACGTCCCTGTCTTCGAGCGTTTGGTCAAGCGTCATCCGAGTTCGTTCGATGATGCCGTCAATCTCCTCATGCGTGCAGCAAAGCGGCGGCGCATAGCCCAGCACGCCCTGGGCAAAGGCGCGGATGACGAGGCCGTTATCCCATGCGCGGTCGAAGATGCGGCGCGCCGCGTCGGCCTCCGGTGGAAGGGGCGTCTTGCGCTCCTTGTCCGTGACAAGTTCGATGGCGGCCAGCATGCCGCGACCACGGACATCGCCGACAAGCGGATGATCGCCAAGGGAGCGAAGCCCCTCCATCAGGCGGTGCCCGGCCTTGCGTCCGTTCTCCAGCAAGCCATTTTTGTAAAGGTCAAGGCACGCGAGCCCAACCGCCGCACTGACGGGATGTGCAGAATAGGTGTAGCCATGGCCGACGGCCGCCTTGCCGGCCCCGTCCGCGATCGTATTGTAAACGCGGTCCGACATGAACACGGCTCCCATCGGCACATAGCCCGACGTCAGTCCCTTTGCGGTGGTCATGAAATCCGGCACGACATCGTCTTCTTCGCAGGCGAAAAGAGGCCCGACACGACCAAAGCCAGTGATGACCTCATCGGCAACGAACAGAATATCGTTCTCCTTGCAAACCGCGTGCATGGCTTTCAGCCAGGACGGTGGTGGCACGAGAACGCCCCCTGACCCCTGAATTGGCTCGACATAGAAAGCCGCAACCCGACCTGCGCCCAGTTCGGCGATCTTCGCTCGCAGGGCCGCGGCCGACGCATCAATGATCGCCTGGGGATGGGAGCCGACAGGATTGCGATAGGCATAGTGCGACGGAATTTTGTGTTGCCAGCTGTAAGGCACCCCAAAGCCCGCATGAAAGGCGGGCAATGCTGTCAAACCGGCCCCCGCCGTCGAGGATCCATGATAGCCTTGCTCCACAGAGATGAACTGGTCCTTCTGCGGGATGCCCTTGGCGTGATAGTAGTACCGAATGAAGCGGATCGTGCTGTCGACCGCATCGGAACCACCGAGTGTGAAATAGACATGGTTCAGATCGCCGGGCGCCAGTTCAGCCAGTCTGGCGGCGAGACGAATGGCCGGCTCGGAGCCCAACCCGAAATAGCCTGTCGCATAGGGCAGTTCGCGGAGTTGCCTCGTTGCTGCTTCAACGATGCTGTCTTGTCCGTACCCGGCATTGACACACCACAGGCCAGCAAACCCGTCGAGCAACTGATGTCCCGAGGCATCGGTCAGGGTCGCGCCCTTCGCTGATTTTATCACCCGCACGCCCAACGCCTCATGGCTGCGATACGATGAGACCGGGTGAATCAGATGCGCGCGGTCCAACTCGATCAGCGAATTGCTCAACATTTTCATTCTCCAAATCAACCCGAAGAGCAAAGTACGATATCGAGGACGGCAGTTGCTCCCAAGCAGCGTCCGGACCAAAGGAGTTGTCACTTTCGTTGGTGATCGATGCCGCATCTTATGCCGGAGCAGGTCCGCCGCGTCGCGGTGCTGCTCAATTCGAAAGGTTGCCCGGCGCAACTCTCTGCCAAAGCTTTGATCCGATACGACACAATCTGCTTCCGGCTCCAGCGAAAGCGGCGCTTTATCTTACGAGATGCTCGTTATGATGCTGTCGTACCGGCGCAGTGCCGAGAGGATTGGAGGATTCCACGCCATGACGAAGTTCCGACCGAAATACATCACTTTCGATTGCTACGGCACGCTGACGAATTTCGACATGGCCGGCGCGGCAAGGAGAGTCTACGGCTCCCAGCTTTCCCCCACGGCGATGGCAAGTTTCATCAAGGATTTCTCAGCCTATCGCCTGGACGAGGTTCTTGGCGCATGGAAGCCCTACTCCGAGGTCGTGTACAATTCGCTGGAGCGCGCCTGCAAACGCAATGGGGTGGCATTTCGGCCGGAGCATGCCCAGCGCATCAATGACGAGGTTCCCACATGGGGTCCACATCCCGACGTTCCGGCAGGCCTCGCCCGGGTTGCGAAAGAGATCCCGCTGGTCATCCTGTCGAACTCCATGAAGAACCTCATCATGTCGAACGTGGAGAAGCTCGGCGCCCCCTTCCACATGGTGATCACGGCCGAGGAGACTGGCGCCTACAAACCGCACATGAAGGGCTTTGAGTACATGCTGGACAAGCTGGGCTGCGGTCCGGAAGACATAACTCACGTCTCATCCTCCTTCCGCTACGACCTGATGACGGCCTATGACATGGGCATAAAGAGCAAGGTATGGGTGAACCGCGGTCATGAACCCGCGAACCCCTTCTATCAGTACACCGAGGTCGATGACATCGGCGGGCTCGCCGCGGCAGTCGGTTTGGAGCCGCTTCGAAAGAGCGCGTGAACGCGTATCCTTCTCGGGCCCTTTCGCGGCACTTCAGACCTTCGAAAACTTCAATAGAGACCGATGCGTGATGAATAAAGGGGGCGGTTCCAGCCGCCCCCTTCTCCGTGTTTCGGTTAGTCATCCGATCGACATTGCGTTACTTCGCGGTTGAGGCATCATCCTATTTATCGCGCGGACCCGCCCCGCCTCGAAATCGAAAACCCCTTCGATTCCTTTCCCGGAACTGGGAAGCGGCCCCTCATTCCAACCCGCCGACATGAAGTGTTTTGATCTCGATATATTCTTCTATCCCGAGTTGGGATCCCTCGCGACCTAGTCCCGACTGCTTTACGCCGCCGAAAGGCGCAACCTCGGTTGAGATCAGGCCGGTGTTCAAGCCCACCATTCCGAACTCCAGCGCGTCGGCAACACGCCATGAGCGCTTGAGGTTCTCCGTGTAGAAATAGGCAGCAAGGCCGAATGGCGTGCCGTTTGCGATCGCAATCGCTTCGTCCTCGGTCTTGAAGCGGAAAAGCGGAGCGACCGGTCCGAAGGTCTCTTCTGAAGCCAAGAGCATCTCGGTCGTTGCGTCACCGAGCACGACGGGACGGGCATATTGCCGACCTTCCGGCATACCTTCACTCTGCGAGATGATCCTCGCGCCTTTATCCAAGGCGTCTGAG
The DNA here is from genome assembly GCF_018130105.1 of Bradyrhizobium sp. AUGA SZCCT0160. Taxonomy (NCBI): domain Bacteria; kingdom Pseudomonadati; phylum Pseudomonadota; class Alphaproteobacteria; order Hyphomicrobiales; family Nitrobacteraceae; genus Bradyrhizobium; species Bradyrhizobium sp. AUGA SZCCT0160. Next base: position 106,221 of record NZ_JAFCMD010000017.1, read on the forward strand.
ACGTGTCGCTTGATCTTCTCTATCGCCGCGCCATTGATCATCGGCCCGATTGCGACCCCTTCTTCCGTGCCGGCGCCGACCTTCATATTCGCTACCCGGCTGGCGAGTTTTTCTGCAAAAGCGTCGTAAACACCTGATTGTACGAGGATGCGATTGCAGCAGACGCAAGTCTGTCCACCATTGCGGAACTTCGACGCAATCGCGCCCTCCACCGCCAGGTCGACGTCGGCGTCGTCAAAGACGATGAAGGGCGCATTACCGCCGAGTTCAAGACTGAGCTTCTTGATGTTGTCGGCGGCGCCTTTCATCAGCAACGCGCCTACGCGAGTCGATCCGGTAAACGAGATCTTGCGCACGGCTTCGTTGGCCATCAGCTCATTGCCGATTTCCGCGGGCATGCCCGTCACGATATTGATGACGCCCGCCGGAATCCCTGCCCGCTCCGCCAGAACGCCGATCGCGAGCGCCGAAAAAGGCGTGAGTTCAGATGGCTTGATGACCACGGTGCAGCCCGCAGCCAGCGCTGGGGCCACCTTGCGCGTAATCATGGCGTTAGGGAAATTCCAGGGGGTGATAATCCCGCAGACACCTACCGCCTCTTTCAGCACCAGAATGCGGCGGTCGGCAGTGGGTGAAGGGATAGTCGATCCATTGATCCTGCGTGCCTCTTCCGCAAACCATTTTACGAAGGATGCCCCATAGCGGATCTCTCCGAGCGATTCGGCGAGCGGCTTGCCCTGTTCCAGCGTCAGCAAAAGCGCCAGATCTTGCTCATGTTGCCGCATGAGCTCATGCCATCGCTCCAAGAGCGCTGCACGCTCAGCATGAGGCTTTTTCTTCCAGTGCTTGAAAGCATCGGCCGCAGCGTCAATTGCAGCCCAGGTCTCGTCGCGGCCCATATCGGGAATGGTGCCGAGAACCTGCTGCCTGGCAGGATCGATGACATCGACGGTCGATTTCGCGTTCGCATCCCGCCAGTTGCCGCCGATCAACGCCTGCTGGCGAAACAGATCCTTGTCCTTCAATGCGATCATCTTCTTTTCCCTTCGGGGCCAATCCCGCCGTTACTGCGATGCGTAGTCGCTTCTTGTCCTTGCCCACGAGCGAGTCTGCTCGACGTGAGTTCGACGAGCACTGTTGGATTTGCGATTAGTGAAATAGAATCGTCTTGTCCGAGCAGCACAGGATCGACCGCCGCATTTTCCATCGAGAATGAACTGCCTGACGGCGGTGGATCGGGTCAGGCTCTGCTTGGAAAGTCGATTGTTCTGGCGGGCCATTTATTTGGACCGCTCTGGGCATTGTGCTCAGTCATAAGCGCAGACGTAGATCTTTCGCACGGTCTCGATCGTGCGCCAGACACCGACAAACCCCGGTTTCATCACAAAGCTGTCGCCGGCGCGGTAAGTCTTCGTCTCACCATCCTTTTCCTCAATCTCGATGAGACCCGAGATGATGTGGCAAAACTCGTAGGTTGTGCCCTTGATGGAATGGGTCTCGCCGGGCGTTGCTTCCCAGACCCCGGTTAGCACCTTCTCGCCTTTCGAAGCGTCCTGCGCCCAGGTCTTGAAGGATGGATTGCCCGAAATGAGTCGCTCCGGATCAGGCAAGGCGTTCTTTGGTGCGAAGTCCGGATTGGTGTCGATTGTAATCAGAAGTGACATGACATTGTTTCCTGGTTAGTAGCCGCGCGTTCGATCGACAAGGCCGATCGGATTCTTCCCCGCGCGGTGGCGCCGGATGTTTTCTATGACGGATAGTGCGGCCGTATGCGGCTGCGTAACGGAGGCGATATGCGGCGTTATCATCACCTTCGGGTGTGACCAGAGCGCATGGCCTTCCGGCAGCGGCTCGGGGTCGGTGACATCGAGCATGGCTCCTGCAAGGCGGCCGCCGTCGAGCGCCTCAATGAGTGCGGTCTGGTCAAGCTGCGGGCCGCGGCCAACATGCAGCAGTCGCGCTCCCATCGGCAAGAACGAGAAGAGCCTTGCGTTCAGAATGCCACGGGTTTGCTCCGTCAGCGGCAGGAGACAGACCAGAATATCCGTCTCCATCAGAAAGCCGGCAAGCTGATCTTCGCCGTGAAAGCAGGTGACCCCCTCGACCACCTTTCTGCGGCTCCATGCGGCAAGAGGAAATCCAAAGGGTTTGAGACGATGGATTGCTGCTTGCGCCAGCATCCCGAGGCCCAGGAAACCCACACGACGTTCGGTCGCCTGCGAACTGGTAAGGGCTTGCCATACGCCCCTGCTCTGCTGCTCCCGATATGCGAGCATCTCGCGATGGAGCGCCAGCACGCCAAGGACGACGTATTCTTGCATCATGCGTATGATGCCATCCTCGACCATGCGAACCACTTTCACATGGTCGGGTATGATCTCCGGCTTGAACTGATCAACCCCTGCACCGATGGAAAAGAGCACCTCCAGACTGCGATAGCGCGAGACATCGCCCGGCACGTTCCAGGTCAGGAGGTATCTCACCTTGTCGGGGTCGATATTTTCACTACAGTGGTAGAATTCCAGATCGGGGAGCTCGCGCGCAAAGATCTGGCGGAAAACTGCCCCTCTTGCGGCATCCGAATTGAAAAGAAACCCCATCGACGAACCCTTCGTGTCACACGGCGAGGCGCGCGCCGAGATGCTCGATCATTTGTTGGCACGCAGCGAGTTCGCCGGTCTCGATGTACTCACAGAAGCGATGGACATGACATCGCCGGGATCGCAAATGATGGTGTCGGTGCCGGCCTGCTGATGAAGTCCAGCCGCGGCATTGAGCCCCAAAACAGGGAACGCGGCGAGCCTCGCGCGGATTTCTTCAACGTTCATGGGCCCCACTCTGCCAACGCAGTTCGCTGGATATCGACAGCGTAACCGCAAGCAGGAGCTTTCCCTGCCGAATTGCGTTGCGCTATAGGCCGAAGATTTCGAAGACTTGCCCAAAACAGGTGAAACCTGCTGCCTTTCCGTGCAATGCTGCGGCAAACACGTCTGCTGCCATAATCCGGCAGCAGGATTAGAAGGCCCGACAAGCCATAGACTTTGGCATTCCGCGAAGGGACGGATGAATGGGACGATCGGTACGCCTGAAGTCCTTCGAACTAGTCGCGCGGGACATTCGCGAAGTTGATGTGAAGCTGCTCCACGCTCTCTCGATTGCGGTTGGCTGGCCGCATCGGCCCAAGGACTGGAATTTCCTGCGCCGCGCCGGTCAGGGCATCGTCGCTGTTGACGGCATCGGGCGCGTTTTCGGAAGCGCGATGTGGTTCCCGCACGGACCCGAATTCGCCACCATCGGCCTGGTAATCACATCGCCGCGCACCCAAGCACAAGGTAGTGGCCGATGGCTCATGGAACAGGTGTTCGAACGGTGCGGCGATCGAAATTTGAGCCTGAACTCGACCGATGCCGCCTATCATCTTTATCTTTCGCTGGGCTTCAGCAAGGAAGCGGTCGTGTATCAGTGGCAAGGAGAGGTCGTATCATCCCTCCCTGCGGTGCCAGTTCTGGACGGTGAACTGAGGTCGCTGTCAGCCGAAAATCTTCAGGAGATCGCAGCGCTCGATGAGCGTGCGTTCGGAACAAACCGCCAGAAGCTGCTTGCATTGCTTTCGGAAGGTGCGTCAATCTGCGTTCTGAGCCGCGGCGACGAGATCGTCGGCTACTCCATGAAGCGCGAGTTCGGGCGCGGTCACGTGATCGGCCCCATCGTCGCCAGCAATGACTGTGACGCGATCCATCTCACGGCCGTGCATCTCAAGGAACTCACGGGACGGTTCGCCCGCGTCGATACGCGCGAGCAGACGGGTCTATTTGCTGACTATCTTCAGCAGAGCCGCCTCGGGATAAGCGAGACGGTCATAACTATGTCCAAGGGACGGCGATTCCTGAACCGAAAGGAAAACGAGCCGTGGGTTTACGGATTGGCCGGTCACGCGTTGAGCTGAAGCTGACGTCTGCCCAGGCCCAGGTCGTCTACCAGGTGTGAGGCTCAAGCTCCCATGAAGGGTAAAGTCGCGGAACTCTGGCGCTATCCGGTGAGCTCCATGGCAGGCGAACAGCTCGCCGTTGCGAGCGTCGAGGCAGGCGGGATTGCCGGCGACCGGATCTGGGGAGTGCTCGATGCAGCAACCGGCCGCATCGCCTCCCCTGGACGGGAAAAGCACTTCATCAGCGTGCCGCGCGCGCATGCCAAGATCGCTGATGGTGGCGTCGCCGTTTCGGTCGATGGCAGGAGTTGGGCTGACCCAGAAGACGCCTCGATGCGGGACGCCTTGTCGACGACCTTCGGCTTCAAGCCGATGCTGAAGCCGTTCGACCCCATCGGATCGGGCGGTTTCCGTCCTCGCTACGAGCACGCGCCGATCCATCTCTTGACCACGGCTGCACTGCGCAGCCTTGGCCGAGAATTGCCCGACAGCGTCATCGACACGCGCCGCTTCCGTCCGAACATTCTTGTCGACTGGCAAGATGAGGACGAGGCGATGCCTGAAAAAGACTGGATCGGCCGGGAGATCAGAATCGGAGAGGTCGTGTTGCGGGGCAAGAAGCCCTACGGACGCTGCGGCTTCATCACGATCGAGCAGGATCGCTTGCCGCTGGACGTCGAAATCCTGCGCAGAGTGGTCAAGCATCACGGTCGTGATTTCGGGATTTATTGCGACGTCGTGTTTCCCGGTCACGTGACAGCCGGCGCGGTGGTCACCGTTGCGTAAACTCCAGTCTAGCTAGTAGTAGCGCAATGCGTTCTCCGATATCCACCCTTATGATCCATCACGACAGACACTTAGCATGTAGATGCCAAGCCCGTTTATCCCGATCAGGGCGTAGGGATCTTCCACTCCTTGTTCGCGCAGCCATTTGATTTGCAGGTCATAGGCCTGGCGTTCGTAAGCGGCAATACAAGGCAGGTCCATGTTGTTGGACCTCTGCACGTGATGCACCAGTTCGTGCAGCAGGGCGCTCTTCTGCCGTAGATCATCAGGGCGCCATGCCTGCGGCAGGTAAATTACACCTTCGGTGCGATTATAGAGCGCCTGCAACTCCAGCCCGCTATTATCCGGCGCGCCATATCGCATCGCCATTTCCGTTGGGGTTACGAGATGGATCGGCGGATGATCGGGAGCCGACAAACCAGTCTGGGCAATAATCCATGCAATGTAGGTGGCGATCAGACTATTCAAAGCGCGTCCTCATTTTGGAAACTGCATTTCGGTGGAGCCACGTACGAAGATCCTCGTTGCGGCGGCGGCGTTGAGCGTCTCGCCAAATCTCGACCGAGCACGACTGTTCGGCTCGCCTTGCATGCTTCACTCCTGGTGTCCTTGCGTGTCTGTCGCAGAGGGTCGCGACGCGTCGAGGACGGTGGCGCCGATGACATGAGCAATACCAAATCCGATCAGGATCAAGGCTATCAGCCAGCGTCCTCCCATCGTTCGAGCTCCTCCGGCACTGATCGCCTGGATCAACGCGTTCCGATGCATCCGCCGAGGGTGGCGGACAGGGAGTTGACATCTCCGGAGGTGAGATCGTCCGATCAACCACCATTGGAAAAGCCGAATGTCATGTCGTGGAAATTCTCCACCGGAAGATTTTTGATCTGACGGTGCATCTCAGAGACGTCGATGCTCACGCGTTTGGTGGAGTCGATGTCCGCCGCAACAGTTGGAGTGGAGAAGAAAACCAGCTTCAAGCCGAATCCAACCACGATGCCCGTCACGATAGGGATAGCGGAATTGCGCATAAGTTCTCCGATTTGTGCGACCGGAATGTCCCGGCACGACGTCACGTGAAACCAATTGAGGTCTGTCGCCGTCGTGGCCGGCGCTAGCCAGGCGTCACGCAGGCGTTGCTTGCTCGACGGTCGCGATCAGGTGCCGGTGTCGATGGATGACGTGCGCCGCCCTAAGGCGCCTCGAATAATGAAGAGCGTTCAGGAAGGCCGCAAAAATCGATCTGAACCTGGCTGCGAGACCGCAATTGGTAGCGAAAGGAAATTCCGTCGGATTGTCGGCGGCTCCAATGAAATTGCGCCGTTGAAGTGGCATCGCTTGCTCCTGGCATTGTGGCTTCGTGCTGCACGGTTGTGTCGTACTCGTATGCATCTTACGGGCGATTTTCGGTCGCAATGTTCGGCACCCGCTGGCGTGACAGCACTTGAAGCCTGCCGCCGTCGTCATCGGCGTTAGCCTGGCGTGACCGTGGCGTTAAATTTGCTCGGCAGACCGTGAAACGTGTAATATCTGCCCTGGAAGGGCATCACTGTGCGAATTTCGCGTGCGCCAATGGACGGCGCTTCGTCTCCGATATTTCATCTTTCATTGCTGGGCGGCTTCGAGCTGACCGGACCGTTGGGCGTTGTCGATCTGCCGAGCAAGAAGCTTGCCGGCTTGTTGGCCTATCTGGCCTGCAACGCGCCGCGTCCGCAGTCGCGTGAGAAGCTGTCGGCGCTGCTGTGGGGCTCCCATTTCGACGCCCAGGCCAAGCAGAACCTGCGCCAGGCCCTGTTCCGGCTGCGCAAGGTGCTCGGCGAGGATGCTCTCGAAAGCGACGGCGAGGTCGTATCGCTGAATCCGGCGGCCGTTCGATGCGACGTCGGCTGGTTCGAGGCCCTGGTCCGTGACGGCAGCCGTGACGCGTTGAGCGCGGCCGCCGATCTCTACCGGGGCCGGTTGATCGACGACGTTACCGTAGGCGAAGAGCGCTGGAACGAATGGCTGACTGCTGAGCGTGAGAGATTGCTTGAACTCGCCCTTGGCGCCATGGTGGGGCTTGGCGAACAGGAGCTGGCCGCCGGCCGCGCCGAACAGGCTCTGAAGGCCGGCCAGCGCGCCATCGTACTCAACGACATGCGCGAAGACGCCCATCGGCTGATCGTTCGGGCGCTGGCCGCCACGGGACGCAAGGCCGAGGCGCTCAAGCATTACCAGGACCTCGTTGCACTGCTCAGGCGCGAGCTGAACACCGAGCCCGATGCGGCGACCAGGTCGCTCGTCGCCGGGTTACGCAGCACGCAATCGGCAAGCGGATCGCCCGCCGTCAGGGAGATCGCCAATCCCCCGCTGCCGGCGGTGACGGAGCTGCCTATTGCCGATATGAGGGACAACCCCGAGCAGGAGATCGGCGCCGAGAGCGCCATACCGCTGAGCAATTCGCCATCGGCTGCGGCGGCGTTTGGCTCGGGCAGTTCCGAGCGACGACAGCTCACGATCATGGCGTGCAACATCGTCGATTCGATGGCTCTCTCGGCACGTCTCGACCCCGAGCACATGCGGGAACTGGTCACGGCTTTCCACGAGGCGATCGACGATGTGGTGTCGCGCTTCGATGGATTTGTCGCCCAGTATCTCGGTGATGGCGCGCTGGTCTATTTCGGCTACCCTGCGGCCGATGAGCATGACACGGAGCAGGCCGTGCGCGCCGGCCTTGCGATCCTGGACACCGTCCGCACGCTAAAGGCTGGTTCCGGCGTACCCCTTCAGGCGCGTATCGGCATCGCCACCGGATTGGTCGTCGTCGGCGAGCAGCTCGGGACTGGCGATATCGCAAAGCGCGTTGCGATCGGCGGGACGCCGAACCTGGCGGCGAGGCTGCAGGCCGCGGCACCGCCGGGCGAGGTCGTTATTGCGGCCAGCACGTGGCGGCTGGTCGGGCGGATGTTCGACTGCCACGCCTTGGCGGCGATCGACATGGAGGGCCTGCCGCAGCCGGTCGAGGCGTGGCAGGTGCGCGGCGAAGCCGCCGGCGTCAGCCGCTTCGAGGCGCGTCGCTCCCGTGCGCAGTCCGCACTGGTCGGCCGGCAGGAGGAGATCGAGCTGCTGCTGCGCCGCTGGGATCAGGCCAAGCTCGGCGAAGGGCGGGTCGTGCTGCTCTCCGGAGAGCCCGGCATCGGCAAGTCGCGGATTTCTGAAACCCTGCTGGTCAGGCTCGAGGGCGAGCCGCATGCTCGACTTCGCTATTTCTGTTCTCCACACCATACGCAGAGCCCGCTCTACCCGTTGATTACGCAGCTCGAGCAGGCTGCGGGATTTGAGCCAGGCAGCGACCCCAGCGCGAAGTTCGACAAATTGGAGGCCCTGCTCAGGCCGACGGCGAAAAACCTGCGCCGCGACGTGGCGCTGATCGCCGAACTGTTGGGGGTGCCAGCGGACGAGCGCTATCCGGCCCCGGAGGTCGGCCCGCAGCAGAAGCGGGAGATGACCCTCACCGCGATTCTCGATCAACTCGTCGGCGCCGCGGCGCAGGGCGCCGTGCTGATCCTCGTCGAGGACGCCCACTGGATTGATCCGACATCACAGGATTTGCTCGAACGGATGGTTGCCCGTGCCGCCGGCCTGCCGGTACTGCTGGTAGTCACGGGGCGGCCGGAGCTTCGGCCGAACTGGGTCGGTGAACCGCATGTGTCGATGCTGCCCTTGAACCGCCTCGGCCGTCGCGACAGCGCCGGCATCATTGCCGGCGTCGCCAGGGACAAGGCGCTGCCCGACGCGGTCGTCGATCAGGTCCTCGCGCGCGCAGATGGCGTGCCGCTGTTCATCGAGGAACTGACCAGCGCGCTGATCGAGAGCGGCGTCCTGCGCGAGACCGACGAGGGCTATGCGCTCGACGGGCCGCTGCCGGAACTCGCCATTCCAGCGACGCTGCAGGCATCGCTGGTGGCGCGCCTCGATCGCCTCGCCGCGGTCAAGGACGTGGCGCAGATCGGCGCCGCTATCGGAAGGGAGTTCTCCCACGAGATGATCGCCGCGGTGTCAGCCATGACCCCGATCGATCTCGACGCGGCGCTCGAGCGGCTGACGGCATCTGGTCTCATCTTTCGCAGCGGTTCGCCTCCGATAGCAACTTACTCGTTCAAACATGCACTGGTGCAGGACGCCGCCTACGCCACCTTGGTCAAGAACCGGCGGCAGTTGTTGCACGCGCGCATTGTTAAGGCGCTGGAAGACCGGCTCCCCGAAACTGCCGTGTCGCAACCGGAAATTCTGGCGCATCATTGCGCGGAAGCGCTCCTCGTCGAGCCGGCCATCGGATATTGGCAAAAGGCTGGTGAACGCGCGCTACGGGGCGCAGCCATGATCGAGGCGGTCAAGCACTTGACGCACGGGATGAACCTGATTCCGAGATTGCCTGCCGGTCCCGCGCGTGATCGCAAAGAGCTAGGAGTTTGCTTGGCGCTCGCGCGAGCCACTTATTCGGTTAAAGGGCCCTGTGAGGAAACGTTACGACTGTTCTCCCGCGCCCGTGATCTGCTCGATGAGAGCGCCACTCTGGACGAGCGGATGAGCGCTTTGACAGGCCTTTGGCGCGTCGAATCCAACAGGGGACGCCACGTTGCCGCACGCGAGTTGGCCCGGCAGTCTGTTGCGGCGGTCGTGCACTGTCAAAGCGACGAGATGCTGGGTCGCGCAAATCTAAGTACGGGCGTAACGCTGTGTTGGATGGGGATGTTCGCCGAAGCGCGACGCTGCCTGGAGCAGGCGATCGATCAATACGCAGTCGGTCGTGAGCCCACGACGAATGTTACCTTGTTTGGTGCGGGTAACGCACAGTCGATCCTTGGACTGACGCTTTGGCCGCTGGGATACCCGGAGCAGGCTCTCCAGGCCTCGGCCCATGGGCTCTCCATAGCTCGCGAAAGCGGACATGCGGCGGCCGTAAGTATCGCCCTGGTTAGCGCCGCGCAGTTGGAGGCAGCAGTGGCGAGCTGTTCAGAGGCCGCCCACGTCGACGAAGCCGTCGCTCACTGCGCCAAGCACTACAAGGCGTACGAACCTTGGGCGCGGTTCTATTCTGGCATCCTAATGTCTCGCCGAGGCGATCCACGAGACGGGATTGAGGTCATGCAAGCGGCCAAGACAGCCGAGAGAGAATTTGACGTCAAGCTGGGCGCGGCGATGCGTCTTGGGCATCTGGCTACCGCTCACGCAAGCGTCGGAGCATTGGATGGCTCGCTCGACTTGCTCGACCAGGCAATCATGATGGTAGAGAAGACACAGGAACGACTGTTCGAGGCTGAGCTCCATCGCCGGCGCGGTGAAGTGCTCCTTGAGCTGGGGATGACGGGAGACGGTGAGTCGGCGCTGTTGCGGGCGTTAGTGGTCGCGCGTAACCAGCATGCGCGCATGTGGGAACTCCGCGCCGCCACGAGCTTGGCACGCCTATGGGATAAGCGAGGCCGCCGCGCCGAAGCGCGTGAACTGCTGGCCCCCGTCTATAGTTGGTTTACCGAAGGCTTCGATATGCGCGATCTCATAGAGGCCAAAGTGCTGCTCGGCGATTTGGCGTAGGCTCAACTGGACAATCTCCACGACAGTACTCGGTATGCCATGTCGAGGTCGATGGACTCCGCATGAGTGCGGTCGGGCCCATCTGGTGCTCAGGTAATAGGATGACGCTGCCGTTGGAAGGGTCGATGCAAATCGGATGTCGCTCTGTGGTGAATATGCGAGGGGCGAGCACACACAGTGCGCCAAGCTGATCATAAAGACCCTCGGTCGCGCCTGGATTTTTCGCTGTTACTTGCTCTTCGATTAATCGGAATAAAATCTTGCAAAGGGCCCCTTATCCCTCAGGCCGGCCAGGAAACCTGGCGGACTCTTCGCCTGCTCGCATGTTTCCAACGGAATAAGAATTGTGTTCAAAAACGAATTGATCGTTAAGCCGGCGGCTTTTGGGTCGCTGCGAAAATTGAACTCGCCGGTCTTGAATGCTCCACCAACGACTAAGAGATGGCCGACCTTCCTCATATCGTCCGGGCTCCGCTGAACAGCTTTGGCGATGTTCGTCAGCGGGCCTGTCGCAAGGATCGTCAAAGACGGTCCAAACTGGTTCGCGGCTGACAGGATGAAATCGACGGCATTGTCCGGACTCAATGGCCCCATGTCGGGTAAATTCTGCAGGATTGAACTCGGTTGCGCGGGAGAAGGAAGTTTTCCACTCCATGGTGACATCGATTGACTCGGAGCCGGAATAGACCTTGAGCGAAGGTTTGCCGCAATATGCGGTCAGGCGTCTCGCGTTCTCTGTGCTTTGACTGAGTGTGCCATTGCCGTATACCGTGGTTACGCCGATTACATTGGGACCGCCGATCTTAGCGAGCAAAAGGACCAGCGCGAGTGCGTCGTCCCAGCCCGGATCGCAATCGATCAATACTGCGGAAAGATTGATTTCAGGCTCATTGATAAGCATAAGCGGCTTTCCAGGCAAGACTGAAACAGGGGTTACATGCGGTGCGCGCATGGTAGCGCCCAAGTCAGCGAAACTTGGAACCAAGTCAACTGCGAAGTCAAACCCAAGAGCGTGAGCGGATTGGCCATCGGTGTGCTCTCATGAGGCTGAGTTGAACAGGACGTGATCCTGCCGATTGGATCGGATGCCTGCGTCATATGCCGCGACGCGCGCAGCTCCTGGACACCAACTTCCACCGTACGTGGGTGTCAGTAGCGCAATTAAGTCAAGGCGCGGCGCTGAGCCGTGCCGGGCATCCGATGGCGGGATCGCGATTGAGTCTCAACGCGCCATCAGCGAATTGGCTAATCATGTGCTCGATACCTGCTTCGCGCCTGCTCGCGACCTGCCGTGGAACGAGCCGCACCGGCACCGCGGAGGGCGTTACCGAGACCGTGGCCGAAAAGGTCACGGCGACGTCGGACATCGGGACCAGTTCGAACTCGCGAAGCACCGCGCTCAGGAAGTATGTCAGCAGGTACTCCGCCTGGTGGCGCCCGATGCAGTGACGTGCTCCCGCGCCAAACGGCATGGCACTCGCGATGGACTCTGCGGGCCGCTCGCCGGTTGGTCCCGCGGCGAAACGGCACGGGTTGAACAGGCGCGCGTCCGCGAAGCATGCCTCGTTCAGGCCCACAGCCGTCTTAATCCACATCACGTTCGTCTTGGCCGGGATATTGACGCCCTCCACCTCCATTGACCGGGTCTCGGAGATCTTCGAGCTGAACGGAACAGGCGGAAAGAGGCGCATCGTTTCGTGGAGGATGTTCAGCACGAAGGGGTCCCCTGCACTCTTGCCCGCATCTCCGGCCCGAAGCACCCGGGCCCGGGCCTCGCCCTGCACATCCGGGTTGCGAGAAAGCAGATTGAGCGCCTGGGCCATCGTGTAGCTCATGGCGTCGGTGCCGCCCGCGACGAGCGAGATCAACTCCTCGACGCACTCCTCGTGACTCCAACTGGCCTTGCCGCCTGACGGATCGAGCTTCAGGTTGACGAGCCTTCCCAGCGCATCCTCCCGCGGCCCTTCGCCCTCTCCCGGCTTCAAACGCCGTTGCAGCCGTCGCTCCAACGCAGCCTCAAGATGGTCGAAGAGGTAACGATACGCGATTCTCGCCCGGCTTGCCCGGACCGGGAAGAGCCATCGCACGAAGAAAGAATGAAACGCCCGAAAGCTGATCGCTTCCTCGAGCTCTCCGACCGCCGCCAAATACACCGAGAGGTCGGTCCGCGACTCCCACTCCTCGCCGCAGAGGAAAGAGCCCAGGCTATTGGCGCTCCAGTGATGCAGGTCCGCCTTAAGGCTGTCATGCCGCGTGTTGCCGGATCGCCAGGTCCGAAGGTAGAGCGTCGAAACCTCCTCCAGACGGCAAGCGCCCTGCTGTACCGCCTTCGGCGTAAAGTGCGGGTTCATCTGCTGCCGATGCGCCGTGTGCCTCTCCCCCCGCTTCAGTCCCATCAAGCTTCGGGGAAGCACGGTGTTGTCGGCGACCCGGTTCGAATCCATGTCCTTCTGCCCGAGTTCCTTCGGCGCCACGGAAAGCGAAACGAACGGCGTGTTGCCCCACGCCATGTGGACCCTCACGACCGGGCCGTACAACCGATGCAGCTCCACCAGCGCCCGATCGCGGGCGCCATGTTCGTGGAGCAGCAGAGATCTGAGACTACCCAGGAAGAACGAAGGCTTCGGACCGGGAATGTGGGCGTATCGCCGAAACTCGCGCCACCGGAGAGCCACACAAAGAGCCAGCAGCCCAAATGGCGCCAGCGCTGCGAAGAACCAGGGTTGGCGAAAGGACAAGCCGGCCGCGATGGCTAAACCGGAGGCAACGAGCACGATGGCAACTGCGAAGCCATAGATGAATTCGTATGACTTCAGAAGGCCTACCGTGTTCTTCATTGCCGGGTCGCCGCAGCGAAGAAGCGCTTCAAGCCGATTCCGGCCGGAAGAATGGTCACGACAGCGACAGTGTGATGCGGGCGCATGATCGTCGTCCGATTTTTGAGACGGGATATCCGTCACATCGTCGGGCGACATCACTCGAAGCCTGTCGTTGCCGGCGTTAGCCCGGCGTGACAGCGGCGTTACTTTTTGCCCGGAAAACCGGGAAAAGTGCAGAACCCGCCTTCTGAGCATTCTTTCTGATTGAAGGCGCCAGAACTCGATCCACCACCGCCGGCGCAAGGCCGCGACGTCGGCAGATCGATTGTGGCGCGATCGATCCGCTCATCGCGCCTCCTACCCTGCCTTTTCACGGGGCATCGGGCAGAAGTAACGCTTCCGTAACACCCGACTAACGTCAGCGACGACGGCGACAGGCTTCAATTGGTGTCACGCAATGATGTGCCGGGACGTCCCGGTCGCAAAATCGGAGTACCACCATGCGCGCCTATCTACAGTTCGAATCAGGCAACGATCATCTGCGCCCCGGTGCGATCTTCAGCCTGCCTGCCACGTGGTGGCAGCGAGTCTGTTTCAGGGCAGAGTTGCGCGCGGATCTCAGAGACAAGCCCGATTTTCTCCGAGATATCGGCATCGGCCTGCACGAAGCGCAAGCCGAAGCTTCACGGTTTTTCTGGGAACCTTTATTGCTGAAGCACCGATAGTTGACCTGCTCGCGCTGGTTGTTGCTAGATATTCTTTGATCTCCCGGTGCACACATCGTGCACACGCGACCTTCTAACCAATTGAAAAAGCTAAACTCTCGTTCCAGTCCATCATCGGGGCGACGGAAAAACGGTAGGTCTCTATATTTCAGTGGTTTATTACTCTCTCAATGGAATGGAACAGCGAACGTGCCCCCTCCAAACTAGACGAAATTGCATGCTGGACGGTCGGTTATACTATTTTCGCGCAAATAGTATAACCGACGAGAAGCCCGTCGCCGGCTTCCTCACGTTGCCCGAAACGATATAAGGCATCACCCAACTTGTCCCCCAACACAAGTCGCGTCACGCCTCAGCGGCGGATAGGCGTGCAATATGCGGGGAGAAGAACTGCCAGGAGGATGTTGATTGCCACGGAGTCGAATTTTCGACACCAGCGCAAGCTCATTTTGCGCCGGGTCAGGAACGAGAACGAAAGACCTAAAATCTCGTCTCAACCCATTTGGCCGGCGATCCCGGCAAATGCGTTCATTCGCTCGACATAGCCGGCCTTGTCCTTCACCAGCTTAGGCCTGCAATTCGGATCGAACGAGATAGTCACCGCTCCGCGTCCATCCTTGAGTAAGGCGAGCGCCTGGCGCGCCCCGTGTTCATCCGTAGGGGTCGTCGATCCGACATGGATTGCTTCGATCTTGTCGAAGGGGATGGAGCTCTGCCGATAGGTCCAGTGTCGGGACGCCGTCGGCTCGTCATAGAACGCATACTGCGGCTCGCCCCCCCACGTGACGGACGAACGCAAGCGTCGTCTGATTCTCGCTGCGCGTCGCATAGCGAAGGTCAACCCCGGAACCAAGCGCGTGGTCGGCAATGATGCGTCCGAAAAGATCGGTCGAAATGCCGCCCACGAACCCCGCCGGCGCGCCGAGGCGAGCCATGCCGGCGGTGTTGAGACAGGAGCCACCGGCAACCGGAACGCTCGCATCGCGTCCGTCAGTGGATGTGACGGGAAGGAAATCAACCAACGCATCTCCGCAAGTCAGCAGCATGGCTCAGCTTTTCGTTTCAAACCCGGCGATCGATGACGTCCCCTGCATGGTCGCGCGGCTCTCCCGATCGAAGGTTCGCATTAGTCCATGAACCTTTCGCTTGCTGCGATGGAAGTCCGTCATTGCGGACGCGGTCGGCTCGCTCAGCCGGCCGATCGCCGACATCGCGGCCATGGCCTCACCGATCGATCCGCGGGATTTGGCCGCCACCGCGCCCAGCATGGCCGCACCCAGCAGGACGGGCTCCGGTGTTTCCGGCACCGCAACGGCCAGGCCCGTCGTATCCGCCATGATCTGGCGGACCAGCGGGCTTCGTCCCGCGCCGCCGCTGATCACCATCATGTCGCTGTCGACGCCGAGCGCCCGAAAAGCATCGACCACATCCGCCAAGCCATAGGCAAGGCCGCAGAGCCCAGCCACGAACAGCCGCTCCATCGAACCAATATCGGCGTCGAGATCCATCCCGGCAACGACCGCGCGGGAATAAGGATCGGCGAAGGGTGACCGGTTGCAGAGAAATTCGGGCAGAACGTGGATGTCACGGGCGAACATTGCCGCCTCGCCCAAGCTTGCCACGCGCGAGACGACGCGCCGTTCGAGAAATTCCGGGATCTCCATGCCGACCGCACGCGCCGCTGCAATGGCCTCGCCATGGGCAGGATGCGACTTGACGAGTTGATCGATCGCCGCTCCTGCAGCGGACTGTCCGCCCTCGTTGAGCCAGAAGTCCGGCACCATCCCCGAATAATAGGGGACACCTCACGCTACGGCGTCAAGATCGTGATGTCCGGCCCGCTCGTTTCCGACGATGGTCAGACCATGATCGGGAGCCTGTTCCTGATCGAGGCGCCGAGCCGCGCCGAAGTCGAAGCCTTCAACGGCGCCGATCCCTTTGCCGCGGCGAGCATCTGGGAGAAGGTGTCGATCACCGGATTCAGTCGTCGCCAGGGTTGAGCGCGAGCGGATCGAACTGGACGATGCAGCTGGTGTTGGCTGGGAAAGTGCCGGCAATCCTCCTTTGTCCACCTGCACGACCTTGGCCCGACCGTTTACCCGAATTTGAGGGCGCCTTCACAGCGAAACGCAAGACGGACTTTGGCTACGCCGTTTTTGCCGTCCTGCGGCGAGTTGTCGAACGCATCGCATACCAATCAACGGTCGCTTCGAACCAGGAATAGTCGTTCATCCGTCGTGTATACAACCCACCGGCTACCGCGCCCAAAGCTACGCTTTCTCTCGCCGGTTCGTCGTGACGGCCTTCCCAGCCCCTCCCGGCACGAACCCGTGCAGGAACAATTCGACCGCCATATCAGCGAACTCCTGCGGACCGATCCCACCCTTGGGGTCGTACCAGGTGTAGGTGTAGTTGATGATGCCGAACAGGATCATCGTGTAGATCTTCTTGGTGCGCCTGACGATCCTCCCCTCGGCGTCGAGCCTGACCAGCAGATCGGTGACGATATCGACCAGCTGCCGCTCGAGATCCTTGATGGCCTGCTGTTCGTCCTCGTTCAGGAACGAGAGATCGTGAATCAGTACGCGCTGCTCATGCGGCGATTTGGCGTTGACCTCGACGATGGCGCGAATGACGTTTTGAAACTGCGTCAGCGTCGGACCGCCGGCGGCAACGGCGGTTTCGACATGCTGGATCATTTCCCGGATATGCGCGTCCAGGATCGCGAACAGGATCGCTTCCTTGGAGTCGAAATAATGATAGAGCGCGCCGCGCGACAGCTTGCAGGCATCGGCAAGGTCGGCGATCGAGGCGCGCATATAGCCCTGCGCCGAAAACAGCCGGGCGGCATTGGTTAAAATGCCGAGATGGATGCCGTCGTAGTTCTCAGAGCGTGTTCGCGCCATCGGATATTGTCCGCTTCCATTCAGCTTTAGCTCGTATTCCCAAGGACATGCTTAGCTGATTCAGCAGCCCTTTTTCACATCTCGATGCATCGGCCGGGCCTGCAAGGGCCTGCGGCCGATCGACCACATCCCCCTTATCGCAAAAAATTATTTGAACGGCCAGTCGGATTATAATAGAATGATCCAAATCAAGGACAGCCCGGATCAAACCGTGCAGCGGTTTTGGGAGGTGGAATGACGGTCGTTCGGGCGAATGCTGTCGTGATCGGGGCTGGTGCCGGCGGGCTTTGCGCCGCGGCTCGCCTTTCCCATGCCGGGCTTCATACAATCGTCGTCGATGACAAGGATCGGATCGGCGGGCGGGCTTCGACCGAACAGATCGACGGCTTCACCATCAATATCGGCGCTATCGCCATCGAACTCGGCGGGGTATTCGAGGAGACCTTTAATACCGTCGGTGCGCCACTCGATATCCGCACCCCCGAGCCCGCCAGTTCCTTCTTCATCGACGGCAAGCTGATCGATGTCGGACGCGGCGGCTGGTCGCTGCTGCTGGGGCAACTGACAAAACAGGCATCGCGCATTCTGGAGAAATTCGCCGACGCCCGCTCCGGCAACCTTCCGGACGGTCGGCAATCGACCGAGGACTGGCTCAAGACCTACACCAGCAACGCCTCAGTGCACGCGATCTTTCGCAATCTTTGCGCGGCGATCTTCGCCTGCAATGCAGCCGAACTGCCGGCGCGCGCCTTCCTGACCTATTTCACCAGCAAGGGCGCTTTCAAGCGCTTTGGCTTCTGCCCGCAGGGCACGATCGGCGTCTGGAACGCACTCGGAACTGCGATCAAGCGCAATGGCGATATCTGGCTGTCGACCCCGGCGGTGCAGATCCATACGGCCGACGGCCGCGTTGAAGGCGTCACGGTTGTTCGCGGCGGTCAAAGGGTGCGGATCGAGACCGATCTCGTCATCAGCAATGCAGGCCCGAAGGCCACGCTCGCGCTTGGCGGCGAGGCCGCCTTCCCGCCCGCCTATGTCCAGCAGGTGCGCAGCGGCTTAAGGCCCGCCGCCAATATCGTTATCAATATCGCAAGCCGGGAGCCGCTGATCTCCCATCCCGGTATCGTGACCTTCGGCAAGACCCGTCGTCTCTGCAACATGGCCAATCTCACCGCGACCTGCCCCGAACTCGCACCACCGGGCTGGCATCTCTACGTCGCCTACGCCGTGCCAATCCCGGCGCTCGGTGATTTCGATTCCGACGCCGAAGTCGAGCTGGCGCTGATGGATTTGCGCGAGCAATTCCCGAATTTTGCGCAGGCCAACATCCTCTCGATCCGCGTCATGCGCGACGATTGGCCGGCCCAGCGCAGCTGCGCCGGATACGATCTGCCGCGCGAGACCGGCATCGACGGCCTGTGGTGCGTCGGCGACGCCGTCAAGCAGTATGGCAATGGCGGCACGCAAGCCTGCGCCGAGACCGCAAAACTCGTCACCGATGCGATCCTGGCGCAGCGGCCGCGCCTGCCACAATCGAGTCGGGTGTGAGCGCGATGCCAACGACGATTCCGGCAAAAGTCGATCTTGGGGGCGTTCACGCAGCACCCGATCCATCATGTCTGCTCGAATTCCGCAACGTCCGCATCGTCTACGACAACGCCATCGAGGCGATCCGCGACGTCAGCATTGCCGTTCCCGAAGGCGGCATCGTCGCCCTGCTCGGCTCCAATGGCGCCGGCAAGTCGACCTTGCTGAAGGCGATGTCGGGGATCCTCTACACCGAGGAAGGCGTGATCGAGAACGGCGCCATCCGATTCCGTAGCGAGGAAGTGCATCGTCTGCCGCCCGATGAACTTGTCCGGCGCGGCATCGTTCAGGTTCCGGAGGGTCGCCGGGTGTTTCCGGCGTTGACCATCGACGAAAACCTGCAGATGGGCGGCTACACCAGGACGACAGCCGAAGCACGCGAGCGGCGCGAGAAAGTGTTCGCGCTGTTCCCGCGCCTGTACGAACGGCGCGACCAGATCGCGGGCTACATGTCCGGCGGCGAGCAGCAGATGCTGGCGATCGGCCGCGCCTTGATGACCGATCCCGTGCTGCTCGCGCTCGATGAGCCCTCGCTTGGGCTGGCGCCGCTGATCATCGACCGCATCTATGAGGTGATCGCCAAACTGCGCGACGAGATGAAGATGACAGTGCTGCTGGTCGAGCAGAACGCGCAGCGGGCGCTCGATATCGCCGACTACGCCTATATCCTGGAGACTGGCCGCGTCGTGCTCGACGGCACGGCGCAGAAGCTGGCGTCGAACGAGGACGTGCAGGAATTCTATCTCGGCGTCTCCAATTCGGGGCGCAAGAGCCTCCGCGACGTCAAGCATTACAAGCGGCGCAAACGGTGGCTGTCGTGACCTCCCTGCTCAGTGTCAAAAACCTCAGCAAGCGTTTTGGCGGCCTGCAAGCGGTTGCCGATGTCAGTCTCGACGTGACATCAGGCGAAATCTGCAGCGTGATAGGCCCGAACGGTGCCGGCAAGACCACGCTGTTCAACATGATCTCCGGCGTGCTGCGGCCGAGCGGCGGCCACATCCTGTTCGACGGCGTCGATCTTGCGACCGTCTCGCCGTCGCGCTTCGCCGCGATCGGGATCGGCCGCACCTTTCAGAACCTTGCGCTGTTCAAGCACGGCACCGTGGTCGAGAACATCCTGACCGGCCGTCACACCCATCTGCGCTCCAACGTGCTCGATGCCGTGTTCTTCCTCGGCCGCACCCGGCGCGAGGAGATCGAAGCTCGGCAGCGGGTCGAGCACATCGTTGAATTCCTCGAAATCGAGCACATCCGCGACGCCATTGTCGGCACGCTGTCCTACGGCCAGCAGAAACGTGTCGAACTGGCGCGGGCGCTGGCCTGCGAGCCGAAACTGCTGCTGCTCGACGAAATGGTCTCGGGCATGAACCAGGAGGAGACCGAGGACATCGCGCGCTTTGTGCTCGATATCCGCGACGATCTCGGCATCACCGTGTTGATGATCGAGCACGAGATGCGGATCGTGATGGATATTTCCGACCGCGTGCATGTGCTGAATTTCGGACGCAAGATCGCCGAAGGTACGCCCGCCGAAGTGCGGCGCGATCCGGCGGTGACCGAGGCCTATCTCGGCGGGCATCGCGCGGAAGCCGCAGCACAGGCGGGCGCGTGATGTCTGTGATCGAAACCCTGCGAACCGAGCACTCCGCGACGCCATCAGATGCAGCGCGAACGTCGTCCGCGCACGACGCCGGCTCGTTGCGGACTGCGCTGAAGTCCGCCTCGATCACCATTCCGCAATTGCTGCGCCAGCGCGCCGCGATGCATGGCGCCCAGCTCGCGCTGCGCGAAAAGGAATACGGCATCTGGAATCCCTATTCCTGGAACCATTATTACGAGACCGCGCGTTCGGTGGCCCTCGGGCTGCTCGCGCTCGGGATCAAGCCGGGCGACCGCGTCGCGATCGCCGGCGAGAACACGCCGGAATGGTTTTACGCCGATCTCGGCGTCCAGATGATCGGCGCGGTCGCGGTCGGAATCTATCCGACCAATCCGTGGGTCGAGCTGCAATACATCGTCCGTCACTCAGGTGCGCGGGTGGTCATTACGGGTGATCAGGAACAGACCGACAAGGTGCTGGACGCGCTGGCCAACAATGACGGCCTGCCGGCGCTCGAAGCCGTGGTTTGCGTTGACATGAAGGGCCTCCGGCAATACCGGCAATCGCAGCTGATGTCGTTCGAAGCCCTGTGCCAGCGCGGCCGGGCTTATGCGCTGGGAAACCCCGACGCCAATGCGGTGCTCGATCGCCTGATTTCGCAGTCCTCGCCCGACGACGTCTCCATCCTGGTCTATACGTCGGGCACGACAGGCCCGCCCAAGGGCGCGATGCTGACGCACCGCAATCTGGTCTATGCCGCCTACATCTACGCCGAAGCCGTCGGGATATCAGACAAGCCGTTCGAGGCGGTGAGCTACCTGCCGCTGTGCCATGTGGCCGAGCGTTGCTATGGCGAGGTGACACATCTGGTGCTCGGCGGCGCCGTCAGCTTTGCGGAATCGATCGACACCGTCGCACTCAATATCCGCGAGATCGCGCCGACGTTCTTTGTGGGCGTTCCCCGCATTTACGAAAAGCTGCAGCAGGGCTTTCTGTTCCGGCTCGGCGAGAGCGGCCGGCTGCGCCAGCGCTTTGTCAAAGCCTGCCTGGCCTGGGGTCGCAAACTGTCGGACCGCCGGCAGGCCGGGACCACTACATGGCTCGATCGCCTCAGCTATGCGCTGCTTTACGTCCTGCTGTTCCGCAACATCCAGCGCCATCTCGGCTTTGCCCGCAGCCGCCATCGTCTGTGCGCCGGCGCGTCGATCTCGCCGGAGACGCTACGCTTCTTCGACATCGTCGGCCGCCCGGTGTCGCAGGGCTATGGACTGACCGAAAGCGGCGGCGTCGCTTTCATCCAGACCGGGAGCCATCACCGGCTCGGCGGCTGCGGCCTGCCCCTGCTCCACACCGAATGGAAACTCGACAGCGACGGCGAGATCCTGCTGCGCAATCCCGGCGTCTTCAAAGGCTATTTCCTCGACGAGAAGGCCTCTACCGCGACGCTCGATTCCGCCGGTTGGCTGCGCACCGGCGACATCGTCGAGGTCATGGACAATGGCGAGATTACCGTGGTCGACCGCAAGAAGGCGATCATCATCACCGCCGGCGGCAAGAACATCGCACCTTCAGAGATCGAGAACGCGCTGAAGGACAGCGAGTTCATCAAGGAAGCGATCGTGGTCGGCGAGGCCAAAAAATATCTCGGCGCCATCATCCAGGTCGATTTCGACAATGTCGGCCGCTGGGCCCGCGACAAGGCGTTGGCCTACACCAACTACAAATCGCTGTCGCATCTGACAGAGGTGCATGACCTGGTCGAGCGTATCGTCAACGAGACCAACAAGCGCTTCGCACGCGTCGAGAATATTCGCCGCTTCGCCATCCTGGAGAAAGAACTCGATCATGACGACGGCGAACTCACCGCCACGCAGAAGGTGCGCCGCGCCATGATCGAGAAAAAGTTCGCGCGCGAACTCGCCATCATCTACCAGGCGGAGGTCTGATGCAGTACTTCATGCAGCTCCTGATATCCGGCCTGGCGATCGGCGCCATCTATGGCCTGATCGCGATGGGCTTTGCAGTGATCTACAAGTCAACCGGCCTGGTCAATTTCGCGCAGGGCGAAATGACCATGATCACGGCCTATATCGCCTGGACCATCTCGACCACGGTCAGCGGCAATGTGTTTGTCGTGGCGCTCGGCGCGATCGTTGCCGCCGTCGTGCTCGGCCTCGTCATCGAGCGCGTGGTGATGCGGCCGATGCTGGGCGAACCGGTCTTTGCCACCGTCATGGTGACCATCGGCCTGGCCGTGATCCTTCGCTCGTCGATCAACTTCATCTGGGACGCCTATCCGCATGGCCTGGATGTCGGTTTCGGACGCACCATCGTGCGGATCGGCTCGATCGGCGTGCGGACCGGGCAGATTGCCGTCATCGCCACGCTCCTCCTGCTGCTCGCCGCAATATGGGCGTTCTTCCGCTACAGCAAGATCGGCGTCGCGATGCGCGCCGTCGCCGCAGATGACCGCACCGCGCTCCTGATGGGTATCAGCGCGACCCGGGTCCATGCGCTGGCCTGGGCCGCCTCGTCCGTCATCGCCGGAATCGGCGGCGTGTTCTTTGCGCTGTCTTATGACCTGTCGCCGGCGATGTTCCAACTCGGGCTGAAGGCGTTTCCGGCCACTATCCTCGGCGGTCTCGACGCCGTGCTTGGATCCGGTCTCGGCGGCCTCCTGATCGGCATCACCGAGAATCTCGCCGGCGGCTACCTCGGCTCCGGCATGAAGGAAGTCGCCGGCTTTGCGATGATCATCGTGGTGCTGATGATCCGCCCGTTCGGCATCTTCGGCGAACGCGACATCGAGAGGGTTTGAGATGCGGACCGGCGATTTCAAACAGACCTACGACGAACTCGTTACCCTCGTCGACTCCCCGCCGGTGTGGCTGTGGTCGGCGCTACTGGTTGCAGGCCTGGTCGTCACCCCCTTTGTGCTGAACTCCTATGCGCTGTCGTTCCTGATGATCATCCTGATCACGGTGGTCGGCGCATTGGGGCTGAACATCCTGACCGGGTATACCGGCCTGATCTCGCTCGGCCATGTCGGTTTCCTCGTCACCGGCGCCTATGCTTACGCAATCCTGGTTTCCAAATATCACATGCATCCACTGCTCGGTTTCCTCGGCGCCGGCGTGGTGCCGGCGCTCGCCAGCCTCATCGTCGGCGCGCCGTCACTGCGGCTGAAGGGGCTCTATCTCGCGATCACCACCCTCGCCTTCTCCTTCATCATCAACACCGTGATCCTGGAAGCGCGGTGGCTGACCAACGGCGCCCGCGGCATTTCGGTGCAACGGCCGGAGATTTTTGGCCTCAGCTTCGACAGCGACGCCGCATTCACCTATCTCTGCCTTGGCTTTGCAATTCTCACACTGTTCGCCACGCTCAACATCCGCCGCAGTCGCGTCGGCCGCGCCTTTGTCGCGATCCGCGATAACGACACCGCCGCCCGCGTCATGGGCATCAATCTGCACGCCTACAAGCTGTTCGCCTTCGTCACCTCGGCCTTCATCACCGGCCTCTCGGGCGCGCTGTACGGCATCTATTTGTCGTTTGTCAGCGTCGAAGGCTTTCCGTTCCTGCTCTCGATCGAGGCGCTGGCGATCCTGATCGTCGGCGGGCTCGGCTCGGCGCTCGGCGCCGTACTCGGCACCATCCTGATTGTGCTGTTGCCGGAAGCGACGCGGTTCGCGTTCAGCCTGTTCAGCGCCCAGATGGACGCGATGTTCACGACCGGCGCGCAGGAGCTCAAGAGCATGCTCTACGGCCTCGTCATCATCCTGTTCCTGCGCTTCCAGCCGCGTGGCCTGGTCGGCGCCTGGCACGACATCAGGCGGATGTGGGTGAACTGGCCGCTGCGCTACTAACCGGAAAAAGCAATCGAACAGGAGGAGGAAACAATGATCAAATATCTGGCGACCGCATCGCTGTTGCTCGCGGGTGTGTCTCTCTCGATCGGCGCGGCGCTGGCCGCCGACCCCGGTATCACCGACACCGAAATCGTGATCGGCGACGTCGAACCCCTGACCGGCCCGCCGGCGCTGCTCGGCGTCGCCGCATCGATCGGCCACAAGATCGCGATCGCGGAAGCCAATGCCGCTGGCGGCATCAACGGCCGCAAGATCAAATACGTGCTGGAAGACGACGGCTACGTCACCGCCCGCACCATCCAGGGCGTCAAAAAAGTTACCGACGTCGACAAGGCCTTTGCCCTGCTCGGCATCTCCGGCTCGGGACAGTCCATCGCCGTAATGCCGCTGCTGGAGAAGTCCGGTATCCCCACCGTGATCGATGTAGCGCCGGTCAAATTCCTCTGGGAGCCCCCGCGCAAGAACGTGTTCGTGGTCGGGCAGTCCTATGAGGAAGGCATCATCCATCTCGTCAACTATCTCGCCGAGAAGAACCCCGGCAAGAAATGGGGTCTGATCACGCAGGACGATGACTACGGCATCACCGTGCGCGACGGCTTCGACACCGTGGTCAAGGCCAGGAAACTCAACGTGGTCTACAGCGGCAACTACAAGAAAGGCCAGCAGGACTTCTCGTCCGACATGCTGCAGCTGAAGGATTCCGGCGCCGAGGTGTTTCTCGCCGGCGGCATCATCGGCGAGAACATCGCGATGATGAAGGAGCTGGAAAAGCTCAACATCAAGCCGGTGGTCGGCATCTTCTGGCCCGGACGGGTTGAGCCGGTGCTGAAGCTGATGGGACCGGCCGGCGACGGCATCTACGCGGTCGACTATGTCGAACCGTTCGCAGGCGCTGCCGGCAAGGCCTTCCTCGAGAAAGCCAAGGGTCTGCTTCCGGAAGCCGAGATGAAAGGCATCAACCGCTATTCCATGACCGGTTACGCCGCCGCCAAGGTGCTGATTTCTGCAATCGATCGATGCGGCAAGCAACCGACCTGGGCCTGCACCATCGCCGAGCTGGAGAAGACCAAAAACGTCGAGACCGGCATCATGGCACCGATCAGCTTCGGCCCCGGCGTCCGCTTCTCGAACCAGAAGCTGCAGATCATGCAGTCCGAGTTCTCGACGCTGAGTTTCAAGCCGGTGAATTGAGAGTCGGCAGTGGTGCTTCCCCTCTCCCCCTGTGGGAGCGGGTGGCTTCGCGAAGCGAAGACGGGTGAGGGGTTCTCTCCTCACGGTAAGACTCGAGCTTGAGGATAGAGACCCCTCATCCGACGCGCTTCGCGCGCCACCTTCTCCCACAAGGGGAGAAGGAAGAGGAACACAGCCCGCGTTTCCGATACCGCCTCACATCCTTTTGGCGACTTCTTCCAGCATGACCTCGGTGGCGCCGCCGCCGATCGTCAGCACCCTTGCATCGCGCACCATCCGCTCGATCGGGGTACCGCGCATGAAGCCGGTGCCGCCGTGCAGTTGCAGGCAACCATGCACGACCTCGTGCAGCACCTCCGGCGACAGCGCTTTCACCATCGACACCTCGCGCGGACACGGCTTGCCGGCTTCGACAAGCTCTGCCGCATGATAAGCCAGCGCCCGGGCAGCGGCGGCCTTGGTCGCGAGCGAGGCGAGTTTGAGTCGCACTGCCTGCTGGTTCCACAAGGGGCCGCCGAATGCCTGGCGGCTCTTCACATAGTTGGTGGTGAGTTCGATGGCCTTGGCGGACTCGCCGGCGCAGATGCCGCCGATGCAGATGCGCTCGTTCTCGAAGGTTTCCATGATCCCGTAGAAGCCGCGGTTCTCCTCGCCCAGCAGATTAGCGGCAGGGATCCGAACATCCTGGAACGCGATCTCGGCGGTGTCGGAACAAAGCCAGCCGTGCTTGTCGAGTTTTGTCACGGAGATGCCCGGCGTCGTCCGCTCCACAATGAAAAGCGAAATGCCACGGCTGCCCTTGGCGGCGGGATCGGTGCGCGCGGCGACAATCAGGATGTCACCATACACAGCGTTGGTGATGAACATTTTTGAGCCGTTGATCACCCAGCAATCGCCATCGCGGCGGGCCCGCGTCTTCAGCCCGGCAACGTCGGAGCCGGCATCGGGCTCGGTCACGGCGATCGAACAGATCGTCTCGCCCCGGATAATCGCGGGCAGATACTGCTGCTTCTGTTCGGGCGTGCCGCGCAGGGTAATGTGGACGGCCGACATGTCGGTATGAACAAGCACCGACGAGGTGAAGCCGCCGAAGGTCGAGCGCCCGAGCTCCTCCGCCCACACCATCGACGCCAGCGGGCCCATGTCGGTGCCGCCATATTCGGCAGCGTGGCGCATGCCGAGAAAGCCGAGCGCCCCCATGCGGCGATAGATTTCGCGCGGGATCTTGCCGTCGCGCTCCCACTGCTCGCCATACGGCACGACCTCCTTCTCGACAAAGCGGCGGACCTGCTCGCGCAGCATACGCAACTCCTCGGACAGATGCGGCTGCTCCGAGAAATGGAACTCGCTGTCGGCGTGGCTGCGCGGGTCGGCGGGCCTGATGTTCATGATGGAGCCCTCTCGGCCTTGATGTGAAGGTGTTGGTTGAGAAATTGCGCGATCGACGCGATGGCCCGATGCGCCTCAACAAGCTCCGCGCCGAACATCTGGAAGACATGGATCATGCCGTCCCAGACTTCCAGATTGACATCGACACCGGCGGCGCGCGCCTTGTCGGCGAGCATGACGGAATCATCGAGCACGGTTTCGCGGTCGCCGACCTGGATCAATAGCGGCGGCAAACCGGCAAGGTCAGCATACAGCGGCGATACCAGGGGATCGCGGGGATCACCCTGTCCGCCCAGATAATTCTTGGCCAGCGCCAGGATCATCGGACGCTGATGGATGGGGTCCGCTTCGGCACGGCTGACGTAACTCGCGCCGGTCGCTGCCAGATCGGTCCATGGCGACATCAGCACTGCCGATACCGGCAGCGGAAGCCCGCGTTCGCGCAAGGTCAGCATCGCGGCGAGCACGAGATTGCCGCCGGCGGAGTCTCCGGCAAAGGCGATACTGGCGGGCTTTAGCCCCTCATCAAGCATCCAGCCATAGGCCGCGAGCGCATCGTCCAGCGCAGCCGGGAAACGATGCTCCGGCGCAAGTCGGTAGTTGATGGCGAGCACCCGGCAGCCGCTGGCAAGTGCGATCTGCGCAATCAGGTCGCGGTGCGAGGCTACCGAGCCGATGCGGAAGCCGCCGCCATGGAAATAGAGAACGGCCCTATCCACGGGCGCATCAGCGGGCGATATCCATTCGCCCTCGACGCCACCGGCAAAGATACGTTCGCAATTCACGCGTGCGGCGCTGCCTCCGAAGGCCGCATCCCAATCCTCGCGCATTTGGGTCACTGACGTGTCGCGGTTCCAGCCACGGTAAACTGCGCGAATTCGCGCGATCGCAAGATCGATCGGCGCCGTTGTGATATCTTCGCCTGCGCGCGCCATCTCAGCCGCCCATTCCCATGCCGCCGGAGACGCCGATGGTTTCACCGGTGATATAGCCCGCCTGATCGGATGCCAGAAACAATACCGCGGCGGCGATCTCTTCGGGCTCGCCCAAGCGCCGCAACAGGGTGGCATCGGTCATAGCGCGCAAGATCTTGTCGCCGCCCTTGGCGACGGCCGCCTCCAGCATCGGCGTGCGGATCGGCCCCGGCGCGATGGTGTTGGCGGTAATTCCGAAGCGGGCGTTTTCACGCGCAATGCTCTTGGTGAAGGCAATGACGCCGCCCTTGGCGGCGGAATAGACTGCGCCGCCCTTCGAGCCAAGCCGCGCCGCTTCCGAGGTGATGTTGATGACACGCCCGAAACCGGCCGCCTGCATCGCCGGGAGCGCGGCGTGCGTGCATGCAAAGGCCGAGACCAGATTGACCGCGAGCAGCCTTGTCCAATCTTCCGGCGTCGTGTCGGTGAAGAAGGCGTGCTGGTCGACGCCGGCATTGTTGACCACGATATCGAACGGCCCGTGCTGCGCCATGATCGCCTGCACCATAGTGGTATCACCGACATCGAGGCGGGCCGCGGTCGCGCCGAGCTGCCCGGCGAGGTCCGATGCCTTGGCGATATCGAGATCAGCGATCACGACGTTCGCGCCGGCACCGGCAAAACTTCGCACGATCGCAGCACCAATGCCCTGCGCACCGCCCGAGACGAAAGCGCGACGGCCGTCGAGCCGCCCGAATGCGCGCGTGCCAGAGGCAGGCACTGACTAGCGCCCCGTAAAGATAGGCTTGCGCCGCTCGATCACGGCGGCGAGCCCCTCCCGCGCGTCGGCCATGCCAGACAGTTCGGACACGGTGCGCGCTTCCTCGGACAGGCATTGCTCGATGCTGGTACCGGTCCCGGCCCAGACCAGCCGCTTGGTCGCGGCCAGCGCTTTCGGCGCGCCCGCCGCCAGTTCCCGCGCCATGGCGAGCGACGCCTCGGCCAGCTCGGCATCCGGAACGACCTTGGTGACGATGCCGATTTCCAGAGCTTCCGCCGCCGATATCACCGGATTTGTGAGTAGGATCGACATCGCCCGGCGCAAACCGACCAGCCGCGACAGCGTAACGGAGACGCCCGCGTCAGGCGCCATCGCGACTCGCGTCGCGCCTGCGAGGAATTTGGCGGATTCGCCTGATATGACGATGTCGGACGCGCAGACGAGGCCGAAGCCGCCGCCACCTGCCGCAAATCCCTGCACCGAGGTAATCACCGGCGCCTCCAGCCGCAGCAATCCCGTCACCGCGTTCTGCAGATATGCCGTGGCTTGCCTGATGTAGTCAGGAAGCTTCTCGCCCTTCGATGCAAACGCTCTGATATCACCGCCCGCGCAAAAATTCGTGCCCTCCCCACTCAGCAGCAGCACGCGCAAATCCGGCTGACTATGGCAGACCATGATGGCGTCGCACAGCGCGCTGAGCAATTCAGCACTCATGCCATTGGCGGCATCGGGACGGTTGAGCCGCAGCCGCGCGATGCCGCCTGAGATATCGAGCAGAACGGGGCCTTTATCGATCATGGCAATTTTCCGCCTTTGGCTAGATTCTTTTTTTGACGCATTTTCTTCACGCGAACCGGATTCCACTTCGCTTGAAAACGCTCCGCTCTAGATGAGGAACGAGAGCGTAAACAGCGCTTTCTCGTTGTTGACCAGGATCACCTTCTTGTACGCCATCCGCAGCTCGCCATCGACGTAACGCAGCCGGTATTCGTTGCGGGCGGCCCAAATCGTGTCGTCGCGTAGACTGGATTCGAACACCATGCTGTTGCTGGCGACCGGGATATCGCCGCAGGGCTGCTCGTCAAGCAATTCGATGTTGGAGACGAGCCGCCGCAGCCGAGATTGCGGCGTCTGGGTGTGGCGCTTGCCGGTCAGCAATTGCTTGATGCGGAGCGAAATGCGCGAACGATTGTCGTAAATGATCGACATTTCCTTTTCGGGGTCGATATCGTCGCCATTGGCCGGAACCCAATAAACGCCGTCATCGGTCCAGAGCGCCTCCCAGGCCTCATACGCGTGCTCGTCCTGCAGCCGCGCCTCCTTGTAGATGAAGGCCGTTACCGCGCTCGCCAGCGTTGCGCTGCTGTCACGCGACAGCATCACACCGCCTCCATTAGACTGCGATAGTGCCGCCAGATGCCGCGCGACGGGATTTCATCGGTGACGTGGCCGACCTTGAAGCCGAGTTCGTCCTGGCGCTCGCGCTTCGCGCCGCGGCCGAGGAAAATCCATTCGGGGTTGCGCGCCAGCACGCCACGATGGCAGCGCTCGTACATCTCTGAATCGTCGGCGAGCAGCAATCCAGCGGGACCGACCGATCCCATGGTCTGCTGGCGCAAACGCCGATTCATGTCCGGCGCCCCCTTGAACTGCAACGCGGTGACATGCTGCACGCTGTCGTCGACCGCGAGCGGCTGGATCACGAACATCTGGATTTCGGCGATGAACAGGTTCGGAAAGATCATCACATGCGGCGTGCCGTCGATCATGATCTCGCGCGCCTTCTGGTCGCCATAGGCCGCCTTCATCCGCGACGTATAATCCGGCAGCCGCTCTTCGGTGGTGCCGAACCAGCTCATCGGCGTGTCGCGCTTGCGAAATTCAGGCCGCAAATCGATCTCGGTATGGCCGTTGCCGTAGTCACGCGTCACCGCCGTCGAGGCGCCGCCATAGAGCTTGCCGATCGCGCTGTCGGCGACACCGAAGATCGAGGAATGCACAAAGGCCGGATGATAGCCGTCGCATTCGTTCTCCAGGATGAATTTCCAGTTGGCCTTGACGCGATGCTTGAGGAAGCCCGCGGTAACCTCGACCTCCCCCTCCGGCGAGAAACGAACCAGACGATCGATGGTTTCGGCCGCACCGCCGAGATGCTCTTCCAGATCAGGGCCTTCGGCGGCAAAAGAGCCGAACACAAAGCCGCGATAGGATTGCACCCGCGTCACGCGCCCCAACGCCAGCTTTGACTTGTCCTGGCCTTCATAACCGTCGGGAAAGGCGTAGCCGACCAGACGGCCGTCATTGGCGAAGGTCCAGGAATGGAACGGGCATGTGAACGAACGCGCGTTGCCCTTGTCATAGGAGCAGACCTGATTGCCGCGATGCGAGCAACGATTGAGCAACAGATTGACCTTGCCCTGCTCGTCGCGGGTCATGATAACCGATTGCGGCCCGATCGACTTGACGACGTAGTCGTTCGCGTTCGGGACCTCGCTCTCATGCCCGACATAGACCCAGGTGCGGTACCAGATGTTCTGCAATTCGGCTTCGAAGATCGCGGGGTCGCTGTAGAGCGAGCCATGCACCCGATCCGGCCGGATCAATTCGCCCCACTGCGACGCGCGCGGCACGACGTTCATCGCTGCACCTCCCGTTGGCTACCCAGGGCTTCTCTTGCGGAAACCTGCGGCTTGGGCTAAAAATAATCCGACTGACCGTTCGAATAATAGCACCGGCGTTTGGCGGCTTCAAGGGAATTTTCCGTTCAGCCGCGAGAACAGCGAATTTGCTAGGAGGATCATCGGGATGGAAGAAGTCAGCCGAGCCGATCTGGCCCGCGCGCTCTACGCCGCGCTCGCCGCTGGCGACCGCGATCAGCTCGACGCGCTGTTGCATCCGGAATTCACCGGCCGCACCGCCGAGGGCATGCCGTTCGGCATCGGCGGCGATCATGAAGGACCCGCGGCCATGCGGCGCAATGGTTGGGGAGCCATCGCCCGGCATTTCGAGGCGCGCGCCGAGCCGGAACGGTTTCTCGATCTCGCCGATGACCGTCTGCTGGTGACCGGCCGTTACCGCGGCCGCGGCAAGCAAGGCGGCGCCGCGCTCAACGCCGCCTTTGCCCATCTAATCGCGATCGACCAGGGGCGCATCAAGTCGCTCGAGCAGTTCACCGACACCGCACGCTGGCATGACGCCGCGGGGCCGCTACGGACCGTGCTGCTTGATTTCGAATTCGGCGTTGCAACCTTGCGGCTGGACCGTCCGGACAAGGGCAATGCAATCGACGAAAGCATGGCCGCGGATCTCGCCGAAGCTGCAACACAGATTGCGGAAAGGCCGGATGTCCGCGCCGTGCTGATCGCCGGCAACGGGCCGAATTTTACGGTCGGCGGCGACCTCGGCCTGTTCGCAGGAACCGCACGCGAGCAATTGCCAAACCGGCTGCGCCGCATGATCGACAGCTATCATCTGGCCATCGAGAGACTGACCAGCATCGACGCGCCTGTTGTCGCCGCGGTGCGCGGCGGCGCGGGTGGCGGCGGATTGGGCCTGCTCTACGCCGCCGACATTGTCGTGGCCGCCGACGATGCGCGATTTGCGCTGGGTTATGGGGCGCTCGGCCTGACTGCCGATGGCGGCAACACCTGGTTCCTGCCGCGCATGGTCGGGATGCGACGCGTCCAGGAGCTGTTCCTGCTCAACCGTCGCCTCACCGCTCAGGAAGCGCTCGACTTCGGACTGGTATCGCGCCTGGCTCCTGATGATGCCGTCGAGAACCAGGCAGCCGCCCTCGCCGCGACACTTGCCGCAGGGCCGACACGCGCCTTCGGCGCCGTCCGCCGCATGCTGAGGCAGTCATTTGAAACCGGCCTGTCGGATCAGCTCGAAGCTGAAAAAGACTCTATCGTAGCGGCCAGCCGCACGGATGACGCGCAAGAGGGAATCGCCGCCTTCATAGCCAAGCGTCGCCCGCAATTTCGCGGTGGATGAGCAGACCGAACGAACGACAATTCAACATCAGCCCACCACTGACGCCGCAGCGCGTTCAGTTCAGGCCGCTCATATTGGTTGTTGCAAGATTTTTTTTGATCTGCCGGTGCACACATCGTGCACACGCCACCTTCCAACCAATTGAAAAACTTGAATTCTCGTTCTCATCCATCATGGGCGCGACGGAAAAGCGATAGTCTTGATATTTCAATATCTTATCTTGCTCTCTCAATGTGATGAAGCACGAACATGTGCGACTCCAAACTGGTCGAAATTCATGCTGGACGGGCGGTTATATTATTTTCGCGAGAATAATATAACCGCCGAGAGGCCCGTCGCCGGCCGCGCGCGAGCCGCGGTCCCTTTTCAGCTGACGGGGCGCACAGCGATCAATTGAGGAGGAAGTCGCTCGCAAACGTGATGTGGCCTGGCATGATGCCCTCGACCAGAGCTCGGAAGTACCAAACCGTACCAGCACGCCGCCCTCGGTATGCTCCGTGATCGTGAGTTTTGTGCGGCGTTCGCGGGGGTGATGCCGGACGCTGAACGACCACGAGATTCCCCGTCACGAGATGAGCCAGCCGGGCGACATCGCCCAACTGGTCGAAACCGCCCTCATGCTGCCGAACAACGTGTCGGTCTCCGAACTGCTCGTCCACTGCCAGTTCGAGCCGATGCTGTAGCGATCGCTTCGACCGTTGCACTTGGGCCGCGCTATATCTTGAAAGTGCGATCCAACCGACTGATCAACCGGACGTCATCATCTCGCCGACGCTGACGTTCCAACCTCATCGATCAGCTTCCAGGACGAACCTTCAAATTTCGCCATGCGCAGCGATTCATAGGGTGCGTAGTCCTGCGGCGTGGTGTTGAGCTGGATTCCGGGCAGCATCATCTTGAGACGCGTGCCCTTCATGCTGGTCGCCTGTTTCAGGAGATTTTCCCGCGTCAGGTCGTCTCCGCACTTCGTAATCGCCTTGACGATACCCTGCACGTTGACATAGCCCGACAGGGCGACGAAATCGCCGGGATTGTCGTTCGGCACCCACTTCTTCATGAACTCCACATACTCCTTCACCTCGGCGTCATCGGCCCAGGCCGGATCACCAGCCTGCTTGGTGAATTGCGTCGTGATGATGCCTTGCGCGTTGTCGAAGCCGGCCGGCTCCAGCACCGTCTTGACTGAATTGGTCGGGCTGGCAAGGAACTGCAGCGGCGTCCAGCCCGTCTCCTTTACCTTGCGCAGGCCCTGCGCGGTGAATTTCGGCGTCGAGAAGTACAGCAACGTGTCGGCGCCGGAATCCTTCAGGCGAACGATCTGCGAGTCGATGGTCGGCTCGGTTATTTCATAGGTCACTTCGGCAACGATCTTGATCTTGTCGCCGAGCCCAGCCTTCAGGCCGACCAGAAAGTCCTTGCCGTAATCATCGTTCTGATACAGCACGCCGATTTTGGCCGCCGGCTTGTGCTTGAGGATGTACTGCCCGAACGTCTTCCCCTCCATCTCGAAGCCCGGATACATCGGCACGGTCCAGGGGAAGTTCTGCGGATCGGCGAAACGCCGGCCGCCGGCAGACACGAAGATGTGAGGCACCTTGGCGCCGTTCAGATATTTCTGGATCGCGACATTCGGTGTGGTGCCCACGGTACCGACATCGGCCAGCACCTCGTCATTCTCGACCAGTTTTCGGGTCTGTTCGATTGCCTTCGGCGGACTGAAGGCGTTGTCGAGCGAGATCATGTTGATCTTGCGGCCGTTGATGCCGCCCGCCTCGTTGACCATCTTGAAATAGCCGGTCATCACGCGGCCGTAGCTGGAGAACGCCGATGCCGGCCCGCTATAGGGCACGGTCTGGCCGAGCTTGATCTCGGTATCGGTGACGCCGGGCCCGTATTTCTTCTCGGCGGCCGACAGATCACCGGTCGTTGCGACGGTCATCACGGCAACCGCGGCTATCAATCCAAATTTCCGGATCATGCTTCCCTCCCGTTTAGCCCGCTTGAACGGATCTCAATTTAACGGTACACTAGCATACTATTTTTTACCTTACAAGCAAGTTAGCCGGTTTCTTTGTCACGGGCCTGTAAGTAGCGGCGTCGGCACGCATCAGCACGGCCTACCCTTCTACTCGCACGCCCTGGATTCGCCTTTGGTTTCCTGCAGTTCAATCCGGTCGATCTGCGCGAACAATTCATCCGCAATATCAAGATCGGTTGCGAAGTTCATGGGATCGGCGTGGCCGCAGATCACGTCGGCGAAATGCCAGGTCGCCACAGCCACCACCCGGTCCTTTGCCATCATCGCGATCTTGAGCGGATGCCTGGCGCCGACACCGCGTGCGGTCTGGTAGCCGTCAGCGATGCAATAGAGTTCGACCCGCATTTTCCCGGTCGCTACCGTCTGGATCGAAACCTCGATGTCGCAAAAGCCGAACGCGGGATCGTCGCTCGAGCCCTCCGCATAGAAATAAAATGCACCGATTTTGCCATGCGCGCACGGTCCCAATGCGCGGTCGCGCGGCACCTGTGGGTCCGGCCTTGCCGGCGTACGCGGCGGGAGAAGCCCAAGCGAACAGAATTGACGATAGGAATAGCAGGTAGCCAGAACAGCCTCCCCTCACATTCGCTTCAAGCCGGGGCCCTGATGTCGAGACCCAACAAGCCCTTTGCATTGCTCATAAACGTTTCACGCGCGAGGCCCAGCGCCCGCTCGGCAAACTCGACCGGCCGATCCTGTTTGATCATGAACGGATAGTCCGACCCGGCCACAATGCGGTCCTTGCCGACCTTGGTCACCAGATAGTCCAACGCGACATCGTCATAGAGGATGGTGTCGTAGTAGAACGACTTCACCATCTCGCCGGGATCGCGCGGAAACAGGCTGTTTAGCGGCGGTCCGATACTCCGGGCGTGCCGCAGCCGTGGCAGGATCCAAGGCAGCGCGCCGCCGCCATGGCTGAGCAGGATCCGCAGATCTGGGAAGCGCTCAGTCACACCGTTGGTCATCAGCGACACGGCGGCAAAAGCGGTTTCGAGCGGAAATGCAGCGACCGCCGCCAGCTCGGGCCGGCCACCCATGCGGTCGAGACCGAGCGGGTGCAGCGGATGGACCATCACCAGCAGCCCCGCCTGCTCGGCCGCGGCATAGATATCGTGCAGCCTGATATCGCCGAGCGGAATACCGTTGATGTGGCTGCCGATCTCGATGCCGCGCAGGCCGAGAGATTTGATCTCTTCCAGCCGTTTGACGGCGAGAGACGCATCCTGCATCGGCGCCATGCCGATGCCGATGAATTTCCTGGGGTTCGCATGGCAGAGTTCAGCGATGCCCTCATTGATACACCGGCACAACGCGTCGGCATCCGCGGCCGGAAACCAGTGCGACAGCAGTTCCGGCATTGGCGAGACGACCTGCACGTCGACATCGTCGGCCGACATGTCATGGATGCGGCGGTTGGCGTCCCAGCTTCGGGAATCGATGACGCGGAACACCTTGCCGCCGACCATCACCGCGGCCCCATCCGCGCCCTTGCGTTCGATCGACGGCCAGAGCGGATTGCGCCCGGCGTGCTGCGGAATGCTGCCGGGAACGAAATGAGTATGGGTATCGATGGCCTCGGCCACAACGCGCTTCCTCGATATTGTTATGCACCGCACTAATTCCGCACATTCTCCGGGCGGAACCTGCGATGTCACTTTACAAGCAGGTTGGACTGTTTTTAATATGGATGCAATCGAAAGAATGGACGGCAGGGTTTTGCGAACCTCGCTCGACCGGCTTTATGAAAACGGCGCGACGATCAAGATCGCGTCAGGGAGCGAAAGCGGAAATTGTCGGCGCCAATCGAAAACATCGTGATTGCAGGAGCAGGCCAGGCCGGGGGCCGTGCGGCGGAAGCGTTGCGCGCCCGCGGCTTTCAGGGCGCCATCACCATGCTCGGCGAAGAGCCCCACCCGCCCTACGAGCGGCCGCAATTGTCCAAGGCGATGCTGCACAGCCCGGGAGTGGCGGTTGCCTATCTCAAACAGACCCAGGATTGGAGCGACGTCCTGAACGTTCGGCTCGAAACCGGTGCGGCAGTAACCGATTGCGACGCCGACCGCCGCACGGTTACCACGGCCGATGGCCGTTCGTTCGCCTACGATCGCCTGCTGATCGCGACGGGAACGCGGCCTCGCCGGCTTGCTGCACTGGAAAACCCGGGCCTTGAAATTCAGTACCTGCGCAACGTCGAGGATGCGCTGCGCTTTCGCAAATCCGTTCAACATCAATCCCGGATCGTGATCGTCGGCGGCGGCGTGATCGGGCTGGAGGCGGCCTGCGCAGCGGCCAGGAATGGATGTCGTGTCACGGTGATCGAGAGCGAGCCGCGCTTGCTGGCCCGGGCATTCCCGCCGCTTGTCAGCGACATCGTCGCCGCCAGCCATCGCAGCCATGGCGTCAACTTCATCTTTGGCGCGACCGTCACCGGAAGTACGCCTGATGGCGTTCAGCTCAGCAATGGCGAAGAAATCGAAGCGGATCTGGTGCTGATCGGCATTGGCGTCGAACCGGTGCCGACGGTCGCGGAACGGCTTGGTTTGCCGTCGCAAGTCGGAATCGCCGTCGATGCCTGCGGCCGCACCGCGGCCTCAGGCGTATTCTGCGCCGGCGATGCCGCCCTGCAATGGAGCCGATGTCACGGCCGCGCGATCCGTGTCGAGACCTGGGCCAATGCGCAGAACCAGGCGATTTCGGTGGCGGCCAACATGATCGGCGAGGCCAGAGAATACAGCGACCCGCCCTGGTTCTGGACCGACCAGTATGACCTGAACATTCAGGTCGCCGGTGACATGCTCGACAGCGACCACATCGTCCGCGGCGATGAACGTTCTGGAAAATTCTCGGTTGTAGCGATGCGCGGCTCGGAAGTGGTCGGCGCGCTGTCGGTCAATGCCGCCAAGGAGATGGCCATGCTCAAGCGTGTAATCGCAGCGAACGCCAAGCCGTCACGTGCCGACCTTGAATCGCCCGCCTACGATCTGCGGGCCGCCTTGAAATGAAAAGCAAAGAAATTTCCAGGGAGAAACAGCAATGAACGCGTTCCAACGGATGAATACCGCGCTCATGATCGATGAAGGCAAGAAGATATTCAAGGTTTCGCGCCGGGCCTTTGTCGATCCCGATATTCTGGAGGCCGAGCGGGCGCAGATCTTCGACAAATGCTGGCTCTACCTCGGCCATAGCTCCGAACTCGCCAAGCCCGGGGATTTCGTCACACGCTCGGTCGGGGGGCGGAACATCCTGTTCGCGCGCGATGGCAAGGGCAATCTCAAGGCGATGCTCAACACCTGCCCGCATCGCGGTGCGCAGGTCTGCCGCGAAAAGCACGGCAGCGCCAAATCCTTCCAATGCTTCTATCACGGCTGGGTATTTGGGCTCGATGGAACGCTGCGCAGCCAGCCTGGCGAGTCCTCCTACGCCGAGGATTTCAAGGAGCGCTCGACCTCCAACATGCAGCAGGTGGCTCGGTTCGAGAGCTACCGCGATCTCAATTTCCTCTGCTTCGACAAGGGCGTCGAAAGTCTCTCGGACTATCTGGGTCCGGTGAAGGAGTATCTCGATGTGATCTGCGATCAGGCCGAGATGGGAATGATCATCGTCGGCGGCACGCAGGAATACTCGATGCGGGCGAACTGGAAGCTGCTGACCGAGAACAGCATCGACGGCTACCACGCGTTGACGACGCATGCGACCTATCTGGACTATCTGAAGTCGGCGACCGGCGCGCTGGCTCAGGTCGCCTTTGAGGGCTCGGCGCGCGATCTCGGCAAAGGACATGCCGTGCTCGAGTACAAGGCGCCGTGGGGTCGCCCCGTCGCGCAATGGATTCCCTCATGGGGCGAAGAAGGAAAACGCGAGCTTACCCGTCTCTATGATGGCCTGGTGAAGCGTTTCGGCAAGGAACGCGCCGATCGCATCGCCACCTTCAACCGCAATCTGTTTATCTTCCCGAACCTGGTGATCAACGACATCATGGCCGTGACGGTGCGAACCTATTATCCCGCCGCGCCCGACTTCATGAACATCAGCGCCTGGGCCCTGGCCCCCAAGGAAGAGACCGAATGGGCGCGGAAGTACCGGCTGTTCAACTTCCTGGAATTTCTCGGGCCCGGCGGCTTTGCAACACCTGACGACGTCGAGGCGCTCGAACAGTGCCAGCGCGGTTTTCGCAACTCCGCCGAGGCGCAGTGGAACGACATTTCGAAAGGCATGGGCAAGGACAACCCGTCCTACGACGACGAATTGCAGATGCGCGCGTTCTGGTCGAACTGGAACGAGCATATTTTCAAGGTGCCGGCATGAGCGACGGAGTAACCGCGATGCACACCATAGCCCGTACCGACGTCGAGGATTTCCTGTTCGCCGAAGCCGAACTGCTGGATGAATGGCGGCTTCCGGAATGGCTGGAGCTGTTCACCGACGACGCGATCTATTATGTCCCGGCGACGGATCTGGCCGTCGACGCTTCGCCCGACAACAACCTGTTCTATGTCGCCGACGACCGCTTCCGTCTCTGCGAGCGGGTCAAGCGCTTGATGAAACGAACCGCGCATGCCGAGTTCCCGCATTCGCGGACACGACACCTCGTCAGCAACGTCCGTATCAGAAAGCATATCGGCGACGATATCGAGGTGAGTTCGGCCTTTATCACCTACCGCACCAAGGATGGCGTCACCGACACGTATTTCGGCAGCAACCGGTATCGTCTGGTGCCCGGCAACGGCACCTTCCGGATCAAGGAAAAGC
Organism: Bradyrhizobium sp. AUGA SZCCT0160; assembly: GCF_018130105.1. NCBI lineage: Bacteria > Pseudomonadati > Pseudomonadota > Alphaproteobacteria > Hyphomicrobiales > Nitrobacteraceae > Bradyrhizobium > Bradyrhizobium sp. AUGA SZCCT0160. Next base: position 145,070 of record NZ_JAFCMD010000017.1, read on the forward strand.
GCTGCCTCTTGGACAGCGAAGGTCTTCGCGCCCAGGGCCGCGTCAGCATCATTCTGTGAAAGCAAGGCAGGCAATGGATCAAAAGCTCAGGGATAATGTCGCCATCGTCACCGGTGCGGCCAAGGGCATCGGCCTCGCGATCGCCGAGCGGTTGGCGCGGGACGGTGCCAAGCTCGTGCTCGCCGACCTCGACGAGGCCGGGCTGAAACAGGCCGCCGCCCATCTCGGCAAAGAGTTCGGCGCCGAGGTCACCAGCCATGCCGGCGATCTCTCCGATCAGGGCACGGCGGAAAAAACCATCAATCTCGCGAGCGAGCGCTTCGGCCGCCTCGACATCCTCATCAACAACGCCGGCGGCGGCATCATCAGGGCATTCGTCGAACAAACGCCGGAAACCCTGAAAACCACCATCGACCGCAATCTCTGGACCGTGCTGTGGTGCTCCTGGTACGCGGTTCCCAGGATGCGCGAGCAGGCGTATGGCCGCATCATCAACCTCGGCGCCGATTCAGTCCGCAACGGCCTGTGGGATCATGCCGCCTATAACGCGGCCAAGGGCGGCGTTCATGGCCTTACGACAGGCATGGCACGTGAATTCGCCAAGGACGGCATCACGGTCAATACGGTCGCCCCCTGCGCGGTCAACACGCCGCAGATGGTGGCGATCACCAAGAGCAACCCCGCGCTCGCCGCCAAGTTCGTCAGCGTCATTCCCATGGGCCGTCCGGCCGAAATGGAAGAAGTCGCCTCGATGGTTTCCTATCTCGCTTCCGCCGAAGCGTCGTTCGTGACTGGACAGGTCATCAGCGTCAACGGCGGCAGCACCATGCTCTAGGTCTTGATATGGGTGAAACAGTCGTTCTCTGCGCGGCCAATGAAGTGGTCGAAGGTGAAATCAAGCAGGCGCCGCTGCCAGATGGCTCCAACGTGGCGCTCTACCGGGTCGACGGCGCGATCTACGCCACCGCCGACATGTGTACCCATGGCGAGGCGTCGCTTGCGGAAGAAGGCATCATCACCGGGAGGACCGTCGAGTGCACGTTCCACTTCGGCACCTTCGACGTGACCACCGGCGAGCCGACCGGCATGCCCTGCGAGATCGCACTGAAAACATATCCCGTCACTATCGTTGACGGCAACGTTCAGATCGAGGTCTAGAAATGGCGAACCGTCCTGACCGTGTCCCCGCCCCGCTGAAATCCGCGCGCCGCCCGCTCGGCACCGCCCGGCGAAGAACCCAGGCCGAGCGGACCGAGGAAACCCGCACGCGCATCCTCAAGGCCGCTTCCGAACTCATTCGCCGGCGCGGCTACGCCCGCTTTCGGACCGCCGACGTCGCCGCCGAAGCGGGACTTTCCCGTGGGGCGCAGCTTCATCATTTCCCGACCAAGGATTCGCTTGTGGTCGCCACCCTCGAGTACGTCTTCGAGCAAGCCCAGATCCAAAGCCGCCGCCGCGCGGCGGCCGTCAATCGGCCGCGTGACCTGATCGAAGCCGTGATCGAGGACGCGCGCGAGTTCTTCTTCAGCGAGCATTTCCTGGTGGCGATCGACATTGTGCTGTCGACGTCGACCGATCAGGCCGTGCGCAAGCAGATCCTTGATATCTCCCGCAAGGCGCGCCGGCCGGTCGAGACGGCCTGGACCGAAGCGCTGGCCGCGAGCGGCGTGCCGCCGTCGCTGTCAGCCGACATCGTCGCCCTGACGCTCAGTCTGGTGCGCGGCATGGCGCTGCGCACGCTGTGGGACAACGACCCCAAATGGTTCGACGAGCTGTTCGCGGTGTGGCGGCGGATGATCAAGATTTTCCTGGAATCCCAGCATCCGAAGGCGCGGGCGCGATGAACAACGGCCGCACCACCCCCCTGATCACCTCGGTCTGCTACGTGCGCCTCGCCGTCAGCGAGCCGGGCGCCAGCGCACGCTTTGTGTCCGATATTTTCGGTCTGCAACGCGTCGCCGATCAGGATGGCGAAATCGCCTTTCGTTCCGACGACCGGTTTCGCACGGTGAGCCTTGGCCAGAACGCCGCAGATGGCGCCAGCGTCGGGATCGAGGTCTGGGATGATACGGCGCTGGCAGAAATCGGCGGGCGATTGCGCGAACTCGGCTTTACGGTCCAAGAGGCGTCAGCCGGCGAGTGTCGGCGCCGCTATGTCCAATCGGCGCTGCTGACGGAAGACGCATCCGGCAACCGGATCGATCTGGCGGTGCGCCCGACGCGAAGCGGACGGCGGTATTTTCCACCGCGCGATGCCGGCATCGTCGCGTTTCATGGTGTCGGCCTTCGTAGCACCGATCACGCACGCGACCTCGCATTCTGGCGCGCGCTCGGCGCCGAGGTCAGCGACTGGGTCGGCGAGATCGCCTATCTGCGGATCGACGGATTACACCACCGCATCGCGCTCTATCCGTCGAACCGCAATGGGCTGCTCTATGCGGCGTTCGAGGTCGAGGCGCTCGATCAGATCATGCAGAACAGCTACTTCATGCAGGAAAGCCAGATCAGGATCGTGCAGGGCCCGGGCCGCGAGGCGGCGTCGCGCCAGATGTTCCTGCATGTCGAGGGACCGGACGGCCTGGTCTTCTCCTACGTGAACGGCATGGCCGAACTCGACGGCAAGCCGCGGCTGGCGCGGCAATTCCCGCTTGCTGCCTCCTCGCTCTGCGACTGGGGCAGCGAAAGCAAGGACGTACCGGAACTGAGCGCCGGGCCGATGAACAGGAGAACAACATGATCCAGCTGAAGGATGTGAGCTACGTCCGCCTCGGTTCGCCCGATCTCGAATCGGCCGAGCATTTCGCGACCGCCTGTCTCGGCCTGCAGATTGCCGAGCGCGGCAAGAAGGACCTCTACCTTCGCTCCGACGAGCGTGCGCACACGCTGTGCTACATGGAAGGCGACCCTGATGACCAGACCGTCGGCTTCGAGGTCGAGGACGAGGCGAGCCTGCAGGAAGCGGCCTCAACGCTGGAAGCGCTCGGGCATGCCGTCCACGCAGGGACCGCGCAGGAAGCCGAGCGGCGCAAGGTAAGAGCCTTCATCGGCTTTCGCGATCCGACGGGCAATCACATTGAACTGGTGGTGCGGCCGGAGCGCAGCGGCCGGCGCTATTTCGCCAGCCGCGATGCCGGGATCACCGGCTTCAGCCATATCGGCCTCAACTCCACCGATCCGGCGCGCGACGAGCGGTTCTGGACGCAAGTGTGCAACGCCCGCGTCAGCGACCGGATCGGCGACATTCCGCTGATGCGCGTCAATGCGATCCACCACACCATTGCGCTGGTGCGTGCGCCCAAGGCCGGCATCCAGCACATCAACCACCAGGTCGGGACCAGCGACGACGTGCTGCGCTCCTACTACTTCCTCAATGAGCGGCGCGTGCCGATCGTGTTCGGCCCCGGCCGCCATCCGACCTCAGGCGCGCGCTTCCTCTACTTCATGGGCCCGGACGGCATGATCTTCGAATATTCGGTCGGCGTCGACGAGATCGAAGACGAGGCGACGCACCGGCCGCGGCAATTCGGCTTTGAGCCGACCAGTTTTTGCATCTGGGGCTCCAAACCCGCGGGCATGGCCCTGCCGAACTCCTGATTGGAACAGAACACATGGATCTGGGATTGAAGGGGCGCACCGCGATCGTGTGCGCGGCAAGCCAGGGCCTTGGCAAGGCGAGCGCGATGGCGCTCGCCCGCGAAGGAGTCAACCTCATCATCGCGGCCCGCCGAGGGGATGTGCTGGAGAGCGCCGCCGGCGAGATCGCGGCTGCGACCGGCAACCAGCCCAAAACCGTCATTGCCGATGTGACCACCAACGAAGGCCGCCACGCCATTCTCGCCGCCTGCCCGGCTCCCGACATTCTCATCAACAATGCCGGCGGACCGCCACCCGGAGATTTCCGCAAATTCGAGCGTGAGGACTGGATCAAGGCGCTCGATGGCAACATGCTGGCGCCGATCGCGCTGATCAGGGCGACCATCGACGGCATGATCGCGCGCAAGTTCGGTCGCATCGTCAATGTCACCTCACATGCCGTCAAGGCGCCGGTCGCGATGCTTGCACTTTCCAACGGCGCGCGCACCGGCTTGACGGGTTTTGTCGCGGGACTGGCCCGGTCGGTCGCCGAGCACAACGTGACGGTCAACAACCTGCTGCCCGGCACGTTCGATACCGATCGCCTCAAATCCAATCTGGCGGCGCTGGCCCGGAATTCGTCGCGCGAGGTCAGCACCGTGACTGAGGAGATCAGAACAGCCAACCCGACCAGGCGGTTCGGCCATCCCGATGAATTCGGCGCGACCTGCGCGTTCCTGTGCTCGTCGCAGGCCGGTTACATCACCGGGCAAAACATTCTGATCGACGGCGGCGCCTATCCCGGCACCTTCTGATTCGAGCAAGCCCGATTATCTTCGAGCCACTACTCGGTCTTGACGTTGCGATCCTCGATGACCTTGCGCCAGGCGGGAATTTCGGCCGCTATGATGGCGGACAGTTCGGCGGGAGTACTGGTAGCGGCCTCGACGCCGTAGGCCAAGAAGCGGTCGCGCAATTGCGGCATCGCCAGCGTCGTGTTGATGGCAGCGTTGAGTTTGCTGATGATCTCGGGCGGCGTACCCGCGGGAGCCAGCAGCCCGAACCAGGTTTCGACTGAGTATCCCTTCAAGACGTTACCGATGGGCGTGGCACCGGGAGCAACGGCGGAGCGCTCGGGCGATGAGACGCCGAGCAGCTTCACCTTGCCGGACCGGATATGCTCGTTCAGCGTGTCGGATGTTGTCGTGAGCAGGATGTCGACCTCGCCAGCGAAGATCGCGAGCGTTGTCGGTGCCTGGCCGCGGTATGGGACGTGGACCATCTGCAGTCCAGCCTGGTTGAGAAAGCGCTCCGTGCTGAGATGTCCGAGCGACCCCGGTCCGGCAGTCGCGTACAGCATCGGCTTGCCCTGCGCCTTGGCGTAGGCGATCAGGCCAGCCGCGTCGTTCACCGGCACCTTTTCACTCGCAACCAGGACCAGCGGCGCCTTGGAGACCAGCGAGACCGGTGCAAAGCTCTTCAGCGGATCGAAATCGACGCCCTTTTGAAGCAGTGGGGCGATCGAGATCGGACCGTTGTTTGCAAACAAAAGCGTGTAGCCATCCGGATCCGCCCGGGCGGCTTCGTTGGCGCCGGTGGTGCCCGCCGCGCCCCCGCGGTTGTCGATGACGAGCGGCTGGCCGAGGATCTTCGCCATCGGCTCCTGCAGCGCGCGCGCCATGATGTCGGTCGAACCGCCGGCGGGATATGGCACGATGAGCCGGATCGGCCGCGACGGGTAGTTGTCCGCGGCGGCAGTTCCGGCAAGAACCACCAGCCCGAGCGCAAGGGCAAAGAAATGAAGTCGTTTCACGTCGATCCTCCCATCAGGTCGTCTCTTTTGTTTTTGATGCAGTCTTTCTCTCCGGCCGGCTCTATTCCGCTGCCGTTCTGGCGAGCTTTCCGAACGCGCCGGAGGCGGCCAGTTTTGCTATTTCATCCGCGGACAGGCCAAGCACGCGTTCGAGCACGTCGTCGCGGTGCGATCCTATGGACGGAATTTCCCGCCCGATCGCACTACGCGCACCCGACATTCGCCACGGCGCGTTGACACCCTTGAACTCGCCGGCGGCGTCAGCGATCGGTGCGAATGTACCGCGACCGGCGAGATCGGAATCGTTCAGCGCTTCGGCCGGGTCTCGAAAGCGCGCGCAGGGAATGCCGGCCCCGTCGAGCATGGCAAGGCATTCGTCCATTGTGTATTGCATGGTCCATTTTTCGATGACCTGCATCATCGCGGTCCAGTTCGCGCCGCGCGCCGGCACCGATGCGAACCGCGGGTCGGACGAAAGCTCCGGCAGGCCGGTCAGCTCGCGAAGGGCCGCAAAATTGCGCGCCGACACCGGCGCGATCAGGATGTCGCCATCCCCAGTGCGCACGGGCCCGTAGGTCGGCCGCGGCATCGGCCTGGAGAACTGCGCTTCCTGCAGCTCATACACCAAGAGGTTCAGCATGCAGTCCATCAGGGCGACATCGATGCGCTGTCCTTCGCCGGTCCGCGCGCGCTGCACCATTGCCGTCTGAATCGCCGAGAAGCCGAAAATGCCGCCGAGAACATCGGCGACGAACACCGCACCTGCCGCCGGCCGGTCGCGGTCGCCGGCATACCGCATCAGCGTGCGATCGAAGCCGCTCTCGGCATGAACGATCATCGCATAGGCGGGCCGCTCGGCCTGCGGACCGGTCTGGCCGTAGCCGGAGATCGAACAGTAAATCAATCCCGGATTGATCTTTCGCAGCGCCTCATATCCGAGACCCAGGCGCTCCATCACACCGGGTCGGAAATTCTCGACCAGGATGTCGGTGTCTTCGACCATACGATGGACGAGCCTGATCGCATCAGGTGATTTCAGGTCGAGCGCGATGCTCCGCTTGCCGGCATTGAGCTGGCCGAAATAGGCGCTGTGGCCGTCCCGCACCGGCGCGCGCAGGCGCATCTCGTCGCCTTCCGGCGGCTCGATCTTGATCACTTCCGCGCCGACATCGGCCAGCAGCCGCGCGCAATAGGGCCCGGCCAGCATGATGGAGAAATCCAGCACCCGCACACTCTCGAGGGGTGATGTCGATGTTTCATCCTGCATGCTGCCTGCCTCCTATCTCGGTAGCCCGAGCCCGCGCTGGGCGATCAGGCTGCGCTGTATCTCGTTGGTCCCGATGCTGATCACCCACATCAGCGAATGCCGCAGGTTCCGTTCAAACCGGCCATTGTCGATCGCGCCCGGCATCTGCTCGGAAATCGCGGCGCGCATCCCGAGAATGTCGAGCGCCGCCTCGCCGAAGCGTTCCATCAGTTCGCCGGAATAGACCTTGCTGATCGCGCCATATTCCGGCGGCGTCACGCCATCGGCCGCGAGTTCGGCGCAACGCATCATCAGTTGCCGGCCAACCTCGATTTCGCAGGCAAGCGTCGCCATCTTGTCGCGCACGACCGGATCCTGAGCGGGCGGCGGCCGATCGCCCTCGGCCGCCATCACATGCCGGCGCAGTTGCTCGAAGGCGTGAGCCACCTTCAGCACGATGCCGCCGCCGACCAGACCGCGCTCGAAGGCGAGCGCGCCCGTCAGCACTTTCCAGCCGCCATTGACCTCGCCGACGATGTTGTCCAGGGGAATGCGAACGTCGTCATAGAAGATGTTGGCAAACGTGCCGTCATACATCGTGCCCGCCGGCCGGATCGTAATGCCCTGCGCATTCATCGGGATGATGAACATGCTGATGCCGGCGTGCGGCGGGTTGGCATTCCGGTCGGTCCGGGCCGCAAGAAACATGTATTTGCCCCACCAGGTCGTGGTCCAGATCTTCTGACCGTTGATGACCCAGTGCTCGCCGTCCCGCACCGCGCTGGTACGCAGCGCGGCGAGATCGGAGCCGGCCTGGGGCTCGCTGTAGCCCATGCCGTGCATCGCCTCGCCCCGCAGGATTTCCGGCAGGTACTTCTGCTGCTGCGCCGGCGTGCCGAACATCATCAGCGCGTTGGCCTGGATCGACGCGCCGATCCGCGGCGCCTCGCTTTGCTCCATCGTCTCCATGAAGGCGATCTGCTCCAACGGAGAACGCCCCTGCCCGCCGAATTCCTTTGGCCAACCGAGGCCGATCCATCCGGTCTTGCCGATATCGCGTGCGAAGTCGGCGTCGAACTCACGCTCCTTGAATGACTGTTCGTCGAACCTCGCCTTCCTGTCTCCCGACCAGTTCTGATCGAGCCATCGCCGCACCCGTTCACGGAGCTCGTTGCCGGCCGGACCGAGATCGTATTGCGGCAGCGGCGCGCCGCCGCGATCCAGCAAATACGAAGCCAGCCGCCGCCGCGCCTCAGGCGCACCGCCGAGCGCGACCGTGTCCAGGTGCACGCGCTTGAAATGTCGCGCGGCCTCGTGCTCTTCGGCATAGCCTATGGCGCCGAAAGTATGCTGGGTCTCGAGCGACACGCGCCGCAGCGCGTCGCCGCCAAAGGCGACCGCGCAGTCGACGAAATACCGCCAGTTGCGGTCGCCAATGTCATGCAGCCTGGCCGCATGATCCAGGATGAGGCTGACGCCTTCGAGCGCAATGAGGCCATCCGCAAGCTTGTGCTGGATCGCCTGGAACTTTGCGATTGGTTGCCCGAACTGGTGACGCTCCTTGGCATAGTCCACGGCCAGCTCGAACGCCCGCCGGGCCGCGCCATGTGCTCGCCCCAGCAATGCTACCTGGGCCTTTAGACGGAGATCGTCGAGATTGGCGGCTTCAAGCGGAAGCAGCGTCAGCGGCGCCGAGTTCAGCCTCACCTCACAGAGACCCCAGGCGCCCATGGCGCGCGTCGGCGTGAGGACAATGCCTGATGCATCCAGTTGAACGAGGGCAAGATGGGACGCATCAACGGCCACGAGAAGATGTGTGGCACCGGCCGCCTCGACGAAACGAAGCACGCCTGTCGCGCACGAGCCGTCAATCCGGATCGATCCTGCGCCCACATCAGGGTCGCGGGCGCCGAAGGAGAAAGCAGCCACCGCCGTGCCGGCATGCAGCTTTTCCAGCAGCTCCACCGCGGCATCCGCGCGCGTGCCCGAGAGCGCAAGGTTGGCCAGCGCGGCGGACCACATCGGCGCCGGACACACGGCGCGGCCAAGTTCTTCCATCACCACCAGGATTTCGCGAAGGCCGCCTTCGTCAGGGCCAGACCCGAGCGCAGCCACCCCCTGCCCGATGAGCTTGCGCCAGATCGCCGAGATATCGTCCGGGGCCGGGCGTTCCTTGCCGTCACCTGCGGCCCAATGCGCTTCGAGAAACCCGCGCAGGGAATCTCGAAGCATCTTGGCGATGTCGTCGTTCGGAGGTGCGGCCGCATCCATGAGAAACTATGCCTTGCCGTATTTCGGCTTGCGCTTCTCCTTGAACGACATGGTCGCCTCTTTGTGGTCGGCGGTTTCGAACGTCACCTGCTCGAGCGCCATCGAGGCCTCCAGCATCATATTCACGCGGTCCTTGATGACCTGGTTGATCGACAGCTTGGTCCAGCGAATGGCCCAGGTCGGGCCGTTGGCGAGCTCAATCGCGATTTCGCGGGCCTTGGCGAGCACCTCCGCACGCGGCGCAACGTGGTTGACCAGCCCGATCCGCTCAGCCTCCGCGCCTTTCAGGAGCGTGCCGCGGATCAGGTACTCCTTGGCCTTGTTGATGCCGATCAGCAGCGGCCAGATCACGGTGCCGCCGTCGCCGGCGACGAGCCCGACGCGCGAGACGTGGGTATCGCCGATGCGCGCGTCTTCCGCCATCACCGTGATGTCGCAAAGAAGCGCGTGGGTCGCGGCGAGGCCGATGGCGTCGCCGTTGATCGCTGCAATGATCGGCTTGTCGAGCTCGAGCTGGCGGGTCACGCCACGGCGGCTGATCATGGGGTCGTGAACCTCGCCCTCTTCGAGGACGTCGCCGCCCGGCCGCTCCGACATCGCCTTCACGTCGCCACCGACGCTGAAGAAGTCGCCCGCCCCGGTCAGCACCACGACATTGACGGCGTGATCGTCAGCCAGATCGTCCCAGATGGTCCGCAGTTCGCGGATCAGCTTCTGATTAATGGCGTTGCGTGCTTGCGGCCGGTTCAAGGTCACGGTCGCGACCTTGTCCGCAACCTCGACCGACAGGCATTCGTATCTGGCGTAGTAGGACACATTTTCCTCCGTTGTTATGATTGTTCGAGCGTGGATCGAGCCACCCTCTGTTATCTGCGCATTCCGGGCTGTACCTCCGCCAACGCGACGTGAAGCGACATCGCGCCGGGGTCCTGCTCCAGCATCCGCTGCACGGATTCCAGATGGGTACGCATCAGGCGCGTCGCCGACGCGACGTTTCGCTCTCCCAGCGCCGCCAGGAATTGCCGCCGTTTTTCCGCCAGCCGCGCCATCGCGACGCCGCTCGAGGACACTTTGGCGTAGACGAAGCGCATGTGAATCTCGGTGACCGAATCCATGATCATGGCAATCACCTTGTTTCCGGTCGACGCAGCGAGCAGCTTGTAGAACTCGCGCGAGCACTCGACGCGGTCCAGCAGCCGCCCCTCCCGCGTCGCATCCTCGGTGCGCCGGATATTGGCCTCTAGCGCGTCGAGATCGGCTTTCCGCGCGTTGGCACAGGCCAGCCGCACCACGAGATCGAGCACGTGAACGCGTGCTTCGGACAATTCCCGGACCGAAATCGTGCCGAGAGACAGCATATCGCGCATGACGCCGTTCATGCGGCTGGTATCGCCCTCCTGAATGAAGGCCCCGCCCTTGACGCCCTTCTGCAGCCGAAGCACGCCGGCCATCTCGAGGCTGCGCAAGGCCTCGCGCAGGACGTTGCGGCTGACGCCGAGCTGCTGGGCCAGATCGCGCTCGGGCGGCAGCTTGTCGCCCGGCTTGAGGACGCCGAGCGCAAGCTGCTCGCGGATTCGCTCGCAGATTTCCTCGAACGCACGCCGCGTGTGGATCGGGCGGAATGCCGGCGCCGCCGGCGCTCCAGCCGCGCGGTGATCGGGGGTGCGCTCCCGCCGGTTGGGCGTCGATGACCTGGGGCGGGCGGGCGTGCGAGGGCTTGACTTGGTGCTCATGCGATGAATTGTTAAATGGATCACCCATTCAATGGAAGTCCCTTTTTGGCTTCCGGCAAGAAAAGATGACCCAGGGATCAACATGAGCTTCACCGAGGAGCAGATCGCGTTTCGCGACACCGTGCGGAAAATGGTCGCAAAGCACGTCGCGCCGATCGCGGCCGAGATCGACGAGACCGACCGTTTCCCGCTCGAACTCGTAAAGCTGTTCGGCGAGATGGGGCTGATGCAGCTCTGGGTGCCGGAACGCTATGGCGGCCCGAACGGCAACCTGACCATGGCCTGCCTCGCCCGGGAAGAGATCTCCAGGGTCTCGCCGGCCTGCGCCTCGATCGCGGCGCTTAACACCATGTTCATCATGCCGCTGCTTCACTTCGGCTCCGAGGAGCAGCGCGCCAAATACCTACCCGTTATCGCCAAAGGCGGCGTCGTCACGGCGATCGCGATATCCGAGCCTCAAGCCGGCTCTGACGTCACCGCGATCAACACCCGCGCGCGCAAGGACGGCGACAGCTACGTCCTCAACGGCCGCAAGCAATGGTGCAGCTATGGCGTCGTCGCCGACTACATCGTGGTGATGGCGCGGACCAGCGACGCCGCGGGCGCCGACGGAATCAGCGCCTTCATCGTCGAACCGAAGACGATTTCGGGGGTCTCGTTCGGACGCCACGAGCGCAAGATGGGTTTCCGCGGCGCGCCGAACACGCCGATCTTCTTCGACAATGTCCGTATCCCTGCGGAGAATTTGGTCGGGGAAGAAGGCAAGGGTTTTAGGGCATCGATGCGCGCGCTCGACCTCAACCGGCCGACCATCGGTGCTCAGTCCGTCGGGTTGGCCCAGGGCGCGCTCGACGCGTGCGTTGCCTACGCCAAGGAGCGCAAGCAGTTCAAGAAGGCGATCTCGGAGTTCCAGGGCGTGCAATTCATGCTGGCCGACATGGCCATGCAGATCGAGGCGGCGCGTGCCCTCGTCTATGAATGCGCTCGGGCCGGCGACGCCGGTGACTGGAAACGCCTCAACGTGCTCGCCAGCATGGCCAAATGCGTCGGCAGCGACATGGCCATGAAGGTAACAACGGACGCGGTCCAGATATTCGGTGGTTACGGCTACACCATGGACTATCCCGTCGAGCGCATGATGCGCGACGCCAAGCTGACCCAGATATTCGAAGGCACCAATCAGATCCAGCGCGTGGTCATCGCGCGCGAACTGCTTCGATAGTCACCCTTGCGCCATCGCACCGGTCGCTTCCAGCGCTGTGATCTGGTCAGGCGAAATGCCCCAGTCCGCGAGCGCCTGCCGGCTGTCGCGCCCGGGCGCGGGCGTCGGCGTGCGAAGCATGGAAGGCGTGCGGGAAAACCGTGGCGCCGGGCTTGGATGCCGCACTCCGTCAAACCTTGCATAGACCTCACGGATTTGCATCTGCGGATGGCCGGGCGCTTCGTCGATCGTCAATACGGGCGCAAGACAGGCGTCGCGCCCCGCCGCTATCGCCACCCATTCGTCGCGCGTATGCGTTGCGAAGACTTTCGCGAATCGCTTGCGCATCTGTGGCCACGCCGCGCGATCGTTCTGATCCGGCAGATGTTCTCCATCGATACCCATCACCTTCAGGAGACTGGCGTAGAATTGCGGCTCGATGGCGCCCACCGCGATAAACTTGTCGTCGCTGGTGGCGTAGCTGCCGTAAAACGGCGCGCCACCATCGACGATGTTATCGGCACGCCGCCCGGTCCAGCTGCCCTGCTGCCGGAAAGCCTGGAACGCCGACATCAAATGCGTGACGCCGTCGATCATGGCGACGTCGATCGTTTGTCCGCGGCCCGATTGGCGCGCTTCCATCGAAGCCGCGAGCAGGCCTACGACCAGATACATTGCGCCGCCGCCGAGATCCGCGACCAGATTGAGCGGTGGCGGCGGTGGCCGATCGGCATCTCCCAGGCAATGCAACGCACCCGTCAGCGCGAGGTAGTTGATGTCGTGACCCGCCTCCTGCGCCATCGGCCCCTCCTGCCCCCAGCCCGTCATGCGCGCGTAGACCAGCCCCGGATTGATCCCGTGGCAAATGTCGGGACCGAGCCCGAGCCGCTCCATCACGGAGGGACGAAATCCTTCGATCAGAGCGTCCGCTCCGGCCACGAGATTCAGCACGGCCGTCACGGCCTGCGGTTGCTTGAGGTCGAACGCGACCGAGCGCTTGTTGCGATTGTAGAAGTCGAAGCGCGGCGGCAAATCCGGCTCGACGCCCGGTTTGGCGATGCGATCGATCCGCAGGACGTCGGCGCCGAGATCGCCGAGCAGCGCTCCAGCGAATGGCGCAGGCCCGATCCCGCCCATCTCGATGACGCGAAAGCCGTTCAGCGGTCCCGTCACGGTGAAATCTCCTCTTTCAGCGGTGGAACCGGACGGCAGCGTCGATATCAGCGCGGCCGACGCGCGCCGCGTTGGCCTTGATACTGCGATCCTCGTAGCCAAACGAAACGCCGAACAGCAGTTTGTAATTCTGGGGAATGCCGAGCTGTTCGCGGATGATTTCTGGGAACAGTCCGAGCGCGCCCTGCGCGCAGGACGCGATGCCGCGCGCGGTCAGCGCCAGCATCAGGGTCTGCGCATACATGCCGATATCGGCCGCCTCGCGGGTATCGAACGGCGCCGGCATGAAGATCAATACGGCATGCGGCGCGTCGAAGAAGGCGTGATTGCGGATATAGGCCATCTTGCGGCCAACCACGTCGCTCCGCTCGACTCCCATCGCGCCGTATAGTTTCTGCGCCGCGTCCACCTGCCGCTCGCGGTAGATGCCGGTGAACTTGCCGTCAGCCGGCCAGTCCGGCCTGATCGGCTCGTCCCGCATCCCGGCCGCGACCAATGCTTCGCGCAGCCGTTTCAAGGCCTCGCCGGATACCACATGCGGCGTCCAGGGCTGCACGTTGCAGTTCGATGGCGACCATTGGGCAAGCTCGAACACCTCACGCAACGTCGCTTCCGGGACCTCATCGGGCAAAAAGCCACGCACCGAGCGGCGGCGCCGGATCGCCTGATCGATGCTCATGGCCGGCCGTTCGCGCATGCTCATCGTTCTTCCTCGATCAACGCGACACCGCGCGCGGCATAGGCCCGCGCCAGATGCCGTCCGACACGCGCCGCGTCCGGCAACACCCCGGTGCCGAGATCGCCGCGCGCAGCGACGCCGGCGCTGCCTACCGCGCCGCGAAACATCGCGAACACCTGATGGAAACGCGTGAGGCGCTCGGTCGCGCCGGACAGCTCGTAATAGAGCTCCAGATAGTCGCGCTCAGACGGAATCCCCATCTCCTCGAGCGGCAGGCCGAGCAATCCGCCGTTCTCGTCCGGCGCCATCAGCCAGGCCTGGCTGTTGAAGGCGAGATCGACGAGGGGATGCCCGAGCGTCGAGAGCTCCCAGTCGAGCACGCCGATCACGCGCGGCTCTGTTGGATGGAACATCACGTTGGCGATGCGGAAGTCGCCGTGGCACAGCGCGACGGTCTCGCTTTCGGGCAGGCGCTCGGCTAGCCAACGCACCATCCTGTCGAGCGCGGGGTTATCATCGTCGCCCCGACGGAATTTTGTCCATTGCTCCGACCAGCGCTTGAGCTGGCGGGCAAAATAGTTGCCGGGCCGGCCGAAATCGCCCAGCCCCAGCGCCCGATAATCCAGCCTGTGGATGGCGGCCAGTGCGGCACACATCGAGCGGAACAGCTCGGCGCGCTCGGCGCGGGCAAGTCCTGGGGTGCCGAACTCGTTGAAGACGCGGCCGTCCAGCCATTCCATGAGATAAAATGGCGTCCCGACGATCTCGCGATCCTCGCAGTACCGATAGGGTTTTGGTGTCGGGACGGAACTGCCTTGCAGCGCCGTCAGGACACGAAATTCGCGGTCGATCGCATGCGCCGACGGCAGCACGTTCTTCGGCTGCTTGCGCAGCACCGCGCGCCACCCGCCGCGGCTGACAAAATATGTCGGGTTCGACATCCCGCCATGCGTGCGTTCCACCCGCGTCGAATCAGTGCCGCCGAGCCAATCCTTCAGATATTCATCGAGCCGCGCCACGTCGAAGTCGATGCCGCGGTCGGAGGCATCAGCCCCGGTCATCCGCTGCTCGCACGCTTGCCGCTGAAGTTGAACAGGTATTGGGCGACGCGCCTTATCTGCACCTCCTCGGTGCCCTCGGTGATCCGATAACGGCGATGGTGCCGGTAGATGTGCTCGAACGGCATTGCACGGCTGTAGCCGATGCCGCCATGCACCTGCATTGCCCGATCGGCCGCCTCGCAGCACAGCCGGTTGGCGCGGAAGTTACAGATCGAGACCATGTCGCTAATCTCCAGCGGGTTCTGGCGGTCCATCTGCCAGGCCGTGCGGAAGATGAAGTTGCGCACCAGTTCGTATTCCGACCACAGCTCGACCAGCGGAAACTGCACCGCCTGTTTGCGCGCGAGCGGCTCGCCAAAGGCGACGCGTGTCTTGGCGTATTCGACCGCCTTCAGGATGCAGTAACGCGCGGCGCCCGCGCTCGCCGCCGCCTGGCGCACGCGGTTCTCATGCACAAAGCGCTGCGCGACCACGAGGCCCTCGCCTTCCTTGTGCAGGATCGCGCTGTCGGGCACGCGCACGTTGACCAGTTCCGTCTCCGCATGATCGCTGGGCATGTTGAAGGTCCAGTGATTGTAGAGCACGTGATGGCCGGGCGTGTCGGTCGGAACGATGAAGGCAGTGATGCCCCTGGCTTCGCCCGGCTTGCCGGAGGTCCGCGCAAACACCAGATTGGCATGGGCGCGGGCCACCTGGCTGTTCCAGCGCTTACGTCCATTGATGACCCAATGATCGCCGTCACGTACGCCTTCCGTTTCCAGCCAGGTCGCGTCGCTGCCATGCCCGGGTTCGGTCAGTGCGAAGGAAAGGTGTTTCTTTCCGGTGATGATGCCCTCGATATAGCTTTTCTGCTCCTCGGTGCCGTAGTCGGCGAGCGCCGGAATGATCGGGAAATTGCCGACGATGGAGGATTCGTCCTGCAGATCGTTGTGCAGACCGAGTCCCTTGGCGGCGAGGTGCTCGCGGATCGCCGCGATCGCAAGATGGGATGCAGCCTGGCCGCCGCAAGATTTCGGCAGGCCGTAGCGCAGATGCCCCGCCTTGTCGGCGCGGCGCTCCATTTCGCTGATCAGCGTGCGCCATTCGGTGCGCGGGCGTCCGTCATCATCCCAGTCGGTTCGAGCATTCTCGCGGCGATGATCGAAGAACTTGATGTTGTCGCGCTCGAGCGGCTTGATCTCGGCTTCGATGAAGGCGTCCAGTTCGGCCAGCTTGTCGGTGATTTCCTTGGGCAGTTCGAAGTCCATGGCGCCTCTCCCGGTGCTCTCTTTTGTTTTGGGTCGCTGCTAGAGCGCGATCCGCCCATAAGGGTGGGTACTGCTGACGCCGCCGTCGACCGAGAGCAATTGTCCGTCCACATAGGAAGAATCATCGCTGGCCAGGAAAGCAGCGGCGGCGGCGATCTCCTCGGAACGCCCGGGGCGTTTCATCGGCGTCACATGGCCGAGCTTGGCTTCGACGCCCCGCGCCCGCGCATCTTCGAACACTTTTCGGGTCAGCTGCGTTTCCACCAGTCCCGGCAGCACGGCGTTGACGCGTACGCCGGTGCCGGCAAAGGCATTGGCCGCCGTCTGCGCCAGATTGTTCACCGCCGCCTTGCTCGCGCTGTAGGAAATGGCGCCGGCATTGGCGCGCAGCGAAGCGGCCGACGAGGTCAGGATGATGGAGCCGTAGCCCTGCGCCGTCATGTGCCGGCCGGCATATTTGATGGCGAGAAAGCAGCTGATGGTGTTGATGCGGTAGACTTCAGACCATTCGTCGACCGTCTGCTCCAGCAGCGGCGTATTGGTTCCGGTGACGCCGATATTGGCGAAGAAGATTTCGAGACCGCCGAATTCCGCCACGCAGCGCCGGACGATCTCGGCAACGTTTTCCTCGACCGCCGCGTCCGTGATCAACGCCGATGCAATACCGCCTTCGTCCCGGATCGCTGCCGCGGTTTCCTCGGTATTGCCGGCCCGGCCGACCACTAGCACGGAAGCGCCTTCGCGCGCGAAACGGATCGCGCTGGCGCGGCCGATGCCGCTGCCACCGCCGGTAACGACCGCGCGCTTGCCCTCCAGTCGCTTCATCGCGCTTCTCCTATCTGGCGGCGCCCTGGATGTAGCTCGCGTCGTCGCTGGCGAGGAATGCAGCAAGGGCTGCGATCTCTTCCGGTTCGCCAAAGCGGCCGGCCGGCATCTCGGCCTGACGCGTTGCGATTGTTGCTTCATCGAATTGCGCGATCGAGGCCGGCGTGCCGATCATGCCCGGCGCGATCACGTTGACGCGAATTTTCTTTGCACTGAGTTCGATCGCCGATGCCCGGGAGAGGCCGACGACGCCGGCCTTCAGGGCGGAATAGGCAATGGAATCCTTGGCGGGGTTGAACGCCGACACCGAACTCAAATTCACGATCGCGCCGCCGCCGCGACGCTCCATCTGCGGCGCCGCCGCTTGCGTGGTCCAGATCAGGCCGTGCACCCCCACCGCGAACATGCGGTCGACGGTCTCGACTTCGATCTGCGCCAGCGGCTCGAAGCGCGCAAAGACCGCATTGTTGACCAGCACTGCTACCGGCGCCGCGAACTCGCGCTCGATCCGCGTAAACAGGGCATGGACATCGTCGCGCTTGCCGACATCGACCTCATAGGGCCTGGCGTCGAGCCCCTTGCTCTTCAATCCCTCGACCGCAGGCTCCAGCCGGCGCGCGCTGACGTCGACACAGGCGATACGACCGCCCTCCTGGCCGAAGCGCTCGGCGATCGCAAGGCCGATTCCGCGCGCGGCGCCGGTGACGACGCACACGCGGCCCTGAAGGCGGGAATTCATGCGCTGGCCTTGTGCGGCGGTTCGGCAAAGGCCTTTGCGATCTCCCGCAGCTGGAATTTCTGCACCTTGCCCGCCGGGGTCTTTGGCAGATCGGCGACGATCTCGACGCGTTCCGGCCAATACTGTTTCGCGACCTTGTGCTCCGCCATCAGGGCCTGCACGGCGGCCAGATCGAGCGTCTGGCCGGGACGCAGCACCACGAATGCGCAGGCCCGCTCGCCCAGTCGCGGGTCGGGATACCCCACGATCGCGGTCGAAAGCACGGCGGGATGCTTGAACAGCAGGTTCTCGATATCGAAGACCGGCACGTTCTCGCCGCCGCGGATGATGATGTCCTTGATGCGGCCGTCGATGCGGATGTAGCCCTCGTCGTCCATGTAAGCCATGTCGCCGGTGTCGAACCACCCCTCGGCGTCGAACGGCTCCATGTCGGCGCGCTTGTAGTAGCCGAGGCACATCTGGGCGCCGCGCACCTTGAGCAGCCCCTTCTCGCCGACGGGCGCCGGGGATCCATCCATGCGAAGCACCTTTACGGCAACGCCCTCCAGCGGGCGTCCGTCGGTCTTCGACGATTTTTCGAGCGCCCGCTCCGGCTCGGTCAAGGTGCTCGACAGCGATTCCGTCATGCCCCACAGCGAACAGACCTTGAGATCGAGCTCGCGGTAGACGCGATCGATCAGTGCCGGCGGAATTGGCGCACCGGCGCAAAGGAATTTGCGCAGCCGCGCAGGCTTTGCCGCGCCAGCCGCGACCGCCTCGCACATGTCGGCGAGGAACGTCGCAGCGCCAGCCGAATAGGTTACGCCCTCATTGGCCATGATCGCGATGCCGCGTTTCGGCTCCCACACGTCCTGGAAGACGACGGTGGCGCCGATCTTGAGGCCGAGCAGCATGCCGGCCGCAAATCCGGTCATGTGGCCGAGCGGCGAACAGACCAGCATGGTGTCGTTGGTGTCGAGGCCGAAGCGGCCGGCCAGCGCGATATTGCAGGCCAGCAGCGTATTGAGGCAATGCATGACGCCCTTGGGCGAACCTGTCGTGCCCGAGGTGAACATCAACACGGCCATCTGATCTGCGGGCAGCGCGCCGATCTCGCCGATCGGGGGCGAGCCGAGACGATCGCTGCCGGAGAGCAGCGCCTGGTCGAAGCTGTTCGCCCCCTCGCCGTCGACGACGATGATGTGCTGCAGTTTTGACAGTTTGGGCCGCAGCGACTGCGCCATCGCCTCGTGATCGAAGCCACGGAACAGTTTTGGCACGATCAAAAGCTTGGTTTCCGCGAAGTCGAGCATGTAGCTCAGCTCATGTTCGCGGAAGATCGGCATCAGGGGGTTGACCACGGCGCCGACCCGGAACGCGGCGAGCGCAATCACGGCAAACTCCCACCAGTTGGGAAGCTGAACCGAAATGACGTCGCGAGGACCGATCCCGAGGCCCTTCAAGGCGGCCGCCGCCCGCGAAATCAGATCGCCGAGTTCGCTATAGGTGAAGCGCTTGGCCTCGGGGCGATCGGCGCGGTCGGCCAGAAGGGCGAGCTTTCCCGGCGTGGCCGCGATGGTCGCTTGCAGAAACTCGTCGAAGCTCTTGTCGATCCAGAAGCCGCCTGCGCGCATCGACGTTGCGTGGGCGACGGGATCAAATCGATTTCCGCTCATGCGTTCTCTCCCTGAAATCTTATCGCGGCGCTTGACGGCCTATTCGTTAGCTAGTGTACTAGTTTTAGAATGAACCGCAACTGCAAAATCGACCGGTCCGTTCACCTATCGACACCGGACCGCATACCGACCGCGGCGGGCGCGACGGCGCCTTGAGGGAACAAGCACAGGACGCATATGATAAACGTGTGTCCGAATACCGGAACGCGCGACGGGCGAAGGAGAAGGCACCATGAAAGCGGCGGTCCTGGAACGGCGCGGGGCCGAAGGCGTCAGCTGGCGGGATTTTCCCGATCCGGCCCCTGCCCCCGGCGAGTCCGTACTCAAGGTCGCAGCCCCGTCGCTCAATCGCGTCGATCTTTACATGCGCGACAGCGGCGCCGGGATCACGCACACCTTGCCGCAGGTGATGGGCGTAGAGGCCGCGGGCGAGATCGTCGAGGCCGAGCCCGGCAGCGGGTTGAAGCCGGGCATGAAGGCGATCCTGTTTTCCGAGGCGTTTTGCAACAAATGCCGCTATTGCCTCGCCGGCGACCAGCCGCTGTGCGAGAACGTGAAGATCATGGGCGAGCACCGCCATGGCGGCTTTGCCGAATATATCGCGATGCCGAGCCGATGTTTCCTGCCCCTGCCCGACGACGCCGATCTGGTCGCGGCCGGCGCGCTGATGACGGGCCACCTTACCGCCTGGCGCATGCTGTTCGGCAAGAAGACGTTGCAGCCCGGCGAGAGCGTGCTGATCGTCGGCATCGGCGGGGGCGTCGCGGTCGCCTGCCTGCAGCTTGCAAAACTGGTGGGCGCGGGTCTTCGTCACCTCGTCCAGCGACGCCAAGATCGAGCGCGCGATCGCGCTCGGCGCCAGCGGCGGCGTCAACTATCACAAAGACCGGGTTTCGAACGCGATCCTGCAGATGAGCAATGGCGGCGTCGATATGGTGATCGACAGCGTGGGCGAAGCGAGTTGGGGTGAATCGTTGCGGTCGCTGCGGCGCGGCGGGCGGCTTGTCACCTGTGGCGCGACGACGGGCTCCAACCCGCCGGCCGATCTGCAGCGCGTGTTCATCCGCCAGCTGGAGATTTACGGATCGACCGGCGGCAGCCTTGCCGAATTCCGCCAACTGCTCGATGTGTTCAATCGCGGTCTGGTGAAACCGGTGATCGATACGACCTTTGAGATGGCGGACATACGCGCCGCATTCGATCATCTCGCGTCCGGGGCGCAATTCGGCAAGGTGTCGCTGGTGGCGTGACAGGCGTGCCGCGAACGGGCGCGGCCCGGCGAAGACAATTCGGCGCCGGCGTCGAAACCTGATCGACATCGGCGCCGGCTCGCTCACTTCTTGCAGGCGGGATCGACCGGCGGAATGATGTCCGGGCCCGGCTCGATCTTCTTGATGTGGTAGGTCGGCTTGCCGTCCTTGCCCGGCAGGATCTGGCTGATCGCCATCCGCCGCACGGCCTGGTGATCGCCCGCGCGCATCTCCACATCGCCAAGCACCGTATCCGCCTTGAGACCCGACAGCGCCGCCCGCACGGCGTTAATGTCGGTCGAATTCGCCTTGTTGAGGGCGGCCGCGATCAGCTCAATGGCGGCGTATTGGTCAGCGCCGGTGTAGGGCGGCAGTTCGCCGTTGTACTTCTCGCTGTAGGCCTTCACGAAGGCTTCGGCCTGTGCGCCCGGAAAACCGGCAACGAAGCCGATGTTCTGATAGACGCCGAGCACCGTGTCGCCTTGCGCGGGCAGCGTTTGCGGGATCACGAAGGAATTTCCCAGCACCATCTTGTACTTCTTGAACAGGCCGAACTGCTGTTGCTGCTTGGCAAGGTTGATGGCGTCGCTGCCAAAGATCGTCACGAACAGGCCGTCGGCCGGCTCTGCGCCGAGCTCGGATATCTTGGCGCCGAAGTCCGGCGTTCCGAATGGGGTGAACAGCGTTTTCGCGATCGTTCCGCCCTGCGAGGTAACCAGGCCCTTGAACTTGTCGGCGGAGTCGCGCCCTGTCCGCCGACCAGCGAGACGGTGTAGCCTAGATAGGCGCCGAGCATGTAGATCGCGCCGTGACCGAAATTGATGACGTCGCGCAGCCCGTAGATCAGCGCGAGGCCGCTGGCGAGCATGATCAGCAGCGAGGCAAGCGCCAGCGAATTGGCGATCAACAGCGCGATCACGCCGGCGCCCTCCCGTCATGCGTCCGCGGACGAAACGCGCCCGTCTGATACGCCGCCAATTTGCGCACCCGCTTCCGCAAAGCATCCTCCCCGCCACGTTAAGCGTGCGCCGACGATCCGATCGCGGGCGTGACGCCGAACTGCTTCTTTTCCCGCCGTGCCGGCGGAGCCGGGTCTATGCCCGTTATTTAGTACACGTGTTTATCATATACTTATATGCCCCGCAAACGCAAAACGCCGACTGGCCTGCGCTGCTCTGCCACACGTATGCCGTCACGCCGGGAGTTTGCTCGTCGAATTAGTACGCAAGCGCAACGATGCGACGGATTTCGGCGCGCGCAGCTGCAAGCCAACGAAGATCAACTATCGAGCGCATCCAGGTCGGCCATCGCCGTCGTCATCCGCTCGATCATCGTCAGCGTCGTGGCCTCGGGCTGCATGTTCGGCAACAGTGGCGAGTGACACAGCGTGATCGTCCACATTGCGAGCGCGTGCACGATCTGCTGCCGGTAGCGCTGGAAGCTGAGATCAAAGTCCGGCTTGACGCCGGTATTCTCCGCGAACCGCTCGATATAGCGGGCCAGCAGTTCGCGCTCCCAGCTCCGGCGATTCTCGGGCGTCAGCGACGCCGTCACGGCGTAGCTAAAATCGCGTGACCAATGGCCGCGCGAAAGGCATTGCCAGTCGCACAGTCCCATCTGGCCCGCGCCTGTCCGGTACCAGTTGCCGATATGCACGTCGGAGTGAATGAGGCCATGCGGCTCGCTGTCATGCAGCGCAAGAGCGCGCATCGTGGCCGGCCAGACATCGTCGCGGCGCGCCATGACGGCAGCCGGAATGACGTGAGCGGCGGCGTCAAACGCTTTCCTTGTGTAATACTCGGTGCCCATTTTCGCCGCCCCGATGGTGAACCATCGGGGATAGCTAGCGAGCCAGCGGTAGCGTTCGGCCAGCGTCGGATCGCCGTAGAAGCGGCCGTGCAGCGCCGCCAGGAGATCGATCATGTCGTCGGCCATGGCGCGGGTGACGTATGTCTTGTGATTGCAGAACGTCGCCGACTTGGTTGCGACCAGATCTTCCAGCAGATGGATCGCCGCAAACGTTCGCCGATCATAGGCGGAATGATAGCACAGCGGGGCTTCGATCTCGAGCTGGGGGCGGATCTGCGTAAAGAAGCTGCCCTCCACGCGCGCCGTGCCGTTGAAGCCGCCGATCATGCGGGTGACGATGCTCGGCAGCGACTTGGTGAAGATCGAGACCGGCAAGCCGGCGCGGCGACCTTCCTCGTTGTAGGACACTCTCAACTGATGCCGCTCGTGGGTGCCCGCACTCGCGGGCTTGACCTCCACGTCTGTGGCAATGGCCCCCGGAACCTTGCCGCAGAGCACCGCCGTCAGCCATTCCGGCGTAACAGCGTAAGGTGTGCAGGGCACGTCGTCGAACCGGCGCGCCATTGGCCGCGCCAGGCGCTCGTAAGCGACACGTCCACTGATTTTCAGCGCGGCCAGGGCCGTATCTGTTGATTGTCCCATCTTCTCAATTTCCCCTTAAGCGGCGCAAAGCTCAACCGATCACACGTTCCCGACGCAATTCGCCGATTGTTTCGGATGACAGACCTATTTCACCCAGCACATCGTCGGTGTGCTGTCCCAGCACCGGGGGCGGCCTGCCTGCGCGACGTTCCGCGCCGTTGATCAGTACGGGGTGACCGACACCCTTCAGCCTGCCCGCGGTCTGGTGCTCGTACTCGACAAGGATGCCGCTCGCTTTGGTGTGCGGATGGTCGAGCAACTGCGCGATCGAATTGATCGGCGCGCAGGGCACGCCGACGCCGGTCAGCACCTCGTTCCAGTGCGCGACGGAATTTTGCCGCAGCGCCGCCTGGACGTGGCCGAGGGTTTCCTTGCGGTGCGCAACGCGATCCGCATTGGTCCTGAATCTGATATCATCGACGATCGTGCTCAAGCCGGTGACCGCGCAGAACTTGCGCCAGAGATTGTCGTTCGCGACCCCTATCATGATCGGCCCGTCGGCCGCCTCGAAGGCCTGATAGGGACACAGCGATTCATGGCTCGAGGCGCATTTCGGCGGCTGAACGCCGCGCTCCCAGAAGGTCTGGAGATTATAGCCCAGCAGGCCCAGAGCAGTTTCGAACAGCGAGACCTGGATCTCGCCGCCCTTCCCGGTTTTTTCTCGCGCATACAGCAACGCCAGAATGCCGCTGAAGGCGTGCACGCCGGTCATCTGGTCGATCGGCGAGATCGGACTGCGGATATAGCCGCCGTCCTCGTCGCCGGTCATCGACATCACCCCGCAGAACGCCTGCAGGATCACGTCATAGCCGGGCGAGTTCTTCAGCGGCCCCGCACGGCCAAACCCGGAGATGCTGCAATGAATCAGGCGCTCATTCAGGGTGCGAAGCGTCGGTGCATCGATGCCCAGCCGTTCGGCGACACCGGTTCCAAAGCTTTCGATGGCGACGTCGGCGGATTTGGCCAGCGCATGAACGATCTCGCGCCCCTTCTCCGATTTCATGTCGACGGCGATGCTGCGCTTGTTGCGGTTGGCGCTGAGAAAGACCGTGCCGAGGCCCGGCGCCGGAAACGGCGGCCAGCCGCGTGTCTCGTCGCCCTGCCCGACGGTCTCCACCTTGATGATATCGGCGCCGAGATCACCGAGATATTGCGCACATAGCGGACCTGCCAGGACCTTCGACAGGTCGAGGACGCGGATGCCGGTCAGAGGTTTTGACAATGTCGTTCTCTCAATTGAGTTGCGCGAGCCGCGGTAGCTGAAGTTTCGACGCCGGCATCACTCAGGCGCCCGGCTGAGCGGACGAGAAGGCACCTGCCAAGTAGGCGGGAAAGCCGTATTTCGTGACCAGCAGATAGTCCGCCGCGCGGCGCTGGTCCTCGGAGAAACTGGCCCGCCATTGGTCTGCCACGGCATACGCCTGCGCCAGCCGCTCACGCAGCGCGCGTTTGCCGTCGGTGACAGGCTCCGATTCCAGCCAGAACGCGGACTGCGCAATGACGCCATCGAATGCCGGCGCCTTTCCTGGCCCGTG
Organism: Bradyrhizobium sp. AUGA SZCCT0160; assembly: GCF_018130105.1. Classification (NCBI taxonomy): domain Bacteria; kingdom Pseudomonadati; phylum Pseudomonadota; class Alphaproteobacteria; order Hyphomicrobiales; family Nitrobacteraceae; genus Bradyrhizobium; species Bradyrhizobium sp. AUGA SZCCT0160. Next base: position 169,522 of record NZ_JAFCMD010000017.1, read on the forward strand.
AAAACCGGCGTGCGCGAACGCATTTGCAAGCGTTGCATCCGCTCCGACTTGCAGCGCTCCGGATACCGCCGCCACGGCCTGTTCGACGGGAGGGGGAATGCCTCCCGCCTTGCGAAAACGGTCATGATCGAGCCGGCCGAGAAACAGCGTCCTGATCATGTTGCGCGGCTCGCGCCGCTGGATGAGCTTCGAGAAGATCTCCATCTCGGTGCGCATCGCCGCATCAAAGGGCTGCGGCAATCCCTGCGCAACGCAATCGAGAATGGCCAGCGGCGCTGGATAGTGCCCGAGGGTCTCGGCCAGAACGCTCTCGCGCTTCCGTGCGATGATCGAGGCGGCATCATCCGCATCCGCCGGCCGCCATCCGGGACGATCCCAGGGCTGCGACGCCGCCGGGTGTGACAGCACCCATCGTTCCGCCGCCGCCACCTCTTCACCGGCAGGAACCAGTTGATCGACCACGCCGGCGCTGACAGCGGCCTGGCCGGACAGCCGCGCACCTTCCAGCAGGATCGGAAATGCCTTCTCGATTCCGGTCAGACGCGGCAGCCGTTGGGTTCCCCCGCCTCCCGGCAACAGCCCGACCAATGACTCCGGCAGGCCGAACGCGACCTTGGGATCGTCGACCATGACCCGGTGATGGGTTGCCAGCGCCAGTTCGCCGCCGCCGCCGAGCGCCAGGCCCGCGATCGCCGCCGCGACCGGCTTGCCCGCGGTTTCGATTCCACGCAGCGCCTGGCTGAGACGGAAGAAATGGTCGAACGCCACGCGATCGCGCGTCTCGGCCGGTGCTGCCATGATCATGTCGTAGGCCAATCCCAGTTCGGCGAGATCAGCACCGGCACAGAATGCCGATGGCTTTCCCGAGCGGATCACCACGCCCTTGACGTCGCTGTCGCGGAGCCACTGGCTGAAAATGGCGAGCTCGGCGATCGCAGCGTTGGAGAACACATTCATCGGGCGGCCGGGCATGTCGAAAACAAGGTGCAGGACATTGTTTTCGCTGCGTTCGGCCCGGAATTGCTGCAACTTTCCCAGTTCGTCCATGGGTTCTTCTCCGTCGCCGTTTTTCGCCCTATAGCATATCGTATATCTGTGTACTAGTTTAAACGGATGGTTTTGCCGCCGCGAAAACTCTACAGCGGTTGCAGCGCTGATCTGGCGGCAACGCAAAGTCCTGACACTGACGTCGTCGACCCCTGATGCAAAAAGCCCGCGGCGCCAGCTTGCCTTTTACCATCCCGGAACATATAGTACACTACCTAACTAAATTGATGTGGACGGATGTCGATGATCGAGCGCACCATTTTCCGTGAGGAACATCATATTTTCCGGGAATCGGTCCGGCGCTTCGTCGATCGCGAGATCGTGCCGTTTCATGCGCAGTGGGAAAAGGACGGCATCGTGCCACGGGAACTGTGGCTCAAGGCCGGCGCCGAGGGGCTGCTCTGCTGCACCGTTCCGGAAGAATATGGCGGCATGGGCCTCGACTATCTGTTCGACGTGGTCGTGTTCGAGGAATTATGGCGCTCCGGCGCGAGCGGCCCGGGGTTTCTGATCCACACCGATCTCGTGGCCACCTATCTGCTTTCGTTCGGCACCGAAGCGCAAAAGCGGCAGTGGCTGCCGAAGATGGTGTCGGGCGAAGCGATCGGCTCGCTCGGCATGACGGAACCGCATGCCGGCAGCGACCTCAAGGCGATCCGGACCCGCGCCGTGCGCGATGGCGATGATTTCGTTATCAACGGCCAGAAGGTCTTCATCTCGAATGGCCAGCTCTGCGATTTCGTCGTGCTGGCGACCAAGACCGACGGCAGCGCCGGCGCCAAGGGCGTCACGCTGTTCATCGTCGAGAGCAACCGGCCCGGCTTTGAGCGCGGTAGAAATCTCGAAAAGATCGGAATGAAGGCCCAGGATACCTCCGAACTGTTCTTCGAGAACATCCGCATTCCCGCCACCAACATGCTCGGACAGGAGGGTAAGGGCTTTGCCCTGATGATGACGAAGCTGTCGCAGGAGCGGCTCGCCCAGGCGATCCGATCGGCCACCGTCACCGAAACCGTGCTGGACTGGACCGTCGAATACACGTCGGATCGCAGCGTGTTCGGGCAAAAGCTCGCCAACTTCCAGAATACCCAGTTCAAGCTCGCCGATCTCAAGACCAAGGCGACGGTCGCCCGCGTCTTTACCGATCGATGCATTTCGCTTTTCATGGAAGGAAAGCTCGATCCGGTCGACGCTGCGATGGCCAAGATGTTCACCTCCGAACTTCACTGCGAAGCGGTCGATGAATGCCTGCAATTATTCGGCGGCTGGGGTTATATGACGGAGTACCCGATCGCGCGCGCCTATGTCGACGCAAGGATCGTCAAGATTGCGGGTGGATCGATCGAGATCATGAAAACCATCATCGCCCGCCAGATGTTCGCCCAATGTGGTTTTGCGCTCGCCAAGAGCGGTTGATCGCCATTCAGGGCACACGGCCGGCGGACGCCAAGGGGTCCGCCGAGACAGAACAGACGACCAAAGCGTCGCAAACCAAGGGAGTGAGATTTGAAAGGCTTATCAGGCAAGGTAGCGATCGTTACCGGCGGCGGCCAAGGCATCGGCCGCGCCATCACCCTTCGGCTCGCGGAAGAAGGCTGCAAGGTCGCGATCTTCGACATCAATCCCGACGCTGGACATGAGACCGCGAAACTGGCGCCGAAATCGGCGATCACGATCTACACGGTCGATGTTGGCGACCGCGCCTCGGTCGATCGCGCCGTCGCGCAGGTCGAAGCCGAACTTGGCCCGATCTGGGTTCTCGTCAACAATGCCGGCTGGGACCGGCCGATGCCGTTCCTGAAGACCGACAAGGAACTCTGGGACAAGATCATCCGGATCAATCTCTACGGTCCCCTCAACACGCACCACGCCATTGCACCGCTGATGGTGGAACATGGCGGCGGCCGCATCATCAATATCGCGTCTGATGCCGCCCGCGTCGGCACCAGCGACGAGGCGGTTTACTCGGCCTGCAAGGGCGGCCTGATCTCCTTCACCAAATCGATCGCCCGCGAACTCGCCCGCAAGAACGTGCTGCTGAACGCGGTGTGTCCGGGTCCCACCAACACGCCAATGATGGCGGCGGTGCTGGGCGAAGGCGAACAGGCGGTAAAGTGGAAGGACGCAATGGTTCGCGGCATTCCCTTAAAGCGCATGGGCGAGCCCGACGACTATGCCGGCATCATCGCCTTGCTGGCGTCGGACGACGGCAAATTCATCACCGGACAGGCCATCTCGGTCTCCGGCGGCATGAACATGATCTAGCAGATGTGAGGACAATACGATGTTCGACCCCAGCAAATTCACCGATGTAATCTATGAAGTCCGCGATCGTGCCGCCTGGATCATCATCAACCGGCCCAAGGTCTATAATGCCTTTCGCGGCCAGACACTCGAAGAACTGATTCAGGCGTTCCAGATTGCCGCGAACGACCGCAACGTCTCCAGCATCGTGTTGACGGGCGCAGGCGACAAGGCCTTCTGCACCGGCGGCGATCAGTCCGCCCACGAGGGACAATATGACGGCCGCGGCGTCGTTGGCCTGCCGATCGACGAGCTGCAGGGCCTGATCCGCGACGTACCCAAACCCGTCATCGCGCGCGTCAATGGCTTTGCGATCGGCGGCGGCAACGTGCTGGCGACGCTGTGCGACCTGACGATCGCCGCCGACACCGCGCAATTCGGCCAGGTCGGACCGAAGGTCGGCTCCGTCGATGCCGGCTGGGGCACCGCCCTGCTGGCCCGCCACGTCGGCGACAAGAAGGCCCGGGAAATCTGGTTCATCAACGACCGCTACACCGCCGAACAGGCACGTGAAATGGGCCTCGTCAACAAGGTGGTTCCGGCCGCCGAACTCGATGCCGCGGTCAAGGACTGGACCGACAAGCTTGCGCAGCGCTCACCGACCGCGATCGCGCTCGCAAAACGTTCCTTCAACGCCGACAGCGACAACATTCGCGGCATCAGCAACCTGGCCCTTCACGCCGTGAAGCTCTTCTACGACACCGCGGAATCGAAGGAAGGCGTCGCCGCCTTCAACGAGAAGCGGACGCCGGACTTCCACAAGTTCACATAAGCTTCGACAATGAATGCGTCGCTTCCCTCGCCTTCGCCGATGTCCTCCTTGGGCATCGGCTGAACGCGAATCGCAGGAGGAAAACACCGTGCCGGCACGTAAGGTCATCATTTCCTGCGCAATCACGGGTTCGATCCACACCCCCTCGATGTCGCCTCACCTTCCGGTGACGGCGGCGGAGATCGCGGAGTCAGCTCTCGGGGCGGCCGAGGCAGGCGCCGCGATCGTGCACCTTCACGCCCGCAATCCGATAGACGGCCGGCCGGACCAGTCGCCGGAAGCGTTCGAGCCGTTTCTTCGCGTGATCAAGCAACGATCCGACGTCGTCGTGAATCTGACGACCGGCGGCTCGCCCTATATGACCGTCGAAGAGCGGATCAAGCCCGCGGCGGTCTGGAAGCCGGAGGTCGCCAGCCTGAACATGGGCTCGATGAACTTCGGCCTGTTCCCGATGCTGAAGCGATACAAGCAGTTCAGGCATGACTGGGAGCCCGCGATGCTGGAAGGCTCCCACGACCTCGTGTTCCGCAATTCCTTCAAGGATATCCGTTACGCGCTCGAAACGCTCAACTCGACCGGTGCGCGCTATGAGTTCGAGTGCTACGACACCAGTCACCTCTACAATCTGCATTACTTCTGGACCGAGGGCCTGGTGAACGCGCCGCTGTTCATCCAGACCGTGTTCGGCCTGCTCGGCGGCATCGACGCGCATCAGGAAGACGTCATGCATATGAAACGCACCGCCGATCGCCTGTTCGGCGACAATTATCGCTGGTCGGTGCTGGGCGCCGGGCGCGCGCAAATGCCGGTCGCGGCGATTGCAGCGGCCATCGGCGGCAATGTGCGGGTCGGCCTGGAAGACAGCCTCTGGATCGGCGCCGGCCAACTCGCAGCGTCAAACGCCGATCAGGTGACGCAGGTTCGAAAGATCATCGAAGGGCTGGGACTGGACGTCGCGACGGCCGACGAGGCACGCGAGATCCTTGAGCTCAAGGGCGGCGACAAGGTCGCGTTCTGACCGCTGATCGATCGGAATCGATGTAGCGGCCGGATCGCCAAACGCAATCATCGGGAGGCCTCAATGCTGCCCCATCGCAGGGTTTACGACGAAGAACATCAACAGTTCAGGGAAACGGTACGGCGCTTCGCAGCATCAAAGATCGCGCCGGATTTCGCACGATGGGAAGAAGCCGGGATCATCGACAGGTCGCTGTGGGGCGCCGGCGGCGCGGCCGGCCTGCTCTGCCCGCAGGTCCCCGAAGAGTTCGGCGGCGCCGGCGGCGACTTCCGGCACAATGCGGTCGTGATCGAGGAATTGAGCTATTCCGGCTTCGCTGGTCCCGCCACCGACTTCTCCGTGCACAACGATGTCTGCTGCGGGTACCTGCTCAGTTACGGCACGCCCGAACAGAAGAAGAAATGGCTACCGCGCATGGTGACGGGTGAAACCGTCTGCGCCATCGCGATGACCGAGCCCGGTACCGGCAGCGACCTGCAGGGCATCCGCACCCGCGCGGTACGCGATGGCGACGAGTTTGTGATCTCGGGCCAGAAGACCTTCATCTCGAACGGGCAGATGTGCGACCTCGTCATCGTCGTTGTCAGGACCAACCCGGAAGGTGGTTCACGGGGAATGAGTCTGGTTCTGGTCGAGACCGACCGGCTCGGATTCCGCCACGGCCGCAACCTCGAAAAGCTCGGGCACCTCTCCTCTGATACGTCAGAACTGTTCTTCGACAGCGTGCGCGTCCCGGTGACCAATTTGCTGGGAGCGGAAGGCGGCGCGATGGGCGCGCTGATGAGCGAGCTGCCGCAGGAGCGTTTGACCATTGCGCTGCATTCGATCGCCGCCGCCCAGAAGGCTTTTGATCTCGCGAAGGACTACGTTCAGCAGCGCAATGCCTTTGGATCGCCGATCGGCAGCTTCCAGAACACCAGGTTCAAGCTGGCCGATTTGAAGTCCGATCTTGCGGTGGGCTGGGCCTATGCCGACCAGTGCCTCCATGACCACATCAATCACGAACTGACGACCTACGCGGCATCGACGGCAAAACTCTGGATCACTGAAATGCATGGCCGGCTCGTCGACCAATGCCTCCAATTCTTTGGTGGTTACGGCTTTATGCGCGAGTATGAGATTTGCCGCCTCTATGCGGATGCACGGGTGCTGCGGATTTACGGTGGCACGTCGGAAATCATGCGCGAGCTGATTTCGCGTAATCTCTGATCCTCCTAAAGCGTGATGGCATTAGGTTCGATAGCCTGAGTTTTTGAGGTAGTTGGCACATTCCTCTGAGGTGAAGGCATCGAGTGCGCAGCCGATTGCGGCGCAGACCGCGTCGACAGTTCGCGCGGCAGCTTTGCGGACCAGATGCTTGAGCTTGGCAAAGA
>NZ_JAFCMD010000018.1:0-172654 GCF_018130105.1 Bradyrhizobium sp. AUGA SZCCT0160
CAGTTCCTGGGTCAGGATATCACCGCCACCGATACGCTGAGGGTGACGTCGGCCGATGGCACGGCGCACGAGGACATCGTCGTCACCATCACCGGTACCAACGACTCCGCGACGATTTCGGGCGACGCGACGGGCAATGTGGTGGAGGACGCCAGCACCACGGTCAACAGCGGCACGATCGTGATGTTCGACAGCGGGGTGGTGACGGTTGACGACGTCGATCAAGGCGAGGCGCACTTCCAGGCGATAGCGGTAGATGACCCGTTGCTCAACGGCACCTACGGCACCTTCACCTTCGACAGCAATTCCGGCGCATGGACCTATCAGGCCGACCCTTCCAAGGTTCAGTTCCTGGGTCAGGATATCACCGCCACCGATACGCTGAGGGTGACGTCGGCCGATGGCACGGCGCACGAGGACATCGTCGTCACCATCACCGGTGCCAACGACACCGCGACGATTTCGGGCGACGCGACGGGCAATGTGGTGGAGGACGCCAGCACCACGGTCAACAGCGGCACGATCGTGATGTTCGACAGCGGGGTGGTGACGGTTGACGACGTCGATCAAGGCGAGGCTCACTTCCAGGCGATAGCGGTAGATGACCCGTTGCTCAACGGCACCTACGGCACCTTCACCTTCGACAGCAATTCCGGCGCATGGACCTATCAGGCCGACCCTGCCAAGGTTCAGTCGCTTGGCGCGGGCACTACCGTCACTGACAAATTGACGGTGACGTCGTTCGACGGTACCGCGCATCAGGACATCACCGTCACCACCACCGGCGTCAACGATGCGCCGGTGTACTCGGGTGCAGTTCTGTCGCCGACCTATCATGTCGGCGACAGCCCGGTCGCGCTCGTTGGCAGTGACGTTACCGTAAGCGACATCGACAGCGCCAATTATGCCAACGGAACGCTGACGGCGACGGTGATCGGTGGCGGCCAGCAGGGCGACACGCTGACGCTCGCGGACGGCCAGTACATCACCACGACCGCCAGCGGTTCGATCGTGATGTACGATGCCAACGGCATTGACGGCCCCGGCGGCGCCGTGGCAATCGGGACGTTGTCGCACAGCGGCAACAATAACGTGACCGTGACACTGAACGGCAACGCCGACGATGCTGCGGTCAAGGCGCTGACGCAGGCGGTAGAGTTTTCGAACTCGCTCACCAACCCTATCGGCGGCACCCGTACGGTGGCGTTCACGTTGCACGATGGCGGCGGCACGGCAAACAACGGACACGACAGCGATTATTTCGAAGCGCATGTGACGGTGCCGGCGGCGCCCGTGATCCACACGGACCTGTTCACCGTCTCCGAGCTCGGCGATGGAATAACGACGGTTGCCGGCCTCTACGTCACCGATGCCGACGCTACGGAGGTCGAGACTTTCACCTTTACCGCGACGACCGGGGCGTCCCCGGCCAGCAGCGTGGCGCCGTCGATCGACCCGGGTGATCTTGAGGATATCAACGACGCGCTGGAAGTAACTGGCGTTACCTACAATCCGGGCAACAATCCTCAACCGCTAACCGACACGGTCACCTTCACCGTCACCGATGGCGCCCGTCACTCCGACACGGTCAATTTCATCTTCAACGTGACTGGCGGCGAGGGCGATGTCGAGCTGACCGGTACGGACGGGAAGGATGTCATCTTCGCGACCGGCAACAAGGATACGCTGACCGGTGGCGCTGGCGCCGATCAGTTCGTGTTCCGGGTCGGGGACGGCAACGACACGATCACGGATTTCGCGCAGGGGCAGGACCACATCGACCTCAGGGCGTTTTTCGAAACGGTCGATGCCGACAACATCGCCGACTGGCTTGCATCCGGTAACGTGACGACCAATGCCGGCGACACCCTGTTGAAGCTGGGCGATGACAGCATCCTGTTGAAGGACGTCGATCTCCAGGCCACGAACCTGACGGCCAACGACTTCATCCTTCATCCCGGCGGTGGCGTCGGAATTTGATCGCCGGGAACATGGCGTCAGGCGCTACAGCAGCCGCGGAATCCCCAGCCGCTCGGCCTCTTCGCGCACCGTCGCCGCGTTCTGGTAGCCGGCGCCCACTTTGCTTTTCGGATCCTGCAGCCTGATGGTAGGGACGTCCGGCACGGCATAATATTTGTCGTGAACCAGGCAATGATTACGGATCAGCGGCCACAGCATCAGGCCGAGCATGCGCTGGTCGTGGCCGTATTTTGCCGTCGGCCCGGCGACAAAATAGCGGCGCATCAGTTCGACGACGTCGATACCGCAATCGGTCCGGCCGGCCCACATGCCGCCCATCATGAGTTCATTGTGCATGACATGGTCGCGGGCGACGTGGAACGGCAGGCCGCTGTCGATCCATTGCCGGACCAAATCGGCTTCGGCCTCCGATATCCGCGCATCGCAGTCGCGCACCAGAAACCGCCCGACCGTGGGATCGTTCATGACCAGGAAGCGCTGAAACAGTCCGACGCCGGGATACTCGTCCGCCATGTTGCGCAGCTCGGCGCCATTGTCGCGCAGGAACGCGATGCAGGGTTGCGGCACGGTGTCGTCGACATAGAACCGGCAACGCCAGGCGGGATACACCGTGCGGCTCAGCACCAGGTTGATCATGGCGCCGTAGCCATAAAAGGGCGTCGTGCCCCACAGCGAAAAGGAAATGACATTGTCGCCCGAGGGCGGCCCCTGCGGCGCCTTGAGCGAGAAGGGAAGCGGATTGCGGCGGGCTTCCGCCTCCCGCAGGTCCAGCGCGCGCTGTCCGTGCCGGATTGCCTCGGCTTCCTTGCCGGTGTGGAAGTGGGCGACCTTGAGCGTGTCGAGGATGGTCAGGTCCTCGCCGTGCCGCGCGACGTATTGCGAGGCCTTCACGATGGTCTCCTCAAAGCGTTTCATGTTCGAGAGCGTGGCGATCAGGCCCTTCTGCAATCGCGGATTGTCCGGCTGCCGGCGCGCCAGTTCCTCGGCCAGCACCAGCGCAGGCTGCCATTGCCGCTTCTGGAAGAAAGCGTCGAACAGCAATTCCTTCGCAGCCAAATCGTCGGGATGGGTCAGGGTAACAGCGCATAGCTGAACGATCGCGGCGTCGTTGTTGCCGGCCCGCAGCAGCGCGCGGATTGGATCGTGAGGCCGCGGTGGCGGCCGAACGGACCCGCCTGCAATGTCTGGTTTCGTCAATCTGGATCCTCTCCCCAGGCCACCATAGCGAGCCATGGCCCACCGGGAAAGCACGCGAGCGGGCGCTTTCAGAGGCGCCAGAACCCCATAATGCTGCGGCGCGGGTCGCAACCCGTTGGAACAATCTGCCTGCCCGTGATACCGAAGCAGCATGAAGCGGCTGAGAATATTCTTGCGGTGGTTCAAGCGGCGCTTTGGCTATGCCCGGCTGGCCTGCGTTGCGCTGCTGATCGGGTTTGCCGCGCTGCGCGTGTGGGACCCGGCTCCGGTCGAGGAGATCCGCGTTCGAACCTTCGACGCCTTCCAGCGCGTCGATCCGCGCAAGAAGACTGCGCGTCCGGTCACCATCGTCGATATCGACGACAAGAGCCTGGAAAAACTTGGACAGTGGCCGTGGCCGCGCACGCGGCTGGCGGATCTGGTAACGGAGCTGACCAATCTCGGCGCCGTCGTGATCGCCTTCGACGTGGTGTTTCCGGAGCCCGACCGGCTCAACCCGGAATTTGTCGCCGACACCTACCGCAATCTCGATGAGGAAACCCGCAGCCGGTTGCGCTCGCTGCCGAGCAACGACCAGGTTTTCGCCGATGCCATCCGCGCCTCAAGGGTGGTGCTGGGTGAATCGGGTTTGCCGGAAGAATTGGGTGTGCTCGACAAGACGCTTCCGGTGACCGGGCTTGCGATGCTCGGCGAGGAGCCGCAGCGCTTCATGTTCGAATTCCCGGGCCTGCTGCGCAACACCAAGGTGCTGGAGCACGCAGCGGCCGGGCGCGGGCTATTCACCGTCAAGCCTGAACGCGACGGCATCGTGCGGCGGGTGCCGATGATCATGCAGGCGCAGGGCCAGACCATGCCCTCGCTGAGTTTCGAGATGCTGCGGGTCGCCACCGGTTCGGGTACGATCCTGATCAAGGCCGAAAAGGGCGGCATCAAGAGCCTCGGCATCAAGGGCTTCCAGTTGCCGACCGACGGCAATGGCCAGCTTTGGGTCCATTACGCCCGGCACGATGCCTCACTCTATGTCCCGGCGATCAACGTGCTGGAAAAGACCGTTGCGCCCGAGAAGATCGCCGGCAAACTGGTGTTGATCGGCACCTCGGCCGTCGGTCTCAACGATATCAAGACCACGCCGGTGTCGCGAGCCATGCCGGGCGTGGAAATCCATGCCCAGGTGCTGGAGAGCGCGCTGACCGGGGAGGTGATCTCGCAGCCGATCTACGGCATCTCGATTGAATTCGCCACCGCGGTCTTGTTCGGATTATTGGTGATCGCGTTCGCGCCCTTGTTCGGACCGGTCACGCTGGTCGCCCTCGGAGCGGCGTTTGCCACCGCGCTGATCGGAACGTCCTGGTATTTCTACTCGCAGCACCGGCTGCTGATCGATTTCACCTATCCCTTGATATCGACGACGTCGATCTATCTCACGCTGATCTTCTCGAGTTTCGTCCGGGAGCAGAAGCAGCGCAAACAGATCCGTAACGCGTTCTCCCAGTACATGTCGCCCGCGCTGGTCGCGCAGCTGGCGCAGTCGCCGGAGAAGCTCGTACTCGGCGGCGAGGAGCGCGAGATGACCATCATGTTCTCCGACATGCGTGGCTTCACCTCGATCTCGGAGACCTACAAGCGAGACCCGCAGGGCCTCACCGCGCTGATGAACCGCTTCCTGACGCCGCTGACCAACGCCATCCTGCACCGCAAGGGCACCATCGACAAATATATGGGCGACGCCATCATGGCGTTCTGGAACGCGCCGCTCGACGACAAGGATCACCAGCTCAACGCCTGCGAGGCGGCGCTCGATATGCTGGAGCGTGTCGACGAGCTCAATCAGGAGCGGATGGAGGAAGCCGAGGAAGAGGGCCGCCCGTTCATTCCGCTCAATGTCGGCGTCGGACTCAATACCGGAACCTGCGTGGTCGGCAACATGGGGTCGGACATGCGGTTCGACTATTCGGTGTTCGGCGACAGCGTCAATCTGGCCTCACGGCTGGAGGGCCAGTCCAAGGAATACGGCTTCCCGATCATCGTCGGCTCGAAAACCGCGCTCGCGGTCAAGGACAAGTTCGCGATCCTCGAACTCGACTTCATCATGGTGAAGGGCAAGAAGGAGCCCGAGGTGATCTACGCGATCGCCGGGCGGGAGGACACCGCGCAGTCCGGCCGCTTCCAGCGCTTGCGCAACCTGACCATCGAGATGCTGGCCTGCTATCGCGGCCGCGACTGGCAGGGCGCGCTGGCGGCGATCGAACGCGGCCGCCGCACCGACGAGGTGCGTTCGCTCGAGCTGTTGTTCAATCTCTACGAAGCGCGAATCCGCAACTTCCAGGACGCCCCGCCGCCGGAAGACTGGAACGGCGCGTTTGCGCTGCTGACGAAGTGACGCGCCGCTGTCGTCACCCGCGCAGGCGGGTGACCCAGTATTCCAGAGACGCCAGCGATAAAATCGATAGGCCGCAACGTACTGGCTCCCCGCATGCGCGGGGATGACGACCGTTGGTTGGGCGGCGTTCGGTAACCCCTCACTCCAGCCCGATCGTCGTCAAATCCTGAAACCAGTGCTGCGCCTGCACGAATTTCTTCACCTTGGGCGACAGCGCATGCGGGTTGGTGTCGTGCACCACCCACACCAGCACGGCGTCGTCGACGATCTGGGCGTGGGCCAGCGCCAGCAATTCGTCCTGCTTGGTGGCATCGAAGGTCTGCTTGGCTTCGTCGATCAGCGCGTCGACCTTCGCAGACTTGTAGCCGCCCCAGTTGACGCCGACAGGCGCGATTTGCCCGGAGTGGAAGAAGCGCACGATGGCGTACAGCGGATCCGAGGTGACATAGGCGATGTTGTTGGAGGTGATGCCGGCGTTCATCTCGTCGGCCGCGCCCTTGCGCCAATGCGTATATAACGTCTCGAGCTCGACCACTTTGAAGTCGATCTCGATGCCGATTTCCTTGAAACTCTGCTGCAGGAATTCGTTCATCGGCAGCGACAGCATTTGTCCGGTGCCGCCTTGCGCGATGATGAAGGTGGCCTTCAGCGGTTTCTGTTTGGAGTAGCCGGCTTCCTCGACCAGTTTCTTCGCGGCCGCCACATCATGCTTGAGCTCGAAAGCCGGCTTGCCGAACCAGGGGCTCGACGGATCGACCTGGCCCTTGGCGGGTTTGGCCAGGCCATTCATCAGGCCGACGACGCCTTCACGGTCGATCGCAAGGTTGAGCGCTTTGCGCAGGCGGATGTCGGTCCAGGGCGAACCCGGCAACACGCTGAGATGATAATTCCAGACATGCGGCGTGATGTTGTCGACGATGCGCATCCCGGCGGATTTCAGCTGCGGCACCGCATCGGGGGCCGGCGTTTCGATCAGATCGACCTGGCCGGCGAGCAGCGCATTGGTGCGCGTCAGCGCTTCCGGCATCGGAATCAGGACGATCTTGTCGGCCTTTGGAATTCGCTTCTTGTTCCAGTAATCCGCATTCCTGGTGAGTTCGGCGAGTTCGCGCGGGACCAGCTTTGTCAGTTTGAACGGGCCGGTGCCGGAAGGCTGGCTGGCGAACTTGTCCCAGTCCCTGCCGAGCTTTTCATATTGGGCGGGGCTCGAGACCAGGAACCAGAGCATCTGGTAGGGGAAGAACGAATCCACCGCCTTGGTTGATATCTCGATGGTGTCGTCGTCGATCTTGGCGTAGCTCGCGACCGAGGGCAGGCGGGTCTTCACCTGCGCGCTCTGGCGCTTGTCGAATTGCGGTGCCTTTTCGTTCAGCACCTTGTCGAGATTCCAGATCACCGCGTCGGCATTGAACGCGCTGCCGTCATGGAATTTGACGTCCTTGCGCAGACTGAAGCGCCATTTGGTCTTGTCCTTGTCGTCGACCTTCCATTCCGTCGCGAGCCCCGGCACCAGCTTGCCGGGCCGGTCGGCCACGTCCATTTCCCAGGCCACCAGCGGATCGTAGATCGTGTAGGCGCTGAACTGGTAGGCGCCGGCGCCGCGGTCCGGCTGACCGGTGGTCAGCGGGATGTCGGCCATCGAAATACCGTAGCGCACAACGGATTCTGCCCTTGCTGAATTCGTGGGCAGTCCGGCATACAAGCAGAGTGCCGCCGCTGTGGCAGCAAGAAGCATCGAAATCCGATTGCGCATGAATTAAGCTCCATAGAACGGGGTTCGGAGCTGAAAAATGCAAGCTTGGTGCCAGATGGAGCATGGATACGCGCTTGCATGCATACTCACAGGGAGTCGTGCGGCTAATCGCCCCTCGGGACGCGCCGTCCTTGGCACAGGCGTTGCATAACTCTGCATAAGAATTAGTCACCCAAAGTCTGAGAAGGGATTGCTGCATATGCGTAACGAGAGGTTCAAGAAAACCGCCGGGAAAACCGCCAAGGCCTGGATGCTGGCGACGGCGATAGTGGTCGGCCTGCCGCTGGCCGCCAGCGCCGAAACCGTGCTGCGCATCGGCATGACGGCTGCCGATATTCCGCGCACGCTGGGTCAGCCGGACCAGGGCTTTGAGGGCAACCGTTTCACCGGCCTCACGATGTATGACGCGCTGACGCTGTGGGATCTGTCCTCGGCCAGCAAGGCGAGCGTGATGATCCCGGGCCTCTCGACCGAATGGAAGGTCGATGAGGGCGACAAGAAGAAGTGGACCTTCAAGCTTCGTCCCGGCGTCACCTTCCACGACGGCTCGCCGTTCAACGCCGACGCCGTGGTCTGGAACGTCGAGAAGGTGCTGAAGCAGGATGCGCCGCATTTCGACGCCAGCCAGGTCGGCGTGACAGCCTCGCGCATGCCGACGCTGGCCTCCGCGAAGAAAATCGACGATCTGACGGTGGAATTGACCACCAAGGAGCCCGACAGCTTCCTGCCGATCAACCTGACCAATTTGTTCATGGCGAGCCCGGCGAAATGGCAGGCGTTTTACGACAAGGCTGAAGGCGCGGATGCCAAGGCGAAATCGCAGGCCGCCTGGGCCGCGTTTGCGCGCGATGCCTCCGGCACCGGCCCCTGGAAGATGTCGAAGTTCACGCCGCGCGAGCGGCTCGAACTGGTCAAGAACGAGGGTTACTGGGACAAGGCGCGCGTTCCCAAGGTCGACAAGATGGTGCTGCTGCCGATGCCGGAAGCCAATGCCCGCACCGCGGCGTTGCTCTCCGGTCAGGTCGACTGGGTCGAGGCGCCCGCGCCCGATGCGGTCAAGGAAATCAAGGCACGCGGCTTCGCGCTGCAGGCCAACGAATCGCCGCATGTCTGGCCCTGGCAGTTCTCGCGCATCGAGGGTTCGCCCTGGAACGACATCCGCGTTCGCAAGGCCGCCAATCTGTGCATCGATCGTGAAGGCCTCAAGGAGGGCCTGCTCGCCGGGCTGATGGTGCCGGCGACCGGCACCTTCGAGCCCGGCCACCCCTGGCGCGGCAAGCCGACCTTCGAGATCAAGTATGACCTGAAGGCGGCGCAAAAGCTGATGCAGGAGGCCGGTTACGGTCCGTCGAAGAAGCTGACGGTCAAGACCCAGACCTCGGCGTCCGGCTCCGGCCAGATGCAACCGCTGCCGATGAACGAATATCTGCAGCAGGCGCTGGCTGAATGTTACTTCGACGTCCAGCTCGACGTCATCGAATGGAATACGCTGTTCACCAACTGGCGCCGCGGCGCCAAGGACGCGTCCGCCAACGGTGCCCACGCCACCAACGTGACCTATGCGGCGATGGATCCGTTCTTCGCGCTGGTGCGCTTCCTGCAGTCAGGTATGGCGCCTCCGGTCTCGAACAATTGGGGTTACATCAACAATCCCAAATTCGATGAGCTGGTGACCAAGGCACGCCAGACCTTCGACCCCGCGGCGCGCGATGCGGCGCTCGCCGAACTGCATGCGGCCTCGGTCGACGATGCCGCCTTCCTCTACGTCGCCCATGACGTGTCTCCGCGCGCCATGAGCCCGAAGGTGAAGGGTTTTGTGCAGCCGAAGAGCTGGTTCGTCGACTTCTCGCCGGTGACGATCGCGCCGTAAGGAACGGCATTCTAAGCCTGCGGTGCCCCCTCTCCCCTTGTGGGAGGGGGTGGCTTCGCGAAGCGAAGACGGGTGAGGGGTTCTCTCCGCGGACACGCCTCTCTCATTCGCGATGACTGTGTCTGCGGACAAAGCCCCTCATCCGGCGCGCTCTGCGCGCCACCTTCTCCCACAAGGGGAGAAGGAAGAAAGAATGTCTCGTGCTCGTCTATATCGCCCGCCGTATCGTCTATGTGATCCCGATCGTGGCCAGCGTGGCGCTGGTGTGCTTCCTCTTGGTCCACATCACGCCGGGCGATCCCCTGGTGGCGGTGCTGCCGGCGGATGCCAGCCAGGAACTCGCGGCGCAATTGCGCACCGCCTATGGCTTCGACCGCCCGCTGCCGGTCCAGTTCGGGCTCTGGCTGTGGCGTGCGCTGCATGGTGATCTCGGCAATTCGATCGCGACGGGCCGTCCGGTGCTGTCGGAGGTGCTGCGCGCGGTCGGCAATACCGTGACGCTGGCGATTGCCGCCGCCGCGATCGGCTTCACGCTGGGTTTGTTCTTCGGCCTGATCGCCGGCTATTTCCGCGACACCTGGATCGACAAGGTCGCGACCTCGATCGCGATCGCCGGCGTCTCCGTGCCGCATTACTGGCTCGGCATGGTGCTGGTCATCATCTTCTCGGTGCAGCTCAACTGGCTGCCCGCGGTCGGCGCCGGTCCCGGCGGCTCCGGTGCGTGGGGCTGGGACTGGGAGCACATGAAATATCTCATCCTTCCCGCGATCACGACATCCGTCATTCCAATGGGCATCGTCACCCGCACGGTGCGCGCCCTGACCGGCGACATATTGAGCCAGGACTTCGTCGAGGCGCTGCGCGCAAAGGGCCTGCGCGAGACCGACGTGTTCCGCCATGTCATCAAGAACGCCGCGCCGACGGCTCTCGCGGTGATGGGCCTTCAGCTCGGCTATATGCTCGGCGGCTCGATCCTGATCGAAACCGTGTTCTCATGGCCGGGCTCGGGGCTGTTGCTCAATTCGGCGATCTTCCAGCGCGATTTGCCGCTGCTGCAAGGCACGATCCTGGTGCTGGCGCTGTTCTTCGTGGCCCTCAACCTCCTGGTCGATATCGCGCAAGCGTCGATCGATCCGCGCATCAAGCGGAGCTAGCATGATCCGGAAAAGTGGGAACCGGTTTTCCGAAAAGATCATGCTCAAACAAAAAGAGCGTAGCGCATGAGCGCGATCACAGATACCGCCCTGCAGGCGGCGCCGGCGACCCAGGCGCGGGGCTATTGGGCCACCGTCGGCCGCCGCATCCGGCGCGACAAGGTCAGCATGGTCTGCGCCTTCATTCTGGTGCTGATCTTCATGTCCGCGCTGCTGGCGCCATGGCTCGGCCTCGCCGATCCCTATCAGGGCTCGATGATCCGCCGGCTCCGCCATATCGGCACGCCGAACTATCCGCTCGGCACCGATGAGCTCGGCCGCGACATGCTGGCGCGGCTGATCTATGGCGGCCGGCTGTCGCTGATCATCGGCATTCTGCCTGTGATCCTCGCCTTCTTTATCGGCACCTCCCTGGGCTTGGTCGCCGGCTATGTCGGCGGCAAGCTCAACACCGCGATCATGCGCACCGTCGACGTGTTTTATGCGTTTCCCTCGGTGCTGCTGGCGATCGCGATTTCCGGCGCGCTGGGCGCCGGCATCGTCAACTCCATCGTCTCGCTGACCATCGTATTCGTGCCGCAGATCACCCGCGTCGCCGAGAGCGTCACGACAGGCGTTCGCAACATGGACTTTGTCGAGGCCGCGCGCGCTTCCGGCGCCGGGCCCTTCACCATCATGCGTGTGCACATGCTCGGCAACGTGCTGGGCCCGATCTTCGTCTACGCCACCGGCCTGATCTCGGTGTCGATGATCCTCGCCGCCGGCCTTTCGTTCCTCGGTTTGGGTACAAAACCGCCGGAGCCGGAATGGGGCCTGATGCTCAACACGCTGCGCACCGCGATCTATGTCAATCCGTGGGTCGCGGCGTTGCCCGGCGTCATGATCTTTGCGGTGTCGATCTGTTTCAATCTGCTCAGCGACGGCATGCGCAGCGCCATGGACATCAGGAACTGACGCGATGACCGAGACCAGCCCGTCAGTCGAAGTTCTGGAAAAGGTCGAGGATGTCGGCGGCGCCGCGCAGCCGCTGCTGCAGGTCAGTGGCCTGACCAAGCATTTCCCGGTGCGCGGTGATCTGTTCAGCGCGCGCAAGACCGTCCGCGCGGTCGACGACGTCTCGTTTTCGATCGCCAAGGGTGAAACAGTCGGGATCGTCGGCGAATCCGGCTGCGGCAAGTCGACCACCGCGCGGCTTCTGATGCACCTGATGAAATCAGATGCCGGCGATATCATCTATGACGGCATGCAGGTCGGCCGCGCATTGTCGCTGCGCGATTTGCGCCGCGGCATGCAGATGGTGTTTCAGGACAGCTACGCCTCGCTCAACCCGCGCCTCACCATCGAGGATTCGATCGCGTTCGGCCCGAAGGTGCATGGCATGGCGGATGCCGCCGCGCGCACGCTGGCGCGCGAACTATTGGGCAAGGTGGGCTTGCGGCCCGAGACTTTTGCAAATCGCTATCCGCACGAGATTTCCGGCGGCCAGCGCCAGCGCGTCAACATCGCGCGCGCGCTGGCGCTGTCGCCGCGGCTGGTGATCCTCGACGAAGCGGTATCGGCGCTCGACAAGTCGGTTGAAGCCCAGGTGCTCAACCTGCTGGCCGACCTCAAGCGCGAATTCGGCCTCACCTACCTCTTCATCAGCCACGATCTCAACGTGGTGCGCTACATCAGTGATCGCGTGCTGGTGATGTATCTCGGCGAGGTCGTCGAGCTCGGTCCGGTCGACAAGGTCTGGGATGAACCGGCGCATCCCTACACGCGGGCGCTGCTGGCGGCGATGCCGTCGGCCGATCCCGACAACCGTACCCAGACGCCGCCGATCTCGGGCGATCCGCCCAATCCGATCGATCCGCCGCCCGGCTGCCGGTTTCACACCCGGTGTCCATACGCGGAGCCGCTCTGCGCAAATGCGACGCCAAAACTCAGCGACCTCGATACAATGGGTCACCAGGCGGCGTGTTACATGGCCATTCCGGGATCAGGACACAGCCGCGCACCGGCCAAAGAAACGACCAAGAAAAACGCATAAGGGAGCAAATCCGCAATGACAAAACCCAGTCCCAAAGAGGTCAAGGTCATGACCGATGTCGCGGGCGTGCCGGCGAGTGCCGAAGTCGCCGAGCGGATCGCCAATTCCATCGGGCCGGCGTTCGAAGGCTTCGCGCCGGTCGCCGGCACCCTGCCGTTCGATCTGGAACCCGCGAGCTTTCTTCTGGCGCAGAACCTGACGGTGTCGAAATGAGCACCGAACCGGCCCTGATGTCGCTGGTGTCGGTCGCCAGGGCGATCGCCACCAAGGAAGTTTCGTCGCGCGAGGCGACAAAATCCTGTCTCGACCGCATCGCGCAATGGCAGCCGCGGCTCAACGCCTTCATGGCGATCGAGGCGGAGGAGGCGCTGGCGGCGGCCGACGCCGCCGATGCCGATCTTGCCAAGGGCAACAATAGGGGTGTGCTGCATGGCGTGCCCTTGGCGCACAAGGACATGTATTACGAGGCCGGCAAGGTCGTCACCTGCGGCTCGAAGATCCGCCGCGACTTCGTCGCCACCACGAATTCGACCGCGCTGCAGCGCCTGAAGGACGCCGGTACCGTCAGGCTCGGCTCGCTGCAGATGGTCGAGTTCGCCTATGGGCCGACCGGCCACAACCCGCATTACGGTCCGGTGCGCAATCCCTGGAATGTCGATCACATCACCGGCGGCTCGTCGTCCGGCTCGGGCTCGGCGGTCGCCGCCCGCCTGACCTTTGCGGCGCTGGGATCGGACACCGGCGGCTCGATCCGGATGCCCGCGCATTTCTGCGGCGTCACCGGGTTGAAGACGACGGTCGGCCGCGTCAGCCGTGCCGGCGCGATGCCGCTGTCGCAATCGCTCGATACGGTTGGGCCGCTGGCGCAGAGCGCGGAAGATTGCGCGCTGCTGCTCGGGTTGATGGCGGGCGCCGACCCCGACGACCTCACCGCTTCCACGCGGCCGGTGCCGGACTATATGGCGGCCACCAAGGGCTCGCTCAAAGGCCTCAGGATCGGCGTGCCGACCGCGTTCTATGTCGACGATCTCGATGCCGAAGTGGCGCGCGTTCTCGATGAGACGATCGCGACGCTGAAGAAAGAGGGCGCCGAAATCGTCTCGGTCGAGCTACCCGACCAGCGCCAGCTCACGGCCGCCTGCCAGATCGTGCTCGCGACCGAAGCCGCCGCGTTCCACAAAAGGTGGATGATCGAACGGCCACAGGATTACGGCGCGCAGGTGCTGATGCGGCTGCAGAACGGCCTCGCGATCCCTGCGGTGTCGTATCTGGAAGCAATGCGCTGGCGCGGTCCGGCGCTGGCGGCGTACCTTGCGGCGGTCACCGGCACCGATGCGGTGATTGCGCCGGTCGCGCCGATGCCGGCGGCGACCATCGCCGAGAGCGATGTCGGCAACAGCCGCGACGCCGAGGCCGTGATCCAGCGGATCACGAAATTCACCCGCCCGGTCAACTACCTCGGCCTGCCCTCGCTTTCGATTCCCTCGGGCTTCACCAAAAGCGGTTTGCCGGTCGGCCTGCAATTGATCGGCCGCTCCTTTGATGAGGCCATGCTGCTGCGGATCGGCGCCGCGTTCCAGCGCGCCACGGACTATCATAAACAGGTACCCAAACCGGCATGACCAACCTCGTCGAAATCCGCGATCTCAGCATCCGCTTCACCGGCGAGCGCACCGTGCACGCCGTCAACGACATCTCGCTCTCGCTCGGCGAGGGCGAGGTGCTCGGCCTGCTCGGTGAATCCGGTTCGGGCAAGAGCGTGACCTTGCGCGCGCTGATGCGGCTGTTGCCGAAGAAGCGGACGCAGATTTCGGGCAGCGTGAATGTTCTCGGCCGCGACGTGCTGGCGTTGAACGACGAGGAATTGTCGAAGTTTCGTGGCCAGACCGTATCGATGATCTTCCAGGAGCCGGCGCTGGCGCTCGATCCGGTCTACACCATCGGCCGGCAGATTTCCGAATCCGTGATGCGCCATGAGGGCAAGAGCGAGAAGGAGGCTACTGCGCGGGCGCTGGAAATGCTCGAAGTCGTACGCATTCCCTCCGCCAGGCGCCGCCTCGATGCCTATCCGCACGAGATGAGCGGCGGCATGCGGCAGCGCGCGATGATCGCGCTGGCACTGGCCTGCAAGCCCAAGATCCTGCTGGCCGACGAGCCGACCACGGCGCTCGACGCCACCGTGCAGATCCAGATCCTGCTGCTGCTGCGCGAGCTGCAGCGCGAGTTCGGCATGTCGGTGATTTTCGTGACCCACGACATCGGCGTCGCCATCGAAATCTGCGACCGCGTCGCTGTCATGTATGCCGGACAGATCGTCGAGCAGGGCAAGCTGCGCGACATCGTGCGGACGCCGATGCATCCCTATGCGCGCGGGCTCCTGGCGTCGACCACCCACGGCGCCAAACGCGGCCAGCGGCTGGAGACCATCCCGGGCACGCCGCCATCGCTCGACAAGGCGCCGGTGAACTGCTCGTTCGCACCGCGCTGCAGCGTGGCGCAGCCGCGCTGTACCGAGCAACTGCCGCCCAACGTGCAGGTTGCGCCGGATCGAATCGCGCGCTGCGTCCTGGCCGAACCGGCCGAGGCCGCCGCGGGCTGAGCGCGCGGGCGTTATCTCACAATTCGTCATGCCCGGCCTTGTGCCGGGCATCCACGTCTTTGCTGCACACAAGCAAGAAAGACGTGGATGGCCGGGCATAGGCGAGTGGAAGCGACGCCGTCCTTCAGACGGCTATGCCCAGCCATGACGGAGAGTAATATCTATCCGCCCAAGCCCGGATCCGCCCATTGTTCGATCTGGGCGGGACCCACGACCTGCTTGGGCTGGTGCGGGTTGAGCGTGCCTGCGCTCGCAGACCAGCCCTTCGCCAGGATCTGCATCGCGAACAGCTTGGCGTCGACTTCCGATTTAAATTTGCGGGTCGTACGGACCATGCTCGTCGCACTCTCGTCGGTCCGGTCCGGCCCAAAAGTTACGTACCAAATATCAGGTTGCGTCATTGCCGGATAACGCGGATTGCGATTGACAGTTCCACGACGGACCGGCGTGGCGGGCTGATTCAGGTCGTCACATCAGGGAATTGCCGGTAGTCTAAAACCGTGGCGTCAGGCCACGCGAGCGAACCGGGGAATCCAAGGGTGCACGTATCGAACCAGGGCATTTTGGTCATCCTGCTTATCGGGCTTGTCGCCGGCTGGCTGGCCGGCAAGATCGTGCGCGGCACCGGTTTTGGCCTGATCGGCGACATCCTCGTCGGCATCGCCGGCGCGCTGGTTGCAAATCTTCTTTTGCCCAAGCTCGGCATCCACATCGGCACCGGCGTGATCAGGGAGATCATCAATGCCGCGATCGGCGCCGTGATATTGCTGCTGGTGGTGCGGGCGGTGCGCGGCCGGAGGTAGCGGTCGAAGCGCTCGCGTGGGTCGAGGCCTTCGCTATCAAAGCTCCGCCGATGCCTGCCGGTGCAGGGCCGGGGGGCGAGGAACCTGCCACGCTCCGCAGGACCGCGCCCGGTCATCAGCAGGTCCGGGCGGAGCGCCGAAAAACCCACCCCGGAGCTGTTTGCCCCGTCATTCGGCTGATTTCCCGGTGTTTCGCCCAGACGTTCGGCCGGCTGCGGGGCATGAACCGCATTCAGGTTAACGTGACTTAAATAGACGCTGGCCACAAACATCGGTAGAACCAGCCCGTTAGCTAATCCCTTTTGCAGAGACTCGAATTGATGGCAGCTGCTCCCGGTGTCCGGCGGACCGAACTCGGTATTGCGCTGCGCGCCTGTCGCAACGCGTTTATCGGCGTCGGCGTCATGAGCTGCATGATCAATCTGCTGTACCTGACCGGCTCGATTTTCATGCTGGAGGTCTATGACCGCGTGATTCCGAGCCGGAGCGTGCCGACCCTGATCGGCCTGGTCGTGCTCGCCGGCGGATTATACGTCGCCCAGGGCGGCCTCGACCTGATCCGGGGCCGGATTCTCGGCCGCATCGGCACCGCGCTCGATGAAGCCATCAATGCCCGCGTGTTCGATACCGTCGTGCGCCTGCCGCTGATGGTGGGCGCTCGCAATGAAGGCCTGCAGCCGCTGCGCGACCTCGATAACGTGCGCTCCTTCCTCGGCAGTCAGGGGCCGGGCGCGTTTTTCGATCTGCCCTGGCTGCCATTCTACCTCGCCATCTGTTTCGCGTTCCACTGGTTGCTGGGTCTTACCGCGCTGGTCGGCGCCATCATCCTGGTGATCCTCACCGTGATCACCGAAGTGATGTCGCGCCAGCCGGCCAAAGACGCCATGACGCTGGCGGCGCGGCGCAACGATCTGGCGGCGACCAGCCGGCGCAACGCCGAAGTGCTGGTCGCGATGGGCATGGCCGGACGGCTGACCAAGCGCTGGACCGAAGCCAACGAGAGCTATCTGGCCGGCAACCAGCGCGCCAGCGACGTCGCGGGCGGCTTAGGTGCAATCGCCAAGGTGCTGCGCATGATGCTGCAATCGGCGGTGCTGGCGGTCGGCGCCTATCTGGTGATCCATCAGGAGGCGTCCGGCGGTATCATCATCGCAGGCTCGATCCTGAGTGCGCGGGCGCTGGCGCCGGTCGATCTGGCGATCGCGCACTGGAAAGGCTTTGTCGCGGCGCGCCAGAGCTGGCATCGCCTCAACAAACTGCTCGAACAGATACCGGCGCAGAGCACCCAGACCCTGCTGCAGAGCCCGTCGAAGCGATTGTCGGTCGAGGGCGTCACCATCGTGCCGCCCGGCGATCAGCGGGTCATCGTCCAGGATGTCACTTTTGCGGTCGAGGCCGGCACCGGCGTCGGCGTGATCGGGCCCAGCGGATCGGGCAAGTCGTCGCTGATACGTGCACTGGTCGGCGTCTGGATGCCGGTGCGCGGCAAGGTGCGGCTCGATGGCGCCGCGCTCGACCAATGGTCATCGGACGTGCTCGGCCGTCACGTCGGCTATCTGCCGCAGGACGTCGAATTGTTCGCCGGCTCGATCGCCCAGAACATTTCCCGTTTCGATCCCGACGCCAAATCGGATGCGATCATCACCGCGGCCAAGGAGGCCGGCGTGCATGACATGATCATCAAGATGCGCGAGGGTTATGACACCCAGATCGGCGAGCAGGGGACCGCGTTGTCGGCCGGGCAGGCGCAGCGCGTCGGGCTGGCGCGGGCGCTGTTTGGTCATCCCTTCCTGATCGTGCTCGACGAGCCGAACTCCAACCTCGACACCGAGGGCGACGAGGCGCTGACCCGCGCGGTTCGCGGCGCGCGCGAGCGCGGCGCCATCGTGATCGTGGTGGCGCACCGGCCGATCGGCATCGAGGCGGTCGACCAACTGCTGGTGCTCAAGGATGGCCGCATGCAGGCGTTCGGGCCGAAGGAAACCGTTCTCGGCCAGGTGCTGCAGCGCGCCGTCCCGCCGCCGCCCGCGCCGATCAAGATCGTTGCCCCAGGAGCCAAATCATGAGCGAGGAGTTGAAAGGCGCCCGCCGTTCGATCCGGTCGCATCTGGTGGTCGGCCTGGCGTTGATGCTGGTGCTGGTGGGCGGATTCGGCGGCTGGGCCTCGACGGTGCCGATCTCGGGCGCGCTGATCGCGCCGGGATCGGTGGTGGTCGATTCCAACGTCAAGAAGGTGCAGCACCCGACCGGTGGCGTGGTCGGCGAAGTGCGGGTGCGCGACGGCGATACCGTCAAGGCCGGCGACGTCGTGGTCCGTCTCGACGAGACCGTGGTCAAGGCAAGCCTGGCGATCGTCGTCAAAACCCTCAACGGCCTGTTGGCGCGCGCGGCACGGCTGGAGGCCGAACAGCGCGGCACTGACAAGATCAAGTTTCCCCCGCTGCTGGCCGATCGCGCCGACGATCCCGACGTCAGGGACGTCATGGCGAGCGAGACCAAATTGTTCGAGGTTCGTGTCAACGGCCGCGCCGGGCAAAAGGCCCAGCTGCGCGAGCGGGTCATGCAGCTCAATGAGGAAATCGAGGGTCTCTCGGCGCAGGAGAAGGCCAAGGACAAGGAAATCGCACTGGTCGAAAAGGAACTGGTCGGCGTCCGTCAGCTCTACGACCAGCGGCTGATCCAGATTTCGCGCCTGACCACGCTGGAGCGCGATTCCGCCCGCCTGTCGGGCGAGCGCGCGCAGTACATCGCCTCGCGCGCGCAGGCCAAGGGCAAGATCACCGAGACCGAACTGCAGATCATCCAGATCGACAAGGAACTGGTCAGCGAGGTTTCCAAGGATTTGCGCGAGACCAACGACAAGATCGGCGAATTCGTCGAGCGCAAGGTCACCGCGGAAGATCAACTCCGCCGCATCGACATCCGGGCGCCGCAGGCCGGCATGGTGCTGCAGTCGACGGTGCATACCATCGGCGGCGTGATCACCGCGGGCGACGCCATCATGATGATCGTGCCGCAGGCCGACGATCTGTCGGTCGAAGCCAAGGTCAATCCGCAGGACATCGACAAGCTGCAGATCGGCCAGAAGACATTGCTGCGGCTATCGGCCTTCAACCAGCACACCACGCCGGAGCTGAACGGCAAGGTCACCAGGGTGTCGGCCGACGTCACCACCGAGCAGCGCACCGGGCAAACCTATTACACGATCCGCGTCTCGCTGCCGCCGGAAGAAGTCGCCCGCCTCGGCGCCAACAACAAGTTGATTCCGGGAATGCCGGTGGAAGCCTTCGTGCAAACCGGCGACCGCACCATGTTCTCGTACCTGATGAAGCCGCTGAGCGATCAGCTGATGCGCTCGTTCAGAGAGAAGTGAGTTACTGTCGTCCCGGCCTTGAGTTCAGATGCGCAATTGCGCATCGGGGGGACCCATACGCCGTGTCGGTTATGAAGAGAGACGGTGTTTGACGACTGGTATCTACCCACGAAAGCCTGTGGTTATGGGTCCCGGCTCAAGGCCGGACGACGAAAATCAATAGCACCGCGTGATGTTGATGGTCGTATGACCATTACGTCCGGGAACCGTGACGGGCTCCGAGGAGCAGCTCGACACGTAGGGCCGGTCGGACGGGACAACGTTCGGCGGATAGCGATGCGCCCAATCCCAGGGCACGTCATAGGTATAGGTGTAACGGATGTCGCGCGTGGTGGACTGGGGCGCTTCGACCACGGTCTCGCCATTCGACGGCGAATAGTAATAGCCGCCGCCTCCCGGCCAGAAGGTCCCGACATTGTGCCGGCGGTGATGCCCGAAACCATGGACGGCCGGTGAATGGGGGCCCGCACGGACGCCACCCGGCGCTGTTCCTGATCTTGCGAATGTATCGCCCGCGGCAAGCAAAAGCGCGGCTGCGCTGAGAGACGCGACAAGCGCCGAATGCATTCTATACGCCATGGCACATACCAATCGTTGGTTTCCAGGCGGCTCCCCCAAACCGCTCCCTGTACGCTAGGTCGGGCCTTTCGGGCCCGCAAACGCATACTTAATGATTGGTTAAGATGTAACGTTAATAGGGTCATCTTTCATCGAGTATCTGGCGATGCCGCTGCGACCAATTGGACGCGCCGGTTCCATGACAATCGATTGCGCGGAAAACGAGGGCTATGACCGCCGGTCATATTCGTCAGGTCCCATCGCCCAGGCCCATTGCTCGTGGCCGGGCGCGTAGGTGCGGTTGGTCTCGGCCGGGTTGCGGTTGACCAGCGGCCGCATGAACATCGGGTGGGTGGCGCTGCGCACCTCGTGCTCGACCGTGAACAGATGCTTGCCGCTGTCGAGGTCGACGATGTCCTTGAAGCGGTACTGGTACGGGTTGTCCTCCTGCGAGACGAGATTGCGCTCCAGGAGCTTGCGGTAGGGGCCCGAGAAGTCAGTGATGTAGATCTGCACGTGGTGACCGTCGAATTCCGGCTGCTTTTGGTCGGTCTCGCGGAACTGCAGATATTGGTCCTTGCCGGCCTTGACGCGCGCCATGGCGCCGTCGCCGTTTTTCAATTCGGCCGGCATCCCCATGATCTCGGAGTAGAAGCCGCAAATGGCTTTCGCGGTGCCGATCGGCACGTCGAATTCGACGTAGGGAATGCCGAGCGTGATGCGGCCGAAGCGCGCGGCGTCCGGCTCATAGCAGCGCACGCGATTGCCCCAGGGACAGATCGCCTCGACGTAATCATTGTGTTCGCGATACACGAATTTGGTGCCTTCGAGCTTTTTGGCGACCGACGCCAGCCGCTCCAGCAGCGCCTCACGGCCGGAGATGACGATGCCGGTGTGGCCGCGCAGCACCTGCGCCTCACCATCAGGCAGATGAAACTGGCTCTTGCCGACATTCACCCACATGTTGGTGTCCGACACCATCAGATAAGGGTCGCGCGTCAGTCCGAGCCCGGTGACATAGAACAACGTCGCCAGCCGCTGATCGGGCACGAAGACGTTGACGTGTTCGAAATGGATCGAGTTGCCGAGGTCTTCTGCGGCGCGGTCGAACGGCTGTTGCATGGCTGCGATCCCCAGAGGTTTCAGCGGATTATAGTCAGGCGTGGTGCCATGATCCAGCCGTCGCCGCGACGAGCTGGTATCTTCCCCGAGCGCATCACGGGCATCGCCGATCAGACATTTCAAAGGGTGCGGCGGATGCAGGGATTGGTGATAGGATGGTTTCGATGAGTGAGCGATCGGAAAGCCGGGATGCTGCGGCGCAGGCCGTCGTCACGGCGCGACCACAGACGGGAGCGGGTGCCGAGATGATCACAATCCCCCAACTGACCGCGCAAGCCCTCGGTTCGTTCCTGTCACGGGAAACCGAGGGACGGTTCGGCGCCTCGCATTCCGATCTGACGAAACTACTGCCCTTTGCCGCGCGGCTGACCCTGGAGTGCATCGGCAACAGCGATGCGCTGTATCACAACATCGAGCACACCATGCTGGTGACGCTGGTGGGCCACGACATCCTGGTCGGCCGCGCGCTGGCGCGCGCCACCACGGCCGACGATTACGCGAACTTCATCATGGCCTGCCTCGCCCATGATATCGGATATGTCCGCGGCGTCGTCCAGGGCGACGAGGATGACGCCTTCGTTGCAGATCTCAGCGGCCGCAAGGTCCATCTGCCGGTTGGATCGTCCGACGCAGCACTTGCGCCCTACCATGTCGACCGCTCAAAACTGTTCGTGATCGAGCGGCTCGATGCCGTGGAGGAAGTCGACGCGGCCCGGATTGCCCGGGCGATCGAATATACCCGCTTTCCCTACGCGACCAGCCCGAACGACGGTGATGACCTCAACGAGGAGGAAGGATTGCTGCTGCGCGCGGCCGATCTGATCGGCCAGCTCGGCGATCCCAACTACATGCGCAAGTCGAATGCGCTGTTTTACGAGTTCGAGGAAATCGGGTTGAACAAGACGCTGGGCTACGCGACGCCCGCCGACATCGTTTATCGGTTCCCGCAGTTCTACTGGACCAACGTCGCGCCGCAGATCCAGCTTGCGATCCGCTATCTCAACGTCACCTCCAGCGGCCGGCAATGGATCGCCAATTTGCACAGCAACGTCTTCCGGGCGGAGCGGGAGGTGAACCTGTCCGGACCGCAGCGATGACGCATATTCCGGCGTCGTCCCGGCGAAGGCCGGGACCCATAACCACAGGCTTCAGTGATTAGGCAAAGTCGTCGAACAGCGTCTTTCAAAACAGAGGACACGGAGTATGGGTCCCCCGATGCGCAATTGCGTATCTGAGCTCAAGGCCGGGACGACGATGGCGGTTATCGCGACACATTCTCCAGCAGCAGGCCCAGCGCCGTGCTCGCAAACTTCTGCATGTTCGCCTGCCGGTCAGCGCTGCCGGTCTCCAGCGTGAACACCGCATTCTGCGGGCCCGCGACCGCCATGCAGCTGTGGCCGGCGGCGTCGCCGTAGCGGTTGCCGGTTGGTCCCGCGGCGCCGGTCTCCGACAGGCCCCAGTCGGTGGCGAAGCGCTGGCGCACCTGGCTCGCCAGCAGTTTGGCATAGGGCTCCGACGCCGAGCGGAGGCCCTTCATCGCCTCATCGGAAATGTCCATCAGGATGCGCCGCGCGTCGCGGGTGTAGACCACGCCGCCGCCGAGAAAATAGGCGGATGCGCCGGGTACCGACAGCAGCGCCGCCGAGATCAGGCCGCCGGTGGAGGATTCCGCGATCGCGATGGTCTGTTTCCGCTCGATCAGTTTGACGGCGATCTTCTCGGCGATCGTTACGAGCTCTTTCATTCCTCAACTCCGGCGCAGCATGCGTTTCAGCAATGACTTCTTGTCGGGTTTGTCCGCCAGCGAATGATAGACGACGCGAATGAAGTTCGTGGAGGCGAGCTCGGTCGGCGCCCATTTCTTGTCGAGATCGGCGAACGGTTTGGCGGCCAGCACGTCGTCTTCGCTCTTGCCTTCCTTGACCAGCTTCGCCATGCGGTCCCGCGCGGTCACCAGCATGGCGCGATACTCGGTCAACGCCGCCTTGTCGGCGATCGGGCCGTGGCCCGGCACGATGCGGCTCTTGGCGTTGGTCATTTTGAGATAGGTGTTGGCCGCCGCGATCATGCCCTTGATGTTGCCGCCATTGGCGAAGTCGATGTTGGGATAGCGGCCGTTTGTGAAGGTGTCGCCGGTCGACAGCACATTGGCGGTCTTGAACCACACATAGGTGTCGCCGTCGGTATGGGCGTGGGCGATGTGCTTGAGATTGGCGACGCGGCCGGGAATCCTGATCTTGAGCGTGCCGCCGGCATAGGTCTTCTTCGGCAGCGCGCCCGCCGGAGCCGGCGGCGTCTTGACGCCGGTCAGGCCGTTGGTGGTGCCCTCCGCCAGGCGAATCTTGACGTTGACGTCGGAAACGATGGTGACGCCGTCCTTGGCGAAGGCTTCGTTCCCGCCGGTGTGGTCGCCGTGATAATGCGTGTTGATGAGGTATTTGATCGGCAGGTTCGAGATGGTCGATATAGCGGCCTTGATCTTGTCGTGCAGCGGCGCGAACTGGCCGTCGACCATGATGATGCCGGTCTTGCCGACCGCCACCGTGATGTTCCCGCCCTGGCCCTCGAGCATGTAGACGTTGTCACCGAGATCGGTGGTCTTGATTTCGACCTTGGAGAAATCGACCGGCGGCGGTGCTGCTGGTGGGCTAGGGGGCGCTGTCTGCGCGGCTACCGCGCCAGCCAGCAAAAGGGTGATGGCAACCGCCGTGCTTCCAGTCCGAATCATCAAAATCTCCCAAGGGCCGACCCATGTTTTCCTAGCACAGGGGGCTAGCGTTTGCCGAGTTGCGGCGCGCCGGTCAGCCTGCTTGAATGCGGCCAAAGAACCAAGCGGCGTGGCTTACAAGATGCCGTGAGACCGCGGGCGCGAGGAAACATGCAAGTGGAAACATCATGACGTCACCGATCGCAGGCGGCGTGGATTGCGACCTGCATCCCGCAGTGCCCCATCTGACCAGCCTGCTGCCGTATATGAACGAATACTGGCGCGACCAGGTGACGACGCGCGGCATGACCGATCTGGTGTCGCAATCCTATCCGGCCAATTCGCCGATCAGCGCGCGCCCCGATTGGCGTCCGGCGCAGGGCAAGCCCGGCTCCAGCCTCCGCGACATGCAAAAGCAGGCGCTCGATCGGTTTCAGGTCAGCTACGGCATCTGCAATCCCTTGTATGGCGTGCAGATGGTGTTTTCCGAGGACATGCAGGACGCCTTCTGCCGCGCGCTCAACGACTGGCTGGTGAAAGAGTGGCTCGACAAGGATTCCCGTCTGCGCGGCTCGATCGTGATCCCGACCCAGAGCGTGGAAAAATCAGTCGCCGAGATCGAGCGCTGTGCCAAAGACCCGCGCTTCGTTCAGGTACTGATGCTTGTGATGGGCGACATGCCGCTCGGCAAACGCGCCTATTGGCCGATCTATGCCGCCGCCGAGCGGCTCGGGCTGGCCGTCGGCATCCACGCCGGCTCCGCCTATCACAATCCGCCGACCTCGGTCGGCTGGGGTTCCTATCATGTCGAGGATTACGTCGCGCAGGCGCAGGCGTTCCAGACCCAGTTGACCAGCCTGATCGTCGAGGGCGTGTTCGCCCGGCATCCGAAGCTGAAGATGGTGATGCTGGAAAGTGGCTTCACTTGGCTGCCGTCATACCTGTGGCGGCTGCACAAGTTCTGGCGCGGGGTGCGGATGGAAACGCCCTGGGTCGACCGCGCGCCGCTGGAAATTGTGCGCAGCAACATCCGCTTTTCGCTGCAGCCGGTCGACGCGCCGCCGGATCCCGCCACGTTAAATCGCCTGTTCGACCATATGCAGTCGGACGAATTGCTCCTATTCTCAACCGACTATCCGCACTGGCAATTCGACGGCGACGAGGTGCTGCCGGAGGGCATTTCGCAAGATCTTGTTCGCAAGATCATGATCGACAATCCGCACGCAACCTATCCTCGTCTCACGCAGCCCGCGCTCAAGGAGGCAATGCCATGAATGTGCAGTTTCGCGCCGACCCGGCCGCTTCCACTAGCGTCAAGACCGCGATCGCCGATTGCGACATCCATCCCGCGCGCGCCACCGGGACCGAGCTTTATCCGTTCCTGGCAAAGCGCTGGCATTCGCATCTCGAAACCTACGGCAAGCACGCCTATCAGGGCATGATGGAAGGCCCGCCCTATCCGAAGGCGCAGCCGAACGCCTCGCGCCGCGACGCCTATCCGCCGGAAGGCGGCAAACAAGGCTCCTCGCTGTCCTTCATGCAGAAGCAGCTGCTCGACCCCTACAATGTCGCGCTCGGCGTGCTCAATCCGCTCGACACCGGGCAGGGCCTGCGCAACCACGATCTCAGCGCAGCATTGGCGACCGCGATCAACGACTGGCAGATCGAGAAATGGACCAGCAAGGATTCGCGTCTCAAAGGTTCGATCGTCGTTGCCAATGAACACGGCCCCACCGCCGCCGCCGAGATCCGCAAGCGTGCCGGTGACAAGAACTTCGTGCAGGTGCTTTTGCTGAGCCGCAATGTCGAGCCGCTCGGCCAGCGCCGCTACTGGCCGATCTATGAAGCGGCGCAGGAGATCGGCCTTCCCGTCGGCGTCCATGCCTTCGGCTTCGGCGGCAATCCCATCACCGCGTCCGGCTGGCCGAGCTTTTACATCGAGGAGATGGTCGGCCATTCGCAGTGCCAGCAGACGGCGCTCGCAAGCCTGGTGCTCGAGGGCGTGTTCGAGCGCTATCCCAAGCTGAAGATGGTGATGATCGAGGCCGGCTTCGGCTGGGCGCCGTCGCTTTCCTGGCGGCTGGACAAGAGTTTCGACCGGCTGCGCAGCGAGGTGCCGCATTTGAAGCGCCGTCCGTCGGAATATATCCGCGATCACATTTGGTGGACCACGCAGCCGATGGAAGATCCGGAACGGCGCGAGCATCTGTTCGAAGTGATCGAGTGGATCGGCTGGGACAAACTGTTGTTCGCCACCGACTATCCGCACTGGGATTTCGACGAGCCGTCGCGGGTGCTGCCCGCCGGCGTCAGCGACGCCAACAAGCAGGCGTTCTATCTCGACAATGCGAAGAAGCTGTACGGGATAATCTGATGGCGCGACATGTCATTGCCCCGGTGGACGAGTTGCCGCCGGGCACACGAAAATTTCTCACCATCGACGAGCGGCCGATCGCGATCTTCAACGTCAAGGGCGAGTTCTTCGGCCTGTTGAACCGCTGCCCGCATCAGGGCGCGGCCTTGTGCGAAGGCCCGCTGATCGGGCTCGCGACTTCCTCTGATCCCGGCGAGATCGAATATACCAAGTTGGGCGAGATCATCCGCTGCCCCTGGCACGGCTGGGAATTCGATATCCGCACCGGGCAGTCCTACTGCGACCCCAAGCGCTTCCGCGTCAAAGCCTATCCCGTCAATGTCGAGCCCGGCACCAATGTGGTGAAGGGGCCGTATGTTGCCGAAACGATCGCGGTGTCGGTCGAGAGCGATTACGTGGTGGTCGATCTGTAGCGGCCGCCGTTCCCGTGAACGCCGGCCGCATCGCCATCAAACAGCGTCTTTGGCAACCTTCAGCGGCGACGCCTTGACCGACTTGCTGGCCGGCTTGGCCGCGAACTCCATCGGCTCTTTCGTGAACGGATTGATGCCGATGCGGGCTTCAGTCGCCGGCTTGTTGACGACAGACATTTTGACGAAGCCGGGAATGACGAACTCACCGGATTCATTCAGCTCCTTGTAGCCGACGGTGGCCATCTGCTCGATGACGGCCTTGACGTCATTCTTGGAAAGCTGCGTTCCCTCTGCGATTGCATCGATCAACTGATTCTTGGTCATCTTGGCCATTGAAAATTACCTTTCTGTGTGTGGGGGAGAACGGATTGAAGCGCACGCGCTACGCTGGTTGCATAACTCGGTCTGGAGCGCGGCAAGGCCACGCAAATCGCTTCCCGTTCATGGCTGCGGTCATGAAAGCTACCGGGCTTAAAACCTATCGACGCCCAAAACGCAAGGCGTAGATAGGCCTGTGGGGAACCGCTTCCGGATCGATCGGCACCTGCAAGAGGCTGGTAAAGTCGCTGATACCACTGGCGTCCTGCGAGGTCAGGCGCTGATAATTCTGCCCGGATCATTGCAATGACACAACAAAATCCCGCTGTCGCGATGACAGATGCAGGCAACAGTCGTTAGCTTCGCGCTATGTGCCTGCCGTCGACATGGATATTCAATCGCTTCATGAAAAACCCGGACGCATAAATTTCCACAACCCGGTTGGCTTCTGCCGTCTTCAACGCGCCACACAGCAAGGCCGTGCGGCTGTAAAGAGACACACCGGAGGACGATTCAACCAGCTGCCCATCGATGTACAGCTTCAAGATCATCCGTCCCGCCTTCTCCATATCCGGGACCGCGCTGCATGCGATCTGATGTCCTTCGAAGATCGTCTCCACTTCTTCGGTAAAACACACCCATGGCTTGATCTGCTTTATCCTGTTGCCCACCGAAATTGGCGGAGCTCGTCCCGAAACGTCGCCCTTGCCGCTATGGCTTCAATGTCCCTTGCAGCAGCTTGATGCCGTCGGCGAGCGCGCGCTGCATCAATAGCGTATCGACGCCGTAGGCGATCATGCGAAAGCCTTTGGCGCGGAAATCGCGCGCCCACTTTTCGTCGCCGGCGAGGAAGCCTGGTGTCTTGCCGTGTTTCTCGCAGGCCTTGACCAGCCTATCGACAGCGCTGTGGAATTTCGGATTGTCGAACTGCCCCGGGATGCCCATGAAGTTCGTCAGATCGTAGTGGCCGAGCCAGACCACGTCGACGCCATCGACCGCCGCGATCGCATCGACGTTCTCGATGCCGTCAGCGGTCTCCACCAGCGCGATCACCATCGTGCGCGCATTCGCCTCGGCGATCTTGTCGGTCTCGGCGCCGCCGGCATAGTCGTCATGTGCCGCGACATTGAATGCGGCGCCGCGACGCCCGACGGGCGGATATTTCGTGCAACCAACGATGGCCCTGGCCTGCTCAGGCGTTTCGACCATCGGCACCATGATGCCCATCGCGCCGATGTCGAGCGCGCGGGCGATGTGATGATAGTCGCCGGAGGGAACGCGCACCAGCGGCACCAGGTCGAGCCCGCGGCAGAATGCGAACTGCGCCTTCATGGTCTCGAAGCCGACGCCCGAATGCTCCATGTCGTAGAGGATGAATTCGGCGCCGGCCTCGCGGCAGATCGAAGGATAGCCGGGCGTGAAGAACTCGAACGTCATCGTTCCGAACGCGCAGCCGCCGGCCGCAAGCCGTGGTTTGATTGGGTTTGGACGCAACGGATTTCTCCCCGATATGTTCACGCGCCCGGCATGGCGAACACGGCAACGCAGCCGGGCCACCGATCTGATATCCTGCGCCGCGAGGGCTGGTCCAGCCTCTCACGCAGATACGCGTTAGGTTATATTGATGCGTCGCATGCGCAGCAATTGAACCAAACGATTTTGTTCGTTTCGCGGGAGCGATCATGAAGAAGTGTCTTCTGGTGACGATCCTGGTGGCTCTCACCGCTACGGCTGCGGGGGCGCAGGCTCCCACCCAGGACGCACTGATCGCCCGCGCGAAATCATTCGAACTCGATACGCCCTATGTGCCGCCGCCAGGCGATCCCCTGATGCATCATGCCGCCGGATATGCGAAGGTCATGTGCTCAGCTGTATTCTTGACCGGCCTTGCGCCCGATTTCGCGGCCGGAAATGTCGGGTTTTTCACGGCGCCCTACCGGCAGCGCGCGAAGCTTGGCAAGCCGGTCATCGATCGCCTCAACAAGGCGGTCCACGTCACGCTCCCTAACGGCGTGACCCGGACGGCCAAATATCTCGGCAGCCAGGGGTGCGTCACGCTGCCGATCGGCGAGAGCGCCATGAGTTTCAAGCCGGTCGCCGTCACCAGCCGATTGCCCGATCCCGCGACCCAATTGTGGCCCATGGGCGATATGCTGCCGCAGGATCCGTTGCCGGCAGAAATCGACGCCGAGAAACTCAAAGCTGCCGTGAATGCCGCGTTCCAGCCGGCCGAAGCATTGACTGCGGCGTTCGTTGTGACGTGGAAAGGCCGCCTCATTGCCGAGCGCTACGCGGAAGCCGTTACGGCGCAGACGGCGCTCGAAGGCTGGTCCATGGGCAAGAGTGTTACGGCAACGCTCTTTGGCATTCTGGTCAAGGACGGCGTCTACGATTTGAACCAGCCGGCACCGGTCCCTGAATGGCAAACGCCCGGCGACCCGCGCGCCAAAATACGCATTGCAGATCTTCTTCACATGTCGAGCGGGCTCCGGATCAGGGCGCCCCAAGACCCGGATTATGACCCAACCGGGCCTTACCCGGATCACGTCTATCTTTATACCGGCGGCGTCGATTCCTTTCGCTACGCGGCAACACGGCCATTGCAATGGCCTCCCAACACGGTCGGACGCTATCGCAACACCGATCCGGTCCTGATCAACTATCTGATCCGGCTCGGTGTCGAAAAACGCGGCGGCGAATATCTCTCATTTCCTCAGCGGGTGCTGTTCGACAAGCTCGGCATCCGTACCATGGTGATCGAAACTGATCCGTTCGGAAATTTTCTGGGGCAAGGTTATGAGGTGGGCTCCGGGCGCGATTGGGCGCGGCTTGGCAATCTCTATCTTCAGGGCGGCGTCTGGAACGGTGAGCGCATTCTCCCGGAGGGCTACACCACATTCGTCAGCACGCCTGCGCCGGCCTGGGCCGCGGACAATCGGCCGATCTATGGCGCTTTTTTCTGGCTCAACGGCGACCGGCAATATCCAGTCCCGCGCGATGCCTATTACATGGCGGGCGCTGGCGGGCAGACCACGCTGATCATTCCCTCGCACGATCTCGTCGTCGTGCGTCTCGGGCACTCTCGGGGCGAATCTTACGCCGCTTCAGGCTTCGACAAGGCGCTCGCGCTGTTGATCGAGGCCGTGCCAAGAGCACAAAAGCCCGGGGCTCAGAAGTGAAACATGCCAAAGTCGCGCACCTGCGGTTGCTGTGAGCAGCGCTACGTCCCCGCACACCATCCGCGGGCATTACTGCGCCAGAAATCCAAATGCGACAATCGCAGCCACCATGCTCGCGAAAATCAGCAGTGCCGGAAGGGATTTTCGGATCACTGGCCTCGTCGAATCGCGCGCGGCCGGCAGACCGGGCTGAGGTTTGGGCCGTCTCTGGGGCCGCACGTCTTTGCCCTCTGACGTTGCGGTGCGGGCCTGTGGTTCCGGGGCCGTGCCCACGCCTCCCATCTCGCTGTAATAGGCGCCATAGACCTCGCGAACGGCCAGGGCCGTGGACTCGGCCTCGCTCATCGTCTCGAGCCGGATTCTATAGTTGGTCAGAAAGCTCTGAGCGTTTGACGGAAGGTCATCGAAACCACCGAGCTTGGCCATCATGAGCCAGGTGGCAAAATCCGCCTCGGCTTTCGTGCGAGCTTTCTTGGCGATACTGGTCTTGGAGCTAGGGGACATGGTGGTCCGATTGGTTTGTGCGCCCAAACTCGCCGGCGTTCATGG
Source organism: Bradyrhizobium sp. AUGA SZCCT0160 (assembly GCF_018130105.1). Taxonomy (NCBI): domain Bacteria; kingdom Pseudomonadati; phylum Pseudomonadota; class Alphaproteobacteria; order Hyphomicrobiales; family Nitrobacteraceae; genus Bradyrhizobium; species Bradyrhizobium sp. AUGA SZCCT0160. The sequence goes on from NZ_JAFCMD010000018.1 coordinate 30,362, forward strand.
CGATCGTTGGACAGTTCGCACGTCCGAGTTTGGCACGTTTGAGACATGCCGCGGTGCTCGATTATGTCTGCTTGTGGGGTAGACCGGAAGTGGCGCGAATGCCGCAAAGCCGACCTAAAGATAAGTCCGCGGCCAGCTCGCGGATCGGCGAGAGGCCGTGGGTAACCCGTGCGGCTACGCCGCCGGCGGTCCGAACCATGTGGCCCGGTACCATCCTGTTCGGCACACAGACAAGACAAGCCACGGGCCGTCTCCGTTGGCGGCCTCTTGCATATCAGGTCAAGCAGGGAATGTCCCTTTTTGGCCGGGTCAGTATTCCATCGCAGGCCATGGATGAAGTACGTGTCGTCCGTCCTTGACGAACGTGAAGTAATGACCGCCGCCCGCGGGTTGGTCGTGCGTTCGATCAATCGCAAAACCGGAATAGTGGCAGAACAATAGAGTCCCTACAGCGCCGTGGTCCACCAAAAGTACGTCGCCCGTTTGCCTTTAGCTCTCCGCTGGAGATGATCTGCGTTGTTCCCGATAGCCATCCAGCATTCGCCAGCGCTTCGGTGCGCATTCTTCCGATCTCACTCAATCCCCAGTTCGGAACGGGGAGAGACGGATCTATCTTCACCTGCGGATGGGTAAGGTATCGTATGTGAGTGTTCATGATCTGGATGATGCGGCAACGAAGGCTTGTCCGCAACGGGCCTTTCTCGGACCTCGCGCTGCGGGACGTTGCTTCTCTCCGCGTCATTGCGACCCGGTGGCTCGCAATGACGGCTGAGTGCGACATTCTGACCCGACGGGCAAATCACTTCCGATTTGCGGAAGTCGTGTCAAGCCCCGATATAAAAAATATTTCTGTTTACCAGAATGAAAATCAGGTGCATATCTTTGGCCATCCCGTCCTGGTCAGAAGGGCGTCGGCCGTCGTCACGGACGTTGGGCGGGTTGCGGTGGACGCTGGTTTGCGCTGAGACGATGGCGTGGATCGAGCGTACGGCAAAACCGTGTGGTCCTGGCACCCGTTGCCGGTGTCAAGCTGTCGGAGAAGCGCAAGCGGAAACGGCAGTGACGGAGTCAACCAAGAACTCGTCTCCGGAGAGAGCACGGCATAAGCCGTAAAGCCATTGCGCAGGGAAGGCCGGGTGTTCTCCGCTGCCCTGTATGCTCGTGTGCAGCCTACTTAGTGCAAACCGCACACGGGACCGCGGGTGCAGCGCGCACCCGGTCTTCCCTGCGCCCTCAGTTTGAAGAGGGCAAGGAGTTTTTGGCAAAGCTCGGGCGCAATGCGTCGCGAGAACGCGAAGTTGCGTTTTGAATGATTGCGCATCTACAATCACGGCCGTCGTCCCGGGCTTGACCCGGGACCCATACGCCGCGGCCCGTCGGCGAGAACGCCGGCGTTAGATACCTTCCCAAACAACGAGCGCCGCGGCGTATGGGTCCCGGCTCAAGGCCGGGACGACGAGTGGGGAGAACGGAGCACAATGACGGTGTCAAACATGCCCCATCATCCGCCGTTCCCGCGCATAACGCACCAGGGCGACGAACCGATAAATGCCGTGCACGAACTTTCCATAAGGCATGGTGATGAACAGCGAGAACACCACGCCGAGATGCAGCGCCAGTAGCGGACCCATCGCCGGCGTTGCGCGCAGGAACAAGAGCGCCATGCCGGTCAGGCTGGTCAGGAACAGCATGACGATGAACGCGACATCCATGCCGAGGCGTTTTTCATCGACCAGCACAGGATCGCGCTTCCATTTTTCGAGGAGCAGTCCCACGGGCCCGATCAGCAAGCCAATGCCGCCGAGCGTACCCAACACGACAGGCAGGTCCCACCACGGATAGGGCGCCTGACGCGCCAGAAAATAATGATAGAGCGTCGCGACACTGGTCGAGGCAAAGCACAGCCCAAAACCATAGAAGGTGAGGTGGTGATAGATCTTGCGGCGGTCGGTCGGGCGATCGTCCTCGTTGAAGCAGCCGACGCCGCCGCCATCGAGATAACGCAACTCGCCGGCGTCGCGGATCGCCTGCCAGATCGAGCCCGCATCGGCGCGCATGCCGACGGGCTCGCCGATATCGCGCCAGAACGCGCGCACGCCCATGACCAGCGCCACGATCGCATAGAGGAAGGCGGCGCCGAACAGCGCCGCCATCGCGTTGTGCGGCATCAATTTGTAGAACGCGCCGGGGCCGGTGTGGACGCCGAACAGCACTTGCCGGTCGTGGAAGGCGGCAAAGCCGAAGATGAAGGCGGCGACGCTGAGCGCGGCAACGATGCTGATCACGAGGCCGTTGCGCGCGAAGGCGCCGGAAAAGGCGCGGGGCCAGACGTAAGCTGCGTAGGATTCGTTCCGCGCGACGGCAAGCGTCTGCGGCACATTGACGTTGAATTCATGCGGCGGCGAGAACTGGCAATCGGTGTAGCACGCGCCGCAGCCGTGGCAGAGGTTGGCGAGGTAATTGAGGTCGCCGTCGGAAAACGCGCGGCGCATTTCCATCGCCGGAAATACCGCGCAGAGCCCCTCGCAATAGCGGCAGGAATTGCAGACCGTCATCAGGCGGTCCGCCTCCTCCAGAATTCTCGTTCCGTGCATTGCGCGGTGCTCTCTTCCGTAAAGTATGCGTTACTTGGTGAGGCCCTTGCCCTCGAGCCATTTCTGGATCAGGGCTGCGACCTCGGCATTGTTCTTGTCCATCATCACCATGTGCGAATTGCCCTTGATGCCGGCCTTCGGCAGGTCGACGACATCGACGCTGCCGCCGGCGGCCTTGATGCTTTCCGCAAAGGCGACGCCGGTGGCGCGGATCTTCGGCCAGCGCGCGTCCTGTTCGATATAGTCGCCATAGACCATCAGCGTCGGAATGTTCTTCAAGCTTTCGACCTTGGCGGGATCGCCGACCCCCGCGGGTTCGATCGCGATCAGCGCCTTGACCTTGTCGGGCCGCGCCTGCGCCACCTTGAAGCCGAAACTGCCGGCCTGGCTGTGGAACAGGATGACGGAGGGGCCGACACGATCGATCTCGGCGATATAGGCGGCGATGATCGCATCATCCGTGGTGGTCCAGCGCGGCACGTTCTGCTTGACGAAGTTCTCATAGCCGTCGTTCGGGAACTGGTTGCCCGGCAACAGCTTGCGCTTGGCTGGATCGGCATTGTAGGACCCGGCGCCGTCGCCGATGCGAAAGCGTTCGAACGGATTGGCTGTGGTGAGGAACACCGGCTCGCTCTTGAAGATATCGGGATATTGCGCCCAACCGGCGCGGCCGCGCTCGACCGCATCCGAATTGTAGACGGCCCAGCCCTGGCGCAGAAAATAGTTCAGCCAGCCCTCGCGTCCGTCCGGCGTGGTCTCATAGGTGACGCCGGTCAGGCCACCGCCGTGCCACATCAGCAGTGGATAGGCGCCCTTCTCAACGGCGGGCAGAAAATACTGCACGTACATCTGCTCGACCTGGTAGGTGCCGTTCGGGTCGACCTTGGCGGGCACGCCGCCCGGCGTGAACGTCACTTCCTTGACCGGCTTGCCGGAGATTTCAACCAGCCGGCCGCCGACATGGAACGAGCCCATGTCGCGCAACGCGATCGGCTCGGCGGCATTGGCCGCGCCCATCATCAGGAGCGCTGCAACGGATACAAACGCAAATCGCGACATGAACCCTCCCATGAGTCTTGGCGGCCGTTAGTTTCTCGCATTTTTCGCCGCTTCCCGTCCCGCCACCCGTCCGAACACGCTTCCGATGGTCATGCCGATGCCGGCGGCATAACCCTTGCCGAGCACGTTGCCGGCCATGATCTCGCCGGCGGCGAACATGTTGGCGGAAGGCTTGCCGTCCTTCATCAGCATGCGCGACTGCTTGTTCACGCGGGTGCCGAGATAGGTAAACGTAATGCCGGGCCGCACCGGATAGGCGAGGTACGGCGCGGCCTCGATCTTGCGCGCCCAATGCGTTTTCTGCGGCGTGATGCCTTCGGTGCGGCAGTCATCCAGGATAGTGTGGTCGAACGTGCCGGGCTGCACCGCGGCGTTGAAATCGGTGATGGTCTTCTCCAGCGCCGCCGGATCGAGTTCGAGTTTTCCCGCGAGTTCGGCGATGGTGCCGCCCGCGATCGGCGGGAACAGCGTCGGCATGAAGCTCGTGACCACGGCCGAATCGAAAATGATGTAGGCGATCTGGTCGGGCTGGGCCGCCACCAGCCGGCCCCAGATCGCGTACCGCTTCGGCCAGATGTCCTCGCCCTCGTCGTAGAAGCGCTGGGCGTGCTTGTTGACGACGATGCCGAACACGACCGAGTCGTGCCGCGTGATGATGCCGCCGTCGAACTTCGGCGCCCGGGCGTCGATCGCGACCGCATGGCATTGCGTGGGATCGCCGATGTCCTGCACCCCCTTGGCCAGCAGCATTTTCAGGATCGAGCCGCGGTTATAGGGCGTGCCGCGAATGAGAAAGTTGTCGGCCGCCTCGCCCCAATACTCCTTGAGCCATTCGATGTTGGCCTCAAACCCGCCGGCCGCGGCGACCAGCGCCGAGGCGCGGATTTCGGTGGCCCCATCGATCGGCTGCTTCAGGTGAGCCGCCAGGAACATGCCGTCCTCGATGTGGAGATCAGCGACCTCCGCGTCATAGAGGATCTGGACGCCAAGCTGTTCGGCGGTCAGATACAGCGCGTTGAGCATCGCGCGGCCGCCGCCGAGGAAGAACGAGTTGGTGCGGCCGAGGCTGAGCGTGCCGCCGAGCGACGGCTGCCAGCGCACGCCCTGTTCGACGATCCAGTCCAGGATGTCCTTGGACTCCCGGATCATGAATTTTGCCAGCTCTTCGTCGGTCTCGCCGCCGGTCACCAGCAACAGGTCCTGCCAGAATTCCTCTTCGGTGTAGGGTCCGGTGAGAATGTCGGTCGCCGCGTCATGGGCGCAGCGCATGTTGCGGGTGTGGCGGGTATTGCCGCCGCGGTAGAATTTCGGCGCGCCTTCCAGCACCAGCACCGAGGCGCCGGCCCTGCGGGCGCTGATCGCGGCGCACAGCGCGGCGTTGCCGCCACCGATCACCAGAACATCGAACCTGCGTTTCAAATCCACCATGCGCTCTTGTTATCGTTGTTTGCATGGAAATCAAATTGGCGGACGCGCGACATGCGACAATGTCGGATACGGCGCGCATCGCGGAATGATCCGTTAGGGTTTCCCTGCAATGTTCTAGGCGGGAACGGCGTCGCGGGTCGCGATGGTTTCTCCGCCGCGATAGATCGCGAGCGCTGCGATGATGCCGAGCGCCGCGGCGCACATCAGCCAGTAGGCGGGGGATGCCTTGTCGCCGGTGCGACCGATCAGCCAAGTCGATGCAAATGGCGTAAACGTTCCGAACAGGCCCGCGGCGAGCGCAAAGGCCAGCGAGAAACAGGTGGTTCGGACATGCGCCGGCACCACCTCGACCAGCGCGCCCAGCATGGTGCCGCTGTAAACGCCGAAGTAGAACGAGAACATCATTTCGACGGCCAGCATCTTGCCGAAGGTGGGCGCCGCGATCAGCCAGTGCAGTGCCGGATAGGCGGTCAGCAGGGCCAGACATGCAATCGCCAGCAACACCGGCTTGCGCCCGATCCGGTCGGACAGCGCGCCGCCGACCGGATTCCAGATGAAATTGGTGACGGCCACCAAGAGGGTGACGAGGAGGGCGTCCGGCGTCGACAGCTTCAGCACGGTCTTGCCGAAGGTCGGCGTGTAGACGGTGACGAAGTAGAAGGTCGTCGTGGTCAACACCGCCATCATCATGCCGAGAACGACGATGCGCCAGTTCGCCACCGCGGACGCGAACACCTCCGATGCGCTCGGATGCTTTTTCATGGCCAGGAAGGCGGGCGTCTCTTCCAGCGTCCGCCGCAGCACGAAAATGAAGGGAATGATGAGGCAGCCGATGAAGAATGGAATGCGCCAGCCCCACGCCGCAACCGTTTCGGCCGGCATCACCTCGCTCAGCACGTAGCCGAGGATCGCGGCAACAAAAATCGCGACCTGCTGGCTGGAAGATTGAAACGAGGTGTAGAAGCCCCGGTTGCCGGGTGTGGCGATCTCCGCCAGATAGACCGAGACGCCGCCGAGTTCGACGCCGGCGGAAAATCCCTGCAGCAGCCGGCCAAGCAGCACGATGATTGGAGCGGCGATGCCGATCGTCTCATACCCCGGACAGAAGGCGATCACGACCGTCCCGATCGCCATGATGGCGAGCGTCACGATCAAACCCCGGCGCCGGCCGATGCGGTCGATATAGGCGCCGAGCACGATGGCACCGACCGGGCGCATCAGCGCGCCGAGCCAGAACACACCGAACGCGTTCAGCAGCGCCGCCGTTTCGTTCTGGGCAGGAAAGAACGCCTTCGCGATGGCGCTGGCGTAAAATCCGAACAGGAAGAAATCGAACTGCTCGAGGAAATTGCCGCTGGTCGCACGCAGGATGGCGCAGATACGCGATTTGATTTGCGGTATTTCCGAACCACTTGCCTGCGCCATGACGCCGTCCTCCCGCTGTGTTGCCGCCGGCGCAAAAAGTCTCGTTCACCGAGACAGTTAGCCTGCTTGGTGCGACAATTTGGCACAGTTGGGCGTGGCGGCAACCCGCAAAACGTGGAGGGTGCCCTGAGAACGGGGAATGTCGGCCTTTCAGGGTTTGTTCTGCACCGAGGCAACCAGCCATTGCCGGAACGCCGAGAGTTTCGGCGGGTCGGTTCGTCCCGCGGGCGAGACCAGATAGAATCCGGCGTCGGTCGGCAGCGTGATCTTGAAGGGCACGACGAGGCGCCCCTTGGCGATGTCGTCCTCGACATAGGCCGAGCGGCCCATCGCGACGCCGAGGCCGTCGATCGCGGCCTGCACCGTCATGAAGATGAGATCGAAGGTCACGCCCGGCTGTTTGGAAAAGTCCGCCGGCAGGCCGGCCGCTGTCAGCCACAGCCGCCAGTCGTCGCTGTTGAAGTTGCTGGTGTGCAGCAGCACGTGGTCGCGGAGGTCTTCGGGGCATTTCAGCGGCTTGCTGCCCTTCAAGAGATTTGGGCTGCACACCGGAAACAGCTCGTCCGCCATCAGCCAGTCGGCGCGCAACCCCGCCCACTGGCCGCGGCCATAGCGGATCGCGGCATCGACATTGTCGCGCTGGAAGTCGACCAGATTGGTCGAGGTGGTGATGCGCACGTCGATCCCGGGATGGGCTTCCTGGAACGCGGCAAGGCGCGGCAGCAGCCATTTGGCGGCAAGCGAGGCCAGCGTCGAGACCGTCAGCACTTGGTCGTCGTCCTTTCGCAGCAGCCGATCGGTGGCGAGCCGCAGGTCGTTGAAGGCGGCGCGGATGCCGGGCAGGTAATCGACCGCCTGCGGCGTCAGCGTCAGCGCCCGGTTCTGGCGCACGAACAGGCGGACGCCGAGCTCTTCTTCCAGCCGCTTGATCTGATGGCTGATCGCGGTCTGCGTGACGTTCAGCTCGGCCGCGGCCTGCGTGAAGCTCAGATGCCGGGCGGCAGCCTCGAAGGCGCGCAACCCATTCAGCGACGGCAGCCTGGCGGTCATTTCCAGCACTTCCCCAATATATGAGTTTTTATCATCCGAAACGGTACAAAGTGTCGTTTGTGAAAGGCCTCTGGAGCGCAGATATTAGCGACAACAGATTAGAGATAGGAGCTTCAAATGTCTACTTTCACGCATGAATCGATGATAAATCATCATGGACAGAGCCTTTTCAGCCAGGTCGCCGAACTCTTCCATGTCTGGCGGCAGCGCTCGGCGGCTCGCCGGGAACTGGCCAACTGGTCGGACCGGGAACTCCACGACATCGGCGTCTCCCACGGCGATGCCATCTACGAAGCCTCGAAACCATTCTGGCGGGCCTAAAGGCAGCCAGGCCGGCGTCGCCTCATCAGGGGGACGCCGGCCATTCTTTCGGGAGCAATGGGAGCGTGCGATGACGACGATGCGTTTCGACGATCTCAGGCAATATTCGGACGTGCTGCGCGCGCGCAGCGGCGAGGCGCTGAGCGTGCGTTTCGTCGAGCCGCGCGATGCCGAGGCATTGCAAAGCTATTTCCGCGCGCTGACTATCCGCTCCCGCTACAACCGCTTCCTCGGCGCCATCAGCGAACTGCCGCCGTCGGTGCTCGAGGATTTCATCCATATCGGCGAGGCCGACCGCTTCAGCGTGGTCGCGACCATGCTGGTCGACGGCCATGAGATCATCGTCGGCGAAGCCCGCTACGCGTTCGAGAACGGCAGCATCGAATTCGGCCTGTCGGTTGACGACCGCTGGCAGGGCCATGGCATCGGCAAGGCGCTGTTGAAAAATCTCGAATGCCGCGCCGCCTCGTTCGGCGCTGACAGTCTGTTCGGCGACACCCTGCGTTCCAACGAGGCCATGATCGGCCTCGCCCGCAAATCCGGCTACGACTTCATGCCGACCCCCGGCGATTGGAAACTGGTGCGCTTCGCAAAGAATATCGACGTCGAACCGCAAGACATCCCCTGTGCAAGCTGGCGGCTCGCCGCCCTCTCCCGCCAGGCCACTATGTCCTCGGTTGCGGTTTGACGAAACTAGGCCCGGTTCTGGCTGACCAGAACCGGGCTATTTTTATGCCTCGGCTTCCGCCGCATTCACGCAGCCTCCTCACTCCAGTCGGTCGACGTCGAAACCTCGCGCCCGGCCGCGAGCTCCTTCGATTGAAAACCGCGCCAGCCCCGTTTAGCCTAGCCCCACCGAGCGGAGAGCGGCGTATGTCAGTCGATGCTGAATTCGTGCGGAAAATCTTTGCCGGCCTCGAACACGGCGACGGCGCAGCATTCTTTGGCCATGTCACCGACGATGTCGACTGGATCGTGATGGGCACGCATCCGCTCGCCGGCCACTACACATCAAAGGCCGATTTCATCGCCGGGACCTTTGCGAAACTCGGCAAGGTGTTGCCCAATGGCGCGCAATTGCACGTCGACAATCTGATCGTGAATGACGATGTCGCGATTGTGGAGTTGCATTCGGAAGCGACCGCCAGGAACGGTTTTCGCTTCGACAACCACTATTGCTGGGTCTGCTATTTCAAGAACGACAGAATCGTGCGCGTGCGCGCCTACCTGGATTCGGTGATGGTGGCGCGGCTGTTTGACGAAAACCCGATAAGTTAGCCCCTTAACCGCCCCTGAACACCGGCTTGCGCTTCTCGATGAAGGCCTGCACCGCTTCCTTGTGATCCGCCGTCACCTGGGTGCGGATCATGCGTTCGGCTTCATGATCGCGCGCGGTGGCGAAATCGAACATCAGGGCTTCGTCGAGATTGTCCTTCATATAGCGGATCGCGATCGTCGGACCTTCCGCGATCGATTTGGCGAGTGCAAAGGCGTCGGCCTGCAGCCTGTCGTCCGGCACCACGCGGTTGACGAGGCCGATCGTTTCGCACCTGGCGGCATCGACGCGCTCGCAGGTGAACATCAACTCGCGGGCGCGCGAGGTGCCGACGAGGCGCGTCAGCAGCCAGGCGATGCCATAATCGCCGCTCAGCCCAACCTTGAGATAGCCGGTGGACAGGAACGCCGATTGCGCGGCGATACGGATGTCGCAGGCCATCGCCAGCGCAAGCCCGGCGCCGACCGCGGGGCCGGGCAAGGCCGCAATGGTCGGTTTGCGCACCGAGACCAGGGCGCCGGTCAGCAGGCGCTGCCGTTCCTGCAGATCGGCGACCCGCTCGTCATGCGACATATCGAGCTTCTTTTTGTCGCGGTTGGCGCCCATGCCCTTGACGTTGCCGCCGGCGCAGAACGCCGTGCCGGCGCCGGTGAGCAGCAGCGCGCCGACTTCGGGATTCTCGCCGCAGGTCTTGATCATGTTGCGCAGCGCCGGCGTCAGATGATCCGACATCGCGTTGCGCGCCTCGGGGCGGTTCAGCGTGATGATGGCGACGCGGTCGCGGATCACGCACAGCAATTCATTGGTGCCGGTGTCGACGGTGGTTTCAGTGGCCATGATTCCCCCAGTTATTGTTCTTCGTAGGGTGGGCAAAGCGAAGCGTGCCCACCATTGACGCTCATTCCGGCGATAGATGGTGGGCACGGCGCAAGCGCGCCTTTGCCCACCCTACGCATTCCCTAAAACTTCTCCACCCACGGCCGCAATTCCAGCTCCCAGGTCCAGGCGCTGCGCGGCTGTTGCAGCACGTTCCAGTAACTCAACGCAATGGCGTCAGGGTCGAGCATCGAATCAGGCCGATCGGCGGGCTCGGCGCGCGCGGCGCTGCGGATGCCGCCGTCGATGACGAAATGCGCGACGTGAATGCCTTGCGGCGATAGTTCACGCGCCAGGCTCTGGGCGAGGCCGCGCAGCGCGAACTTGCCCATCGCGAACGGCGCCGATTGCGGATAGCCCTTGACGCTGGCGGAAGCGCCGGTGAACAGGATCGCGCCATGTTTATTCGGCAGCATGCGCGTCACCGCCTGCTGCGCCACGAGAAAACCACCGAAGGCGCTGACCGCGATCGCGTTGGCGACGTCGGCCGGCACCAGGTCGGTGAAGGGGCCGCGTGCCCGCCCGCTGGCGTTATAGACGACGACATCGGGTGTCGCGATCTCGCGCTCGACCTGACCGAACAGCCGTTCGACGTCGTCCGCATTGGTGGCGTCGCAGGCATAGGCGCGGGCTCCGGTTTCGGTGCACAGCGCGCCGAGCTTTTCGATTTTGCGGGCGGCGAGCGCGACGCGGATTTTCTCCCGGGCGAACAATCGCGCCAGCGATGCGCTCAATCCCTCGCCGGCACCGACGATCAGGGCGGTTTTGTAGGTTGGCGGGGTCGGCATGGCGGCTCTCCAGAAATGACCGGGAACAGGTATTTAGGGGCGTAATTCCGCCAGACAACCGTCAGGTCATGGCGAGGCTGATACCCGTCCGCCATGGGGTGCCCCTCCAATTATGCTTGTTGACGGCTTGATCGCCGGCGTTATCGGTAGATGATCAATATCGGGCGGAACGAACAAGAGATAAATATGCAGCAGCCTCTCACGCACGATCGCAGCACGGCCGCGGCCGATAAGCCGGGATTGCTTGCGCCGGACACATCCGGCATGAACTTCTACCGGGCGGACCCGGCGCTGACCGATCTGCTGCGGCTGCATCTGCCGGAGGCGTTGTTTCGCCACATCGAACCGCATCTCGACCGGCTTGGCGAACTCGCCGGCGGTCACCTCGACGAATGCGCACGGCTGGCTGATCGGCACACGCCGGTGCTGCATCAGCGCGACCGCTTTGGCCGCGATTCCCAGTATATCGAATATCATCCGGCCTATCGCGAGTTGGAGAAGGCCGCGTTCGGCGAGTTCGGCATTCACGCGCTGTCGATCCGCAAGGGCATCATGGGATGGCCGGACAAATATCCTGTCGTCGCCAAGCACGCCTTTACGTTCCTGTTCAATCAGGCCGAGTTCGGCCTCGGCTGCCCGATCAACGTCACCGACGGCTGCGCCAAGCTGTTGAATAATTTCGGCAGCGAGGCGCTGAAGGCGCGATATCTCGACGGCCTGACGCAGACCGACATGAGCAAGCTGACCCAGGGCGGCCAGTTCATGACCGAGAAGGAAGGCGGTTCCGACGTCGGCACGCTCACCACGACGGCCGTGCAGGAGGGCGATCACTGGCGGCTGCATGGCGAAAAATGGTTCTGCTCCAATGCCGACGCCGAAGTGGTGATGTTGCTGGCGCGCCCGGAAGGCGCAGGGCCCGGCACGCGTGGCGTCGGTCTGTTCCTGATGCCGCGGCGGCTTGAGGATGGGTCGCAAAATCACTACCGGATCGTGCGTCTGAAGGACAAGCTCGGCACCCGCTCGATGGCTTCGGGCGAGATCAAGCTGGAGGGCGCGATTGCCTATGCCGTCGGCAAGCTCGATCGCGGCTTTGTGCAAATGGCCGAGATGGTCAATTCCTCGCGGCTTTCCAACGGCGTCAAATCCACCGCGCTAATGCGGCGCGCGCATCATGACGCGATGACGGTGGCGCGAAATCGCGTGGTGTTCGGCCAGCGCATCATCGACCTGCCGCTGGCGCGGCGGCAGCTGATGAAGATCATGCTGCCGACCGAACAGGCGTTGTCGATGAGTTTTCTCACCGCTGACGCGCTTGATCGCGCCGAAGCCGGCAGCCAGGACGCGGCAGCATTGCTGCGGATCCTGACGCCGACGCTGAAATTCCGCGCCACCCGGGATGCCCGCAAGGTGTGCGGCGATGCGCTCGAGATGCGCGGCGGTATCGGCTACATCGAGGAATTCGCCACCCCGCGATTGCTGCGCGATGCACATCTCGGTTCGATCTGGGAAGGTACGGGCAATATCGTCGCGATCGATGCGCTGAAGCGCGCGGTCGGCCGCCACGGCGCGGACGCGGCGCTATCAGCCGATCTCCATGCCCGCCTCGACGACAGCGCCAATGTGCCGCAGGCTTGGCGCAGCCGCCTGCGCGAACTGACAGATCGCGCGGTTGGTTTTGCGCGCGAGGTCGCCAGCAAGTCGGACAATGAGGGCGACGCGCGGCGTGCCACCAGCCTGCTTTATCATGTCGCCAGCGCCGTGGCCTTGGCATGGGAGGGCGGCCGCATCCATGAGATGCGCGGCGACGCCAGACGGCTGCTGCTTTCGCGCATGGTGATCGATCATCGGGTCTCTGCGTCAGATCCGTTCCGCTTGGCGGAAAATGCCACGCAGCGCGCGATCACGGAGCACCTGCTCGGCGAACGCGCGGTAGGGATGGCCGAGGTTGGCGAATTGCTCACCGCAGCGTAGGCTGCCGGCCACGCTGATATTCAAGAATAACAATCAAGGGAGTACCCGATGAAGGCCGCCGTCCTGCATGAAGTGAACCAGCCGCTCGTGATCGAGGATGTCAGCGTGCCCAATCCCGGTCCGCGCGAAGTCTTGATCCGCACGCGTGTCGCCGGCCTCTGTCATTCCGACCTGCACTTCATGGAAGGGCTTTATCCGCATCCGCTGCCCGCCGTGCTCGGCCATGAATCGGCCGGGGTGGTCGAAAAAGTCGGCTCGGACGTCACCTATGTGAAGCCCGGCGATCACGTCGTGACGTGTCTATCGGTGTTCTGCGGCACTTGCGACAATTGCACCACCGGCCGCACAGTGCTGTGCACCGACACCACGGTGAAGATGCTGCCGGGCGTGTCTAACCGGCTGTCCTGGGCGCGCTCGGAGAAACTCAACCAGTTCCTCAATCTGTCGTCGTTCGCCGAGCAGATGCTGGTGCACGAAAACGCCATCGTCAAAATCCGCAACGATATGCCGCTCGAACTGGCCGCGCTGATCGGCTGCGGCGTCATCACCGGTTACGGCGCGGTCGTGAACACCGCCAAAGTCACCGCCGGCGAAACGGTCGCGGTGATCGGCTGCGGCGGCGTCGGCATGGCCGCGATCAACGGCGCTGCGATCGCCGGCGCCGGCCGCATCATCGCGATCGACACCAATCCCGCCAAACTGCAACTGGCGACCAAGCTCGGCGCCACCGACATCGTCGATCCCCGCAATGGCGACGTCGTGCAGCAGGTACGCGAACTCACCAAGGGCGGCGTCAACCATTCCTTCGAAGTGCTGGGCCGCAAGGAGACCGCGGAGCAGTCGTTCGCGATGCTGGCCGCTGGCGGTACCGCGACCATCGTCGGCATGATCCCGTTCGGCCAGAAGATCGAGCTGCACGGCTTCGACTTCCTGCGCGAGCGCAGAATCCAGGGCTCCTCTATGGGCTCCAACCATTTCCGCGTCGACATGCCCCGCCTGGTCGAATTCTACATGCGCGGCAAGCTGCATTTGGAAGACTGGATTTCGGCCAAGCTGAAACTGAGCGAGATCAACGAAGGCTTTGCCAACATGAAGGCGGGGAAGACGGTTCGAAGCGTGATCATGTTCGATGCGTAGCATCCGTCGTCCCGGCCTTGAGCCGGGACCCATACGCCGCGGCGGACGTGGCTAAGCAAGGAAGATAACGACCAGGCGTGCAAAAGCAATTGCCGCTGGTGGTTATGGGTCCCGGCTCAAGGCCGGGACGACGCCTGCGGTTTTGGCACCTACCGCGACACATGCGCTGATACGGCCAGCCATTTCCCGTTCTGCTTCGCCCAGCAATCGGTATACCGTCCTTGCGCTTCGTGCCCGTCCGCCGTCGTATAACGCGTCGCAGCGTGGATGATCGCGAAGTCGCCGAGCACGCGGATTTTGACGTCTTCGGCCCGCAGATTCCGGATCGTCACCGGAACGGCGGTCTGCTTGAGGAAGCCCGATCGGTCGACCAGCGACTTGTCGGGATTGGAGCAGTAGAAATCCGGCGCCAGAATCTGATCGAAGCGTTTGACGTCGCTGTTCTGCACCGAGTCGATATAGTCGCGGTTCAGCGTGGTGAGTTGTTCGATGTCGTTACTCATGGGGTCTCCCCTATTTCATTCCGTCATTGCGAGGAGCGAAGCGACGAAGCAATCCATGCTTCCTTTGCGGCACGATGGATTGCGTCGCTACGCTCGCAATGACGGTGTTGCCGTTGCTAGCCCTTCAATCATCCAACATCGGCGGCGGCTTGAACCCGCCGAATTCGCGCTCGATCAGTTCGGCAAGCTTCAAGGGCGTGCGGTCTTCCAGCCAGGGGCCGACGATTTGCACGCCGATCGGCAACCCATCCGGCGCGAAGCCGGTCGGGATCGCGGTGGAAGGCAGGCCGGGCAAGGTGGCGATGCCGGGCCAGGCCAGCTGATCCGGATAGACGTAATCCCTGCCGTCGATCCTGATGCGCCGTTGTTCCTGGTCGGCTGAATGATCGTGCGGATAGGCCGGCGTCGGCATGATCGGGCAAATCACGGCGTCGAACGTTCGGAACAGCTCGCGCCATTGCGCCCGCAGACGCACGCGCCCGCCGTCGGCCATCAGCCAGTCGCGATGGCTGAGCGCGATGCCGCGCAGGCGCTCGGCGCCAAGGCTCATATCGTCCGCTGGAAGTGAGGCCGCGGCAGCTTGCGCGTCGGCATAGACCTCGGGCGCAAAGGACGCCGCGAGGAACGACAGCAGCATCCGCATATAGAGCCGGGATGATGCGGCGAAGTCCGGCAGTAGCCGGCTTTGCCGCTCGACCTTGACGCCGGCCTTGGCGAGATTGGCGGCAAGTGCTTCCAGCGTTCCGCGCACGATCTTGTCGGTCGGCATCAGCGGATCGGTATCGATCAGCAGCACGCGGAAATCCTTCAACGCGTTGTGGCGTGCGGCCGGCAGCTCGAGCTTGTAGCCCTTGCCGGCGTCAAGCGGATCGGGGCCGGCCATCACGTCGAGCAGCAGCGAGAGATCGGCCGCGCCGCGCGCCATCGGTCCGATCACGGAAAGGTCGCGATTGGACGGCAGCGGCGGCAAGGGCGGCGGTGTGTGGCCGCGCATGGCCACGAGGTCGAAGGTCGGCTTGTGCGCATAGATGCCGCAGTGAAAGGCCGGCACGCGCAAGGAGCCGCCGATGTCGGAGCCGAGCGACAGCGCGCCGTAGCCGGCCGCGAGCGCCGCCGACGATCCGCCGGACGAGCCGCCCGGCGTGCGGCCGAGATCGAACGGATTGTTTGTCGTGCCGTAGATGTCGTTGTAGCTCTGCCAGTCGGCGAGCCCGACCGGCACGTTGGTCTTGCCGAGGATCACGCCGCCGGCAGCCTTGACGCGGGAAATAGGCAGCGCGTCTTCGGTTGGCTTGAAGTCCTTCTGTGCCGGATTGCCCCAGGTCGTGGGCAGGCCCGCGACATTGAAGGATTCCTTCACTGTCATGGGGATGCCGAGCAGCGGCTTGCTGACGCCGCGCGCCAGTTCCGCATCGGCGGCACGCGCAGCGGCGAGGCCGCTGTCGAAATCGCGCACGCAGATCGCGTTGATCTTGGCATCGTGCCGCTCGATGCGGCCGATCGCGTCCTGCGCCAGCTCGACGGCGGAAACTTTTTTCGCAGCGAGCGCTGCCGACAGTTCGACGGCGGTCTTGAAACTCCATTGCGACTTGGCCAAGGCTTGCTCCCGGTCTGTTCTTGATGCGGCGCGGATGATGCTCAGTTTGGCGGGGCGCCGCAAGAGCAATAGCTGTACATCGGCAGCGCGGTTCTGTTGACAGCTATTGGCGAGCGCGCCGCTCGCGCTGTAGTCTCGATCAACACGTCTTGAATTCCCGAAGAAAAATCAAACGGCGAGGAATCCATGCCACCGACCGCGAACCGAAAGTTTCCCGCGCTGTCCACCAAGCGGCTGACGTTGCGGGCTGCGACTCCAAAGGATGTTCCAGCGTTTCGGGCGCTGATGTCGGTTCCCGATGTAACGCGTTTTTCCAACTGGCCCGATGCACCATCCACGGCGCAAGTCGAACGGTCCGTGCGCTGGATGTCCAGGCTCCACGGCTCCGGCAAGGGTTGTGGCTGGATCATCGAGATCAGCGGCACAAGGGCACTGGCCGGTGCGATCCGCTTCAACAGCATCGAGAAGAAATGGCGGTGCGGCCAGATCGGCTACGAGCTGCATCCGGACTATTGGGGCAAGGGCCTGATGACGGAGGCGGTGCGGGCCGTGGTGGCGTACGGACATCAGACGTTCAGGCTCAATCGCATCGATGCCTGGACGTTGCCCGGCAACGCCGCGTCCGACCGCGTGCTGGAAAAGTCAGGCTTTCAGTATGAAGGCACCATGCGGCAGAAAGCCTGGTTCAAGGGCGCGTTCCATGACTTTCGAATGTTCGGCCGGATCGCGGCGGATGCTCTGAATCCGAAATGAGCCGCCGCAAACCGCTAGCTGACAGATTTGGCCTTTTCCAAAAACTGCAGCAGCAGCCGGCTGACTTCTGCTGACTGTTCCTGCTGTACCCAATGGCCGGCGCCATCGACGAGATGACAGCCGATCATGTTGGTGCAGGCTTTTGACTGCATAGCCTCGAACACGCCGGGGCGCTGGTAGGTGCCCCAATCCTGCTTGCCCGAGATGAAGGCCGAGGGCACGTCGATGGTGCGGCCCGACCAGGTCTGCAATTCAGGCAGAAACGCGCCGGACGTGCCGCAGCGATACCATTGCAAGCCGCCCTGAAAACCGGTGCGGGTATATTCGGCGCTGTAGAACGAGAGTTCGCTGTCCGGCAGCCATGTGTTCGCGGCGATGGCGGCGGCAGAGGGCATTTCCTCGGCGACGGTCGCGGCCATGTCCTTTACAAAATCCATCACATAATAGGTCGGCAGTTTGGCGATTTCGGCCGCCGTCCATGATTTCAGCGGATAGGGCGCGTTGTCTTTCCAGTCCGCGCTCTTGTGATGGTAGTAGGCGCGCAGGAAATCATGCATGCCCTGCGGCGCGTGATGCATGTTGGCGTTGGCCTCGCGCGTCGAATAGTACCACTGGTAATGTTTGCGCGGCCTCGGCAGCGCCGCCAACTCGCGATGGATGGGGTCTTCCGCGGCCGGCTTGGCCGGTGCATCCGCGGTGTTGAACGGCAGCGCCGGCGGCCCTGCGAACGGTGCGCTCATCAGCGCGACCGACCGGAACACATCCGGCCGCAGCAGCGCGCACCAGGCCGCGACCGACGAGCCGAAATCATGCCCGATCACGGCATCGACGCTTTTGTAGCCGAACGCCGACACCAGCCCGAGCGCGTCGCGCACCAGGTTGGTCAGCCGGAACGAGGCGAGATCGCCGTCGTAATTGGCATCCCACCCCGTGGTGCGGCCATAGCCGCGCTGGTCCGGCGCGATCACGTGATAGCCGGCAGTCGCCAGCTGCGGCATCACCTTGCGCCAGCTGAACGCGAGCTCGGGAAAGCCGTGCAGCAGCAGCACGCAGGGCCGGCCTTTGGTTTCGAACCCGGCTTCGAGCACGTGCATGCGCAGCCCGTTGATACCGTCGACGTAACGCGAGCGGATGCCGGAGGGGAGCGGGATGTCGGGGAGATCAGCCATGGGTTCTCGCCTTTCTTCCCCTCTCCCCTTGTGGGAGAGGGTGGACGCGATGCGGAAGCATCGCGGACGGGTGAGGGGTCTGTCTCCGCGGATAGAGACCCCTCATCCGGCGCCATAGCCGATGCAAAGCATCGGCGTTCTTAGAACGGCGGCCGAAAGGCCGCCTATGCCACTTCTCCCACAAGGGGAGAAGGGAAGGAAGCCTACCCCTTCGGCTTCGGCCAATACCGGTCCCGCAGATGCCGCTTCACCAGCTTGCCGGTCGGCGTGCGCGGCAGTTCGGCCTCGAAATCGATGCTCTTCGGGCATTTGATCGGCGACAAATGCTTGCGGCAGAACAGGATCAGCTCGGCCTCGAGCTCCTTGCCGGCTTTGGCCATGTCATGCGGCTGCACCACCGCTTTGACCTCTTCGCCCATTTCCTCGTTCGGCACGCCGAACACCGCGACGTCGGCGACACCGGGATGGGTGATCAGCACGTCCTCGGTCTCCTGCGGGTAGATGTTCACGCCGCCTGAAATGATCATGTAGCTCTTGCGGTCGGTGAGGTAGAGAAAGCCCTCGTCGTCGAGATAGCCGACGTCGCCGAGCGTCGACCAGCCGCGCTCGTTGTAGGCGCGTTTCGTCTTCTCGGGATCGTTGTGATAGGCGAACACAGGCGCATCCGCAAAGTACACCGTGCCGATCTGCCCGGTGGGCGCTTCCTGGTCGTTCTCGTCCAGAATCTTGACCTTGCCAACCACGGCGCGGCCGACGGTGCCGCGATGGCTCAGCCATTGCTGCGAGTTCGATACGGTGACGCCGTTGCCCTCGGAGCCCGCGTAATACTCGATCAGGATCGGTCCCCACCATTCGATCATCTTGGCTTTCACATCGACCGGGCAGGGCGCGGCGGCGTGGATCGCGCCCTTCAACGTCGAAACGTCGTAGCGCGCGCGCACCTCCTCCGGCAGCTTCAGCATGCGCACGAACATGGTGGGCACCAGCTGCGACTGGGTGGCCTTGTATTTTTCGACCAGTTTCAAAAATTCCTCGGCGTCGAAGGACTCCATGATGATGGAGGTGCCGCCGAGGATGGTCGCCATCATGTTGAAGCGCAGCGGTGCCGCGTGATAGAGCGGTGCGGGCGACAGGTAGATGCTGTCAGCGTTCATGCCGCACATGTCGCCGCAGAGGACTTTCAGGAACTGGTTGGGCACGTCGATCCTGTTGCCCTCGAACGCCTTCTTGATGCCTTTCGGCCGTCCGGTCGTGCCCGACGAATACAGCATGTCGTAGCCGGCAACCTCGTCCGCGATTGGCGTCGTCGGTTGCGCAATCGCTTCCTTGTCCCAGGAGCGGAAACCTTCCTGGGGCTCGTCGACCATGAAGAACAGCGGTTCGCCCGGCTCGCCCTTGATCAGGCCTTGCACCTTCTCGGCGCATTTCGGCGTGGTGATGAAGACCTTGGCGCCGCAATCCTTGATGATGTAAGCGATCTCGTCTTCCGTCAGGTAGCGGCTGATCGCGGTGTAATAGAGCCCGGCGCGTTGCGCCGCCCAGCAGATCTCCATGAACGCCAGGCGGTTCTCCATCAGGAACGCGATGTGGTCGCCGGCCTTCAGGCCCAGCGAGCGGAACAGATGCGCGCCCTGGTTCGAGAGTTCGTCAAGCTCGCGATAGGTGATTGCTTTTCCGGTGCCCGCCATCTGGTAGGCGATCTTGTTCGGATGCGTGCGGGCGTAGATCGACGGGTGGGTCATGGAAGAATCCTGAAACAATCACCGGTGTCGTCCCGGCCCAAATGCGCAATTGCGCATCAGGAGCCGGGACCCATTACCACCGAATTGAGTTATTGAAATCGGCTGGAGCTCCAGCCCGGCATAACCACAAAGTGCTGTGGTTATGGGTCCCGGCTCAAGGCCGGGACGACACCATTTTTATTCGCAACATCTGCAGCCAGCGGCTACAGCTTACAGCCGCTCCACGATCGTCACGTTCGCCATGCCGCCGCCTTCGCACATGGTCTGCAGGCCATAGCGCTTGCCCCGCTGCTTCAGCGCGTTGACCAGCGTGGTCATCAGCTTGGTGCCGGAGCCGCCGAGGGGGTGGCCGAGCGCGATGGCACCGCCATTGACGTTGAGCCGCTCAGGATCGGCACCCGTGGTCTTCAGCCACGCCACCGGCACGGCGGCAAAGGCCTCGTTGACCTCGAACAGGTCGATGTCGTTAACCGACATGCCGGCCTTCTCCAGCGCGCGCTTGGTGGCGTGCAAGGGCGCGTCCAGCATGATCACGGGATCGCCGCCCATCATGGTGAGGTGATGGATCCGCGCCAGCGGCTTGACGCCGAGCGATTTGAGGCCCTTTTCGTTGACGACCATCACGCCGGAGGCGCCGTCGCAGATCTGGCTGGCGCTGGCGGCGGTGTGCTTGCCGTTCTCGGCGATCAACTTGACGCCCTTGATGCCGTCGAGGCTGGCGTCGAAGCGGATGCCTTCGTCGATATGGTGGGTGTCGGTCGAGCCGTCGGCGCGGGTGATCTGCAGCGAGACGATCTCGTCCTTGAACTTGCCGGCTTGCGTCGCCGCAATCGCGCGCTGGTGGCTGTTGTAGGAATAGGTATCGAGCTCATCCTTGGACAGACCGTATTTCTCCGCCATCATTTCAGCGCCGGTGAACTGGCTGAACATGATGTTCGGGTAGAGCTTCTCGATCCCCGGGCTCTTGTAATGACCAAAGCCGTTCTTGGCCGGCAGCGAGGAGGCGAGGCCCATCGGCACCCGCGTCATCGACTCCACGCCGGCTGCGATCACGCAATCCATGGTGCCGGACATCACGGCTTGCGCAGCGAAATGCAGCGCCTGCTGCGAGGAGCCGCACTGGCGGTCGATCGAGGTGGCGGGCACGCTCTCCGGCAGCTTCGAAGCCATCACGGCGTTGCGGCCGATATTGTTGGACTGTTCGCCGGCCTGCATCACGCAGCCCATGATGACGTCTTCGACCTGTGCGGGATCGACGCCGGTGCGGTCGATGAGGGAATCCAGCACGGAGGCGGCGAGATCGGCCGGATGCCAGCCTGCGAGACGTCCCCCCTTGCGGCCACCGGCGGTGCGAGCGGTGGCAACGATATAGGCCTCGGCCATGTCTGTTCTCCCTGAATTGTTGTTGGATGGCTATTGAATGATGGCCGGATTTAAGGGGCGGCCCGGGATTTAGTCAATCAATCAATTAACTCTTGAGTGCAGCCGCGGCATGCGCTTATGTGCGGCCCGGATTTCCGGCAGGCAGTGATGGCATCAGGGTTGAATACCAGCATACCGACCAAACTTACGGCCGGCAAAAACTCCACCGCCGAGAAGCTGCTCGTGGCGGCAAGCGAGTTGATGATCGAGCGCGCCTCGATCGAGGTGTCGCTGTCAGACATCGCACAGAAATCCGGCGTCAACGCCGCTTTGGTGAAATATCATTTCGGCAACAAGGACGGCCTGTTGCTGGCGCTGTTGGCGCGCGATGCCGCAACCGAAATGTCGCAGCTCGAATATCTGATCAGCCAGCCGATCTCGCCGACCGCCAAACTCAAGCTGCATATCGGCGGCATCATCCGCGCCTATTACCAATTCCCGTACATGAACCGGCTGATCCACTATCTGCTGCATGAAAGCAGCACGGAAGCGGCCGACGAGGTTTCAAAATTCTTCGTCGCGCCCTTGCTGGATTTCCAGCGGCGGCTGCTCGCCGAAGGCATCAAGGCGGGCGAGTTCCGCAACATCGATCCCGTGATGTTTTACACCAGCCTGGTCGGCGCCTGCGATCACCTGTTCTTCGGCCGCCACGCGATGTCGCGCGCGACCGGCGTCGGTCCGGTGACCGACGAAGTCTGCCGCCAATACATCAAGCACATGGAAGCGCTGATCTGCGGCGGAATGTTGAATGGGCGAGTAGCGAATAGCGAATAGCGAATGGTTCATCATCCATTCGCTACTCGCCATTCGCCATTCGCCATCTAGAGAAGAAACGCACAAGGAAGGAAAGGTTGTTACCATGCAGTTACAAGACGTTGCCGTTCTCATCACCGGCGGTGGCTCCGGACTCGGTGCCGCTACCGCCCGCGCCATGGCCGCCAAGGGCGCGAAAATCGGCGTGATCGACCAGAACAAGGAAAACGCCGAAGCAGTCGCCGCCGAAGTGAAGGGCGTTGCCCTGCACGCCGACGTCACCGACGAGGAAGCGATCAAGGCCGCGATCGCCAAGGCCGAAGCCGCGCACGGCATCGCGCGCGTGCTGATGAACTGCGCCGGCATCGGCGGCTCGCAGCGCACCGTCGGCAAGGACGGCGTCTATCCGCTGGCAAAATTCGTTCGCATCATCAACGTCAACCTGATCGGCACCTTCAACGTGCTGCGCCTGTTCGCCGAACGGCTCGCCACCGCGCCCCCGATCGGCGAAGAGCGCGGCGTTGCCATCAACACCGCCAGCGTCGCGGCCTATGAAGGCCAGATCGGCCAGATCGCCTATTCCGCGTCGAAGGGCGGCGTCGTCGGCCTCACGCTGCCGGCCGCGCGCGACCTCGCCAGCCTCAAGATCCGCGTCAACACGATCGCGCCGGGCCTGTTCCTGACGCCGCTGCTGATGGGATTGAACGAGGAAGCTCGAAAGAGCCTCGGCGCGCAGGTTCCGCATCCGGCACGTCTTGGCGATGCTTCCGAGTACGGCAACCTCGCGGTCCACATCGTCGAGAACCCGATGCTCAACGGCGAAACCATCCGCCTCGACGGCGCCATCCGCATGGCGCCGCGGTAGGCATTCTTCCTTCTCCCCTTGTGGGAGAAGGTGGCGCGAAGCGCCGGATGAGGGGTTCTATCCGCAGAGAAAGTTCGATTGCGGAGCCAACCCCTCACCGCATCGAATGCACGGCCAATGCCTGAGATGCCCTCTCCCACAAGGGGAGAGGGCGCAGCAACTGGCGCCGCGCTCGCGGATGCAGGAGTACAACGTGACTCAACCGCTGCTGATCGAACACCACGACGGGGTCGACCGGGTGACGCTCAATCGCCCTGAAAACCTCAACGCGCTCAACCCCGACATGATCGATGCGTTGAATGCCTATTTCGAAGGCCTGCAGCGCAACCGCACCACGCGCGTGGTCGTGCTGAAGGGCGCCGGTGCATCGTTTTGTGCCGGGCTCGATCTCAAGCATGCCATGAAGCGCCGGGCCGGGCAGCAGGAGCCGCCCGGCGTCACCGAGTCGCTGGATTCGCAGCGCCGGATTGCCGACATCGTGATGCTGATGCGGCGTTGCCCGCAGCCGATCATTGCGCTGGTGCAGGGCGCCGCGGCCGGCGGCGGGTTCGCGCTGGCGCTGGCGGCGGATATTCGCATCGCCACCAGATCGGCGCGGATGAACTGCGCCTTCATCAAGCTCGGCCTCGGCGGCTGCGATATCGGCACGAGTTACTTCCTGCCGCGGCTGGTTGGCGTCTCCGTGGCGTCGGAACTGATCCTGACCGGACGCTTCATCGGCGCCGAGCGTGCGCTCGCGGTTGGGCTCGTGTCTGAAGTGGTCGAGGAAGGCGCGCTCGATGCGGCAGCGGAACCTTATGTCGAGGCGATGATAACGGCGTCGCCGGTGGGCCTCCGGCTCTCCAAGGAATGCCTCAACATGAGCGTCGATGCCGGCTCGATCGAAGCCGTGATCGCGATGGAAGACCGTAATCAAGTGCTGTGCAGCCGCTCGGAACAATTCAGCGAAGGCATCAGGGCCTTCCTTGAAAAGCGAAAGCCTGTCTATATCAAACGCTAGAATAAGATCCGCAAAGGATAGAATTCCGGGAGACGCAATAATGAGTGGGAATGCCGCCGCGGTGCTCACAAAACCCGGCTTTCGCAAGATCGAATGGCTGCCGCGCGACATCGACGTCGAGCGCCGTCCGGATGGCGTCATCGTTCTGAAGTCGCGCATCCCGCTGCAGCCCTACGAAAAGCATATCCCGGCCTCGCTGGCGAAATGGGCAAAGCAGGCGCCCGAACGTATCTGGCTGGCGCAGCGCGGCGGTACCTATCGGCAATGGCGCAAGGTCTCCTATGGCGAAGCCAAGCGCACCGTCGACGGATTGACGCAGGGTCTGCTCAATCTCGGCATTGCAGAGGGCCGTCCCGTCACCATCCTGTCCGGCAATTCCATCGAGCACGCGTTGATGACGCAGGCCGCGATGCAGGCGCGTCTGCCGGCGGCGCCGGTGTCGCCGGCCTATTCGCTGATGAGCCAGGACCATCTCAAGCTCAAATATCTGTTCAACCTGATCAAGCCCGCCGTCGTGATGGTGCAGGACGGCCCGACCTTCGAGAAGGCGCTGAAAGCGCTCGATCTTGACGGCGTCACCATCGTGCACGTGCTGCGGCCCTGCGAAGGCATCAAGAGCGTCTCCTTTGCCGACCTCGCGGCGACGCCGGTGACGAAGGCGGTGGAAGAGTCGATCGCACAAATCACGCCGGATACGATTGGAAAACTGCTGTTCACCTCGGGCTCGACTGGCATGCCCAAAGCCGTCATCAACACCCAGGAGATGATGTGCGCCAATGCGGCGATGATGATGCAGGTGCGGCCGCGCGATCCGAACGGGCCGATCGCGACCATGCTCGACTGGATGCCGTGGAATCACACCATGGGCGGCAACGCCGCATTCCATCCGATCCTGGTCGATGGCGGCACGCTCTATATCGACGACGGTCGGCCGATGCCGGGCCAGTTCGAGGAGACCCTTCGCAATCTGCACGAGGTGTCGCCGACCTATTACGCCAACGTGCCTGCCGGCTATGCCGCGCTGGCGGCGGCGATGGAGAAGGATGACGCGCTGTGTCGCAGCTTCTTCAAGAATCTGACCGTCATGGCCTATGGCGGCGCGCGGCTGCCCGACGATCTCTATGACCGCATGCAGGCGCTGGCGGTGAAGACATCAGGCGAGCGCATCGTGTTCTATACCGGCTGGGGCTCGACCGAGACCGCGCCGACCTCCACCGGCACCTATTGGGACACCGAGCGCGTCGGCCTGATCGGGCTGCCGTTCCCCGGTGTCGAACTGAAGATGGTGCCGTGCGGCTCGAAATATGAGTTGCGGCTGCGCGGCATCAACGTCACCCCCGGCTATTTCGGCCAGCCCGATCTGACGAAGAAGATGTTCGACGAGGAAGGCTTTTACTGCATCGGCGATGCTGGTGTGTTCGTCGACGACAACGATCCGCTGCAGGGCATCATCTTCGCCGGCCGCGTGGTCGAGGACTTCAAGCTCACCACCGGCACTTTTGTGCACGTCGGCTCGCTACGGACCGACGCCATCGCCGCCGCGACCCCTGCGGTGCATGACGCGCTGGTCGCGGGACAGGACCGCGAATTCATCGGACTGCTGGCGTGGCCCAATCTGCATGCCTGCCGGCAACTCGTCGGCAATCCCGATGCGACCTTTGAAGACGTGGTTGGGCATCCCGAGGTGATCGCTTGCGTCAAGCACGGGCTGGAAGCGCACAACTCGTCCTGCACCGGCAGCAGCATGCGGATCGCCCGCGCCATGCTGATGGCGGAGCCGCCCTCCATCGACGGCAACGAACTCACCGACAAAGGCTACATCAACCAGCGCGCCGGCTTAGAGCGCCGCGCCGCGCTGGTGGCGAGGCTTTATGCCGACAAGCCGGGAGACGACGTGATCATTTTGAACTGATCGTAGGATGGGTAGAGCGCAGCGAAACCCATCATCCGAACCAAGACCATTGATGGGTATCGCTTCGCTCCACCCATCCTACAGAGCCATCATCAACCCGGGTAACACGCCATGAATTTCGATTTCTCCGACGAACAAAAGCAGATGCGCGACGCGGCGAGAAAATTCCTCGCCGAGAAGTGCCCGCCGAAAGCGGTGCGTGAGGTGCTGGACGGCAAGGCGACCTACGACAAGGCCTTGTGGAAGGGCCTCGCCGAGATGGGCTTTCTCGGTGTCGCGATCCCCGAAGAGTTCGGCGGCGCCGGCGCCGGTCATCTCGAACTCTGCGTGATCGCCGAGGAAATGGGCCGTGCGCTGGCACCGGTGCCGTTCTCCTCGACGGTGTACCTCGCCGCCGAAGCGTTGCTGCTCGCGGGCAGCGACGCGCAGAAGCAGAAATGGCTGCCGAAGATCGCCTCCGGTGACGCGATCGGCACGCTGGCGCTGTTCGAAGGCAAGGGCAACCCGTCGCCGCAAGCGATCAAGTTGTCGGCCGCCGGAGGTACGCTGAATGGCGTCAAGAAGCCGGTGCCGGATGGCGCCATCGCCGATTTCGCCGTGGTTGCCGCGCGCACGGGATCGACCGGCCGCGATGCCGATATCTCGCTGTTCCTGGTCGACCTCAAGGCCGGCGGCGTCGAGGTCAGATCGCTGACCAATATCGATCCGACCCACGGCCAGGCCGAACTGACCTTCAAGAACTGCAAGGCCGAGCCGCTCGGCGCCGCCGGTGAAGGCTGGGGCATTCTAACGCAGGTGCTCGACCGCGCCGCGGTCCTGATGGCGTTCGAGCAGGTCGGCGGTTCCGACCGCGCGCTGGAAATGGGCCGCGACTACGCGCTCGATCGTATCGCCTTCGGCCGGCCGATCGGCTCGTTCCAGGCGGTCAAGCACATCCTCGCCGACATGTATGTCTCGGCGACGCTGGCGCGTTCGAATTGTTATTACGGCGCCTGGGCGCTCTCGACCAACGCCTCGGAATTGCCGGAAGCGGCCGCCGCTGCCCGCATCAGCGCGACGCAGGCGTTCCAGCACTGCTCCAAGAACAACATCCAGGTCCATGGCGGCATGGGTTTCACCTGGGAGTTCGACTGCCACATGTACTACCGCCGCGCCAACGCGACCGCGGTGACGCTCGGCAGTCTGTCCTATTGGGAAGACCAGCTGATCGACCGCATGCGCAAGAAGAACGCGGCTTAAGATTGGTCCGTAGGATGGGTAGAGCGTTAGCGAAACCCATCACCACACGGCAGGAAAGATGATGGGTTTCGCTGCGCTCGACCCATCCTACGAAGCGGATACCGAGGATTGAACCATGAACTTCGATGACACCCCGCAGGAGGCCGCGTTCCGCGCCGAGGCGAAGGCCTGGATCTGGGCCAATGCACCGAAGCAGTACGAGGAAGAACTGCGCAAATCCTCGCTCGGCCGCACCGTGCTCAAGGGCGCCAACATCCTCGAGGTCGCCAAGGCCTGGCAGAAGAAAAAAGCCGACGCCGGCTGGGCCTGCCTGCACTGGCCAAAGGAATATGGCGGCCGCGGCTCGTCGCCGATCGAACGCGTGATCTGGCAGCAGGAGGAAGGCCCGTTCGGCAAGCTCAGCGGCATGTTCATCATCGGCCACGGCATGTGCGGGCCGACCATGATGGCGTTCGCCGGCGAAGAGGAGAAGCGGAAGTACCTGCCGCCGCTGGCCTCGGGCGAGAAGGTCTGGTGTCAGCTGTTCTCCGAGCCCGCCGGCGGTTCCGACGTCGCGGGCCTCCGCACCCGGGCCGAAAAGAAGGGCGATGACTGGATCATCAACGGCCAGAAGATCTGGACATCAGGCGCGCATTATTCGGATTACGGCATCCTGCTGACGCGAACCGATCCCAATGTGGCCAAACACAAGGGCCTCACCATGTTCTTCCTGGACATGAAGAGCCCGGGCGTCGAGGTGCGACCGATCAAGCAGGCCAGCGGGCAATCCGATTTCAACGAGGTCTACTTTACCGATGTGAAGATTCCGGATTCGCAGCGGCTGGGCGCCGTCAATGACGGCTGGAACGTCTCGCTGACCACGCTGATGAACGAGCGCATGTCGATCGGCGCCGGCGTTTCCACCGGCTTTCCGGAGCTGTTCGATTTCTGCAACAGCCTGATGCTGGACGATGGTCCCGCGATTGAGGATCGCAATGTTCGCTCAAGGCTTGCGAACTATGCGGTGAAGGCGAGCGGGCTGAAATACACCAGCATGCGCGCGATCTCGGCGCTGTCGAAGGGCGATCGCCCGGGACCCGAAAACTCCATCGGCAAGCTGGTCGCGGGCTCGATGGTGCAGGAAGTCGCGATGTACGCGCTCGATCTGCAGGGCGCCGCCGGCGTGCTGAGCGGGCCGGAGGACGCGGAAATCGCCGGGAAATTCCAGGCCATGCTGCTGCGTGCGCCGGGTACCCGCGTCGAAGGCGGCACCGACGAGATCATGCGCAACATCATTGCCGAACGCGTGCTTGGCCTGCCCGGCGACATCAGGGTCGACAAGGACGTGCCGTTCAACAAGATTCCGACCAAGGGACGCGCGTAAGCGCGAAAGGAGCCGCCAATGAACTTCGACGATACCCCGCAGGAAGCCGAATTCCGTAGCCTCGCCCGTAAATGGATGGAGGCCAACGCGCCGAAGAAATACGAGGCGGAACTGTCAAAATCCTCGCTCGGCCGCATCCGGCTGGAGAAGGAAGAAATCGTCGATGTCGGCAAGGCCTGGCAGAAGAAGAAGGCCGAAGGCGGCTGGGCCTGTCTGCACTGGCCGAAGGAATATGGCGGCCGCGGCGCCACCCCGATCGAGAAGGTGATCTGGCAGCAGGAAGAGGGCGTCTACGGCAAGCTGACGCAGCCGTTCCAGATCGGTGAGGGCATGTGCGGCCCGACCGTGATGGCGTTCGGCAGCGAGGAGCACAAGCGCCATTATCTGCCGAAGCTTGCGTCCGGCGAACATATCTGGTGTCAGCTGTTCTCCGAGCCGGCCGGTGGTTCCGACGTCGCGGGCCTGCGCACCCGTGCCGAGAAGAAGGGCGACGACTGGATCATCAACGGCCAGAAGATCTGGACCTCGGGCGCGCATTATTCCGACTACGGTCTGTTGATCACCCGCACCGATCCCAACGTGCCCAAGCACAAGGGCCTGACGATGTTCTTCCTCGACATGAAGAGCAAGGGCGTCGAGGTGCGCCCCATTAAGCAGGCCAACGGCATGCAGGA
The DNA here is from genome assembly GCF_018130105.1 of Bradyrhizobium sp. AUGA SZCCT0160. Taxonomy (NCBI): domain Bacteria; kingdom Pseudomonadati; phylum Pseudomonadota; class Alphaproteobacteria; order Hyphomicrobiales; family Nitrobacteraceae; genus Bradyrhizobium; species Bradyrhizobium sp. AUGA SZCCT0160. Next base: position 59,279 of record NZ_JAFCMD010000018.1, read on the forward strand.
GTTCAACGAGGTGTATTTCACCGATGTGGTGATCCCGGACAGCCAGCGTCTCGGCGCGGTCGGTGACGGCTGGAACGTCTCGCTGACCACGCTGATGAACGAGCGCATGTCGATCGGCTCGCGGCTGGCGACCGGCTTCCCCGAAATGTTCGAGTTCTGCTCCAACCTGATGACGGAAGACGGGCTTGCGATCGACGATCCCGCCACACGCTCCAAGCTGGCGAGTTGGGCGGTAAAGGCCAGCGGGCTGAAATACACCAGCTACCGCGCGATCTCGTCGCTGTCGAAGGGCGAGCGTCCCGGACCGGAGAACTCGATCGGCAAGCTGGTGTCGGGCACGATGCTGCAGGACATCGCGACCTATGCGATGGACCTGGAGGGTGCGGCCGGTGCGTTGACCGGCGCCGACGAGGAAGCCGCAAGCGGCCAGTTCCAGCAGATGCTGCTCTCTTCGCCGTCGATGCGTATCGCCGGCGGTACCGACGAAATCCTGCGCAACATCATCGCCGAGCGCGTGCTCGGCCTGCCCGGCGATATCCGTGTCGACAAGGACGTGCCGTTCAACAAGATCCCGACCAAAGGGCGATGACCATGGATGCAAAAGCGCCGAAGGCGCGCTACGCCAGCGAAGATCGCATCGGCGTGCTCGAAGAGTTGCTCGGCGAGCGCTATTCGGTGCGCGCCTTCCTGCCGCGCGAGGTGCCGCGCGAGACCATCGAGCATATTCTCACCGTGTCGCAACGCACCGCGTCATGGTGCAACAGCCAGCCATGGCAGGTGCTGATCGCGAGCGGCGAAGCCAAGGAGCGGTTTCGCAAGGCGATCTATGGCGAGGCTTCGTCGGGCGCCAAGGACGACCATGATTTCACGCCGCCGCGTGAATATCTCGGCGTCTATCTCGAGCGCCGGCGCGAGAGCGGCTTCCAGCTCTACAACACGCTCGGGATCACCAGAGGCGACAAGATGGCTTATGCCAAACAGGCGCTGGAGAATTACAATTTCTTCGGCGCGCCGCATGTCGCTGTTATTCACACCGACGAGCCGCTCGGAGTTTACGGCGCGGTCGATTGCGGCGCCTATGTCGGCAATTTCATGCTGGCGGCGCAGGCGCTCGGTCTCGGCACCATTCCGCAGGCAGCATTAGCGCGGCATTCCGGGCTGATCCGCCGTCACTTCAATCTCGCCGATGACCGGCGCGTGGTCTGCGGCATTTCGTTCGGCTTTGCCGACAATGCGCACAAGGTCAACAGCTACCGGACCTCGCGCGCAAGCGTGGCCGATACCGTGACGTTCTTCGACGAATAGAACACCTATCGCGACAAACGCGTGAGCGTTTGCGCGGAGATAGCGCGCACAGGAAAAGCCCCGATCGCCAATGGCGGCCGGGGCTTTTCGCTATCTGAACTCAGACGAGATCAGTAGGCGCAGACATTGACCGTGCGCAGGCGCAGGCCGCGACGGGTTTCGACCCAGCGCTGCTGGATGCAGTCGTTGTAGCCGTAGCCGGTGTTGAGGTAGACGCCGCCGAAGCCAAGGCCAAAACCATGGCCCCAATAGCCGTGGTGGTGGTGATGATGGAAGGGGCCGGCGGCGGCGGGCGCAGCAGCGGCGAAGGTGAGGGCGGTGGCGGCGATCAGTCCGAGGGTGACCTTGCGAAGCATCGTATTCTCCAGTTTGTATGGCGCGGGGGCCGTTGTTTCGTCCCTGCACCTTCGTCGGCGCGACGTGAATATTCGTTCACGCCGGTTCTGGAGAATCGTGTTTCAGGAGTGTTTCGTGGCGGCGGAGGGTTCGACACGTTTTCTTCCCCTCTCCCCTTGTGGGAGAGGGTGGCTTCGCGCAGCGAAGACGGGTGAGGGGTTCTCTCCTCACGGTAAGATTTCGAGATGCGGATAGAGACCCCTCATCCGGCGCCATAGCCGATGCAGAGCATCGGCGTTCTAAGAACGGCGGCCGAAGGCCGCCTATGCCACCTTCTCCCACAAGGGGAGAAGGGAAGGATTCAAAACTTCGGCGCCCTCTTTTCCGCGAACGCCTTGATGCCTTCCTTGATCTCGTTGCCGCGCATGCTCTCGCGGTGGCGCTGGTTCGCGGCGGCCTCGTCGAGCTTGCCACGGGCGAATTCGTTAATGGCACGTTTCATGCCGCGCATCGCGACAGGTGCGTTGCCGGCGAGGATGTCCGCAAGCTTGCCTACTTCCTCGTCAAGCATCTCCATCGGCACCATCGCGGTGAGATAGCCGATCCGCAGCATCTCGGGCGCCGAGATCTTCTCCGCCGTCAGAAACAATTTCTTGGCATTGTCGACGCCAAGGCGCGTCACGTAACGCTCGATGCCGCTCTTGTAATAATGCAGGCCGAGCCGCGCCGCCGGCATGAACATTTCAGCCGTATCGACGCCGATGCGGAAATCGCAGGCCAGTGCCAGATCGGTCGAGCCGCCATAGACGCCGCCATTGAGCCGGCAGATCGTCGGCACCCCGAGATCTTCCAGGCGGTTGACCACCACCTCGAACGCGGAGCCCGCGCTCTGCTCTTCCTGGGCGCTGACGGCGCGGTCGGCGACCGAATTGAGATCGTAGCCGGCCGAGAAGGCGCGGCCGGTGCCGGTCAGCACCAGCACCCGGATGCCAGGATCGGCCTCGATCCGGTCGAACAGTTTCACCAGTTCGCCGAGATCCTCGCTCTGCAGCCGGTTCAAATGTTTCGGCCGGTTGAGGCGGATGGTGGCGCGCGCGCCGCTGATGTCGAGGACCGGCGAGCTCGCCGCCGCGGCTGAATTGGGCATCTCGTTCTCCATTCTTGTTATTTACTTGTGCTCTTGTTTGTTCTTGCGCACGCCGTTTGGCCTCGGCGTCGATGACCCGGGCGAGGTCAGGATGCCGTGCCATCAGCAGGCGAAAATCGACGAGGTCAAGCACCAACAGCTTCGACGGCCGCGTGGTGCTGCCGAAAGTGCCCGCCGCAGGGAAGGCCGTCAACGACGGCCGGCAAACCGCGATATCGCGTCGAAATGCCCGCCGGCGCGGCTGCGCGGCAAGCCCGGGCGGGGGGTGAATTTTGTCGAATCCCGACAAATCGTCGTTTTTTCCCCGCATATCGAAAATAGCCTGCGGCCTTTACGACAGCGGCACTGCAATAAAATCGCGAAAAAATTCACTCCCTGAAAAATTGGTTGGCCTCCAATGGATCCGTCTCATTTGGCACAACACGCCGGCACCGCCGGCATGCTCTTCGCGTCGATCTTCGTGATCGCCACCACCACGATGCGGACCATGATTCCTTTGCGGGTGTTCGGCATTCTCGCCAACATCGCCCTGTTCCTGACCGCCATTCCGTCCCGTAATTATCTGGTCATGGTGGTGCAGGCGGCGATGCTGCTGGTCAATTCCTGGCGGCTGCACCAGATGCTGCAGCTCGTGCGCGACGTGAAAAAATCGGTCAACAGCGACCTGTCGATGGATTGGCTGAAGCCGTTCATGACCGAGCGCGATTGCGCGGCCGGGGAGATGCTGTTCTACAAGGACGAGAAGGCCGAAGACATGCTCTACATCGTCAGCGGCAAGTTCAAGCTGGTCGAGTCCGGCATCGTCTTGCCGGTCGGCGCCATCGTCGGTGAGCTTGGCATGCTGTCGCCGTCGAACACGCGCACCCAGTCGCTGGAATGCGTCGAGGCCGGCCTCGTGCTGAGCGTCAGCTACAGCAAGGTCGAGGAACTCTACGTTCAAAACCCGGCGTTCGGCTTTTACTTCCTTCGCCTCGCCAGCGCCCGGTTGTTTCAGAACCTCGAGACGCTGCAGCACCAGCTCGCCCAGCAAACGGCGGCATCTGCCGCCGGGCCGAAACCCGCATAGAGGCCGGAGCCAAGGGAGTGTCAGACCGCGGTTTCCTGTCGTCGCTCCGTTATCTGTTCGCCGATTTCATCGGTGAAGAGGACGACACCCCGCCGTTTCTTCCCGAAGGTCTGCCGGAGGCTGTCACCGCAGTTGCAAGCGATGCCATCCACCTCCTGATCGAATATCAAAGCACCAGCTACGCGCAGCTTTACGTCGACCGGTTGCGGCGGTTCGTCGGCCGCAACGGGGTCGATGATGCGATGCTGGTCGAGATCGCGCGGCTGATGGCGGTGCGCATGAGCTATCAGGATCCGATCCGGATCGCGCAGCTCAAGCTTGCCGAATTCAACGAGGGGTCCGGCGGGAACTACAATCCGGTCGTCGATATCAGGAAGTTCCGGGTCGACGAACTGGTCAGCGCGCTCCCCGCCATTATCGCGGAATATCTGATCGATGTGCTTAACTGGGCGGGGTGGGCGCACAAGCGGATTTCCATGCGTTTCAGCGCGGCAAGCCGTCTCGGCGTTCGCCGCCTCAAGATTGAAGCCGGGCTGAAGCGGTGGCGACGCTATTCGGTGCGTTACGCCAAGGAGCGGCTGTGGGTCGAACGCTGGCTGCACATGATTAGCCGCAGCCTGGACAAACAGCCGGCCGCGGCTTCCGAAATCGTGCAGACCGCGACCATGATCGAGGGCTATGGCGACGTCTACCGTCAGGGCATGGCGGACTGGAACGCGATCATCGACGGCCTGGCCAAGCCGACCTTCGACGGCGTGCTGGCGCTATCGGATCTGGCCGGAGCGGTAGCGGAAGCGCGCGCGGCGGCGCTGCCCGATCCGCGGCAGGCCGCGCTCAAGCGCAAGATCGAGGAAATCAGGGCGCGGGTCCCGGCCAGCGGCTCGAACGCCGCTGCGGGGTGACTCGCTTCACCTCTCCCGCTCTTGCGGGGTCGAGACGAGCGAAGCTCGCTCTTAGGTCGGATCGCATCGGCAGATGCGATCCGGGTGGGGGAAACTCTCTCCACACGAACAGTCTGACTCGTGGCGGCACCCCCACCCATAGCCGATGCTACGCATCGGCGTTCTTAAGCTCAAGGACGGCGGCCGTAGGCCGCCTACGCCTCCCCCGCAAGAGCGGGAGAGGGAGCGCTGCTCCGTCGTGGATGCACTTCGATCTAATCTCTGCTTGGCTAAAGTCACGCGCTTTGCGCGGTCTTCACGGCTACGACCTTGTCGTCCTGGGGCGGCGGGTGCCGCTTCAGGTGATCGCGGCGCATGCCGATTTCGTCGCGCACGAATTCATAGCCGAGCTTGAACGTGTCCAGCCCGTCGCTGGAGATGGTGCCGTCGCGCAGCCCTATCACCACACGCCGAAGAATGGCTTCAAGTTGGTCCTGCAACTCGTCGAGTTGGTCGAGGGATTTGGCATCCGCCATCCGCTGCCCGATATCGAGAATGGCGGTGGCCAGCTGGCTGGCCTTTTCGGGCGCGACGCGTGTGACCTTGGTGTAGATGGTGGCGAACAGCGAGCCGATGATGCCGAGCGCCGCGATGGCAACATACATCAGGTCACTGTAGCGCTCCACGAACGACTTGATCTCGTCGTTGATGTATTCGGTAGCGCCGGGATGCGCGACGATGAAGGCATCCTTGTCGGTCGCGGCCGGTTCGATCCTGGAGGCGAAGCCGCCGTCGAGCGCGAGTTCGGCCTTGTTCTCGTAGATGATGCGCGCGAGGTCGCTGACGGTTGTCGTCGACAGATTTGACTGCGCGACCAGCAGCCATTGCAGCCCGATGGTCTCGATATCTTCCTCGGGCAGCGTCGGCGACGCCGACAGCATGCCGGTCGTGACCGTTTCCTCCGAAAGGGCAGGATGTTTCCGGGTGATAGCCTTCGCGGCGTCGATCGCGTTCAGCGTGAAGCCGCCGCGCCTGGCATGTTGCTCGTAACTCCTGTCCTTCACGACCTTCGAGGCATGGACGACCGCGACCACGGCGCCGAAGCCCGACGCGAACAGCCTGTCGAAGGTCGACCCCGGCGGTGCCATCTGGATTCGCGCCGCTGCTTCCGGCTGCTCGGAAAGTTCGAGCATGTTCCGGATCAGCGTGACGCTGCTCTCGCGGTCGGCGACGACGGCGATCCTCTTTTTCTTCAGTTCGGTGACGGTCTTGATCTTTTTGCCGGCGGGACTGATCAGCAGCAGCAGGTCGTGTTCAAGGATCGCAACCGCGCGCGCCCGGGACGGGATTTTCGCGTCGGTGCGCAGAATCGCCAGGTTGGCTTCCTTGCGGTCGAACTGGGCGACCGCCTTGGCGTTGTCGGCGTTGGGCACGATCTTGAGGTGCAGCCGCGACGAATTGTTCTTCAGGACGGCGGCAAGCCGGGCCGCAAAGCGCGCTTCGGGCCCATTGGCTTCGCCGACGGCAAAGACCAGCGTCTCCGAATTTCGCAGCAAAGCCCGGCCGCCCCACATCGTTGCGGCGGTGAGAATCAGGGTCAGGATCGAAAACAGCACGATCTGGGAGCGGTTGCTCTTGACGACCGGCATACGGAGGCGCCGTGGCATACCGGGTTTTGGTGTTGGGGCCTCAGCACTCATGGCTATACCCGGTCGGAGGACATCCCGCCGCCAAATCGGCGTCGGAGGCCATCCAAATGAATTCGTAAATACCTAGAAACGAACGACAATTTCCTGCACGGCAATGATATCCTGCCCCCGCCGGATTGCAAATCGCCCCCCGCGGGTAACCTTACCCGCACAGAGCTGCGCGCCGATGCCGCAGTATCGCCGTTGGGCCACACCACGCTTTTTTCCAGCCACTCACAGGTGCATTCCGGTCCGGGAGGTGCCATAAATAACGGCAACGTTCACGTCCGGGTTCGAGAAGAAAATTCGCTGACAGCCTAGACCCCCGGTTTTATTGCCACCTCGTTAGTCCCAGCAAAGGGCGTCAGCTTTGTTGTTTCCTTCCATGTCGTCGTCGGTCCCGGTTGGTGCGCTGATAGGATGGATGTTGCTTCTTACGGTGAAGCACATCATTGCCGACTTCATTTTTCAGACGTCCTGGATGGCGATCGGCAAGGACCAGAAGACCGGCTGGGCGATGCCGTTGCTGGCGCACTGCTCGGTGCATCTCGTGACATCGTTGCTGCTGATCATGGTGGTCGCGCCGCGGTTCTGGTTCGTCGCCTTCATCGATTTCGCCATTCACCTCACGATCGACCGCATCAAGGGGATCTGCGCATCGTCCTTCGGGGTGACGTTGGAGAACGAGCATCCCTGGTTCTGGACGCTGATCGGCGTCGACCAGGCGCTGCACCATCTGACCGGCTTCGGCCTGGCGATCTACATGGCCGCGAACTGATCCGGTCAGAGCGTTTTCCAGCGAAGTGGATACCGGTTCGCGTAAAGAAAACGCGTCAAAACAAGAATCGGACCGGAGTATTCCGGATAGGCACCAGCCTCCCTCACGCATAGCCTGCCGGGTCTGCACGTGACCGCCGGCCAGCCCGTGGCGGCAGGGATTTAGGCGCCATTCGCGCAGGCGAATCACCGGCCGCGCCGGTCCGATTTGGTCGAAACTGGCAAGAGCACCGGAACACTACTGGTACGGGTGGTTAACCTTTCGTTAGAGTATTGCACTGCATCTTCCGCATAGGGAGAACCGCAATGTTTTCAAGCCGCGACGCCTTCGAGAACGATTTCTGCCCCGTTAGGGACGAGTTGCTCGGCGAGATGTACCGCGCCAACGCCAACGGGCTGCCGCTTCTGGTGGAGAGTGTCTCCTCCGAGACGCGCGCGATGCTGGCGCTGTTCTGCTACCGCCGCAGCCACCTGCACTCGCTGGCCCTCGCCATTGCCGCCAGCTGCACCGAGCGCGAGCTGATCTCGCTGGGCGGGCGCGTCGGCTCGACTCTCTACGCGCTGTCCCGCGAACCGGCCGCGCGCTCCACGCCCTCGTCGTCCTACGGCAACCGCAAGCCGATCACGCTCTCGACCAAGCCGCTCTCCACCTTCGCTCCGATTGAAGATCTCGACGACGAAGACCTCGCCGAAGCGGTGCCGGCTTAAGTTTTTCCGCACGTCGTCCCGGCGAAGGCCGGGAGCCATACGCCGCGGCCGTTGTGATGCGGCAAGCGGGTAGAGACTTTTCAACAACAAGCATCGTGGCTAGGCCTTCGCCGGGACGACAGCGGTGAGGCTACACCAACACCGCCAACCCATGCCGCTTCCGCGCCATCGCGCATTCGGGGTCGCCGGGCATGCAGGTCCGGCATACCTCCGGCCGCACCGCATAGATGGTGCACGCCGTCGCCTCGCCGACCTTGCCTGACAACGCCGAACAGCGGTCGCCGTCGCAGCGCATTCCCGACAGCCGATCGTTGACGAATTTCTCCGGGATCAGGTCGAGGTCGGCATCATCCTCGGTCGTGAAGCGCGGCCAGTTCCGGGAATAGCTGCAGCAAGCGCCGCAGGCCTGGCAGGGGCTTTCGCTGGCAGATGTTGATCCGGCTTCATCCATGCTGCCGTTTAGCGCGGAATGAAGCGTCCGGCCAGTGACACGCTCCGTCATTCCGGGCACGCGTCTTCGCGTGAACCTCAGATGTGCCATTGCACATCGGGGAATCTCGAGGTTCCGGGTTCGACACTACGTGTCGCCCCGGAACGACACTATGTATCCTTCGGGGCTTCCCAGACCAGGCTGCGCCGCCATTTCGCCCGCAGCAAATCGCGCCGCTCCGGATATTTCTCGTCGTGATACACCGCGTCGACGACCCGGTCGGTGCGAAAGCTGCGAAAATCCTTCCGCAGCTCGCACCACGCCGCCATGATCCGCACCGCCTCGTGATAGCCGATCGCGATCGGCCAGATCGTGCGCTTGCTCTCGCGGCCATGTTCGTCGCGATAGTCCAGGGTGATCTTCTTGCCCTCGTGAATCTGGGCGCGTGTCCGCACCATGTCGATACGGTCCGGTTCCCGGTTCCAGACCGACCGCGCCCGGCTTGCAGGTTCGAGCACGAAAGGCCGCAACCGTTCCGGGACCGTGTCGGCGATCTTCGCCATCAGGTCCTGCGCGGCGCGCGCCAGCACGGGATCGGCGTGACCTACGACCCATTGCGCGCCGAGCACCGCGGCTTCGATCTCGTCGGGCGTCAGCATCAACGGCGGCAGGTCGAACCCCTTCTCCAGGATGTAGCCCATGCCGGCCTCGCCGCGGATCGGTACGCGCTGTTCGATCAGGGTTGCGATGTCGCGATAGATGGTGCGTTTCGAGGTCTCGAGTTCGGCCGCGATCGCGTCCGCCGTCAGCGGCTTTCGCGTGCGCCGGAGCACCTGAATGATCTGGAACAGCCGGTCGGCGCGTCTCATGGCGAGTCTCTTTTCTGGTCGCTTTTCGCAAGTCCACTTTTCATAGGTCCGCCTGGCCGATGCTGACAGCATGTTGGCAGCAGGGGGTCTGTATATCGGGACAACACCTCAACTGAAGGGAATTTGTCCATGACGATTTTCAGCCAATTCGGTCCCCTGGAAAGCCGCCGGCGTCTTGCGAATAGCCAGGTCTTCGCCCTGGAACAGCTGGTTTCCATCCACAGCGTCACGTCAGATTTGCGCTGGGCGATGGTCGAGCTGGCATGGCGCTCATTGACCGCAATGTGCGCCCTTGCGCAAGGGCAGTTCCTTGCCTGGGCCCGCGGGCGACGCCGTGCGTCGCAGGAAGAGGAAGGTCATGGCCGGCACTGCTGCTGCTGACACCACGGTGGCAGCAGGGCGTCGCTAGGCTTTCCCCACGTTCTTACGGAGATCAGGAGTTTTTCGGATGATCACGCTCTATGGTTTCGGCACAGGCTTTGGCTTGCCGGAAATCAGCCCCTTTGTGACCAAGACCGAGGTCCAGCTGAAGATGGCTGGACTTGCCTATCACAAGGAGAAGGCGATGCCGCCGGCCTCGCCCAAGGGGCAGCTGCCATACATCGTCGACGAGGCCGAGAGCATCGCCGATTCCACCTTCATCCGCGCCCATATCGAGGGCAAATACGGCTTCGATTTCGACGCGCCGCTGAGCTTGCAGGCGCGGGCGCAGGCCTGGGCGTTCGAGCGGATGATCGAACATCACGTCTATTGGGCACTGGTCGGCGCCCGCTGGGTCGATACCGAGAATTTCGCCAAGGGACCGGCGCACTTCTTCGACGCCGCGCCGGAGCACATGCGCGAGAAGCTGCGCGAGGATGCGCAGTTCCGGGTGGCGGAGAACTACTTGCTGAGCGGTCTCGGCCGCCACGCCCCGGAAGAGGATGTCGACCTTGCGGTCCGTTCGCTGTTTGCGCTGTCGGTTCAGCTCGGCGACAAGCCCTATCTGTTTGGCGACACGCCTTGCGGCACCGATGCCACCGCTTTCGGTGCGATTGCCGGCATCCTGACGCCGTACTTCGAATCTCCGCTGCGCCAGCAGACCGAGAAGTTCGGCAACCTGACCGCCTATGTCGACCGGATGATGCTGCAATATTATCCGGAATTCGGCTGGGCGCCGCTGCAGCAGGAGGCTGCGTAGTCGGGTCCGTTCACGCATCTCCGGCGCGCCGGGCAGGGACCGGCACGCCCAGCGATCTGAGTGATCTCCGTCACATCGCATGACATTGAGCAGGCCTACGTTCCCGATCACAGCAGGCGATACTCGCGCTGCACAAATCGGAGAATGACCATGACGATCAAGAAACTCATTGTGTCGGCGATTGCAGTTCTCGCTCTGAGCACTGCCTCGCTGTCCAGCGCGGCTTTCGCCGGCGGGCGCCACGGTGGCCACGGGCACGGCGGCCATGGCCACGGCCATCATCACCACGGCCATCACCACCACGGGCATCACCATCATGGCCATCATCATCATGGCCATCACCACCACGGCCATCACCACCACGGCCACCACCATCACGGCCACTACCACCACGCCCATGGCTACGGCTGCTGGCGGGTGACCTCCTACGGCGTGATCAACGTTTGCCGCAGCTATTATTGATCGGCTGACGCGTAAGAGAACTCGCCCGCAGACGAAGCGGGCGAGTTTTCATTGAACTGACTAATTCGCCGATGCAGGCTGGCCCTTCAATGCGGCCAGTTCCGCCTCGAGCTCCGCGATCCGGGCGTCGCGAGAGGCCAGGGCGGTCGCGACGTCGCCGGCGTCGAATTTTTGCGGAATGTGCTGCGGGCAATTGGTGTCCCATGCCGAGATCCGGAACAGGATGACCTGTTCCGGCCGCGCCTTGTATCCCTTCGGCATCAACGCCTGCGTCAGCGCGGGGTCGTCATCGACCACGCGCGCCTCGCCCCAGATCTTGACGCGCCTGCGGTGCGCATAGTCCATCACGAAGATATGCGCTTGCGGGTTCTCCGAGAGATTGCCTTGCGTAATGTATTGCCGGTTGCCGCTGTAGCCGGCGAACGCGATCGTGTTCTTGTCGATGATTTTGACAAAGCCCTTCGGGCCGCCGCGATGCTGGATGTAGGGGTGGCCGGCGGCCGAGGCGGTGGCAAAATAGAAACTGTTGGTTTCGCCGAGGAAGCCCGCGAGGTTCTCGTCGATCTCGGTGCGCCAGCCGCCGTTTTCTTCGACGCGGGCATAGGCGTCGCGCGATCCCTTACGGGCCTGCACCGCCTTCACCGCCGGGGTGAAGGCGACGTCGCTGGAATAGGTGTGAACGTCTGACATTGGGGTTGCTCCTGCCAAGTTCGGCGGCGCCGGTGCGCCTCTGCTGGGTCATAAGATGCTCTCACCTGGAATTAAAACAATCATTCCGATTGACACGACACTATTGCAATATATGAAATAATGGCATGGACCGTATCGACGCCATGCAGGCCTTTGTCACTGTCGCCGATCTGCAGGGCTTTGCCCCCGCCGCGCGCAAGCTCGGGCTGTCTCCATCGGGCGTGACGCGGCTGATCGCGGCGCTGGAGGACCGTCTTGGCGCCCGGCTGCTGCAGCGGACCACGCGATCCCTGATGCTCACCGATACCGGCGCCCGTTACCTGGAGCGCGCCCGGCAGATCCTCAGCGACGTCGAGGAGGCCGAAAGCGCCGCCGAGGGCGAGCGCACCAGGCCGGGCGGCCGGCTGGCGGTATCAGCGCCGAACGGTTTTGGCCGGCTTCACGTCAGCCCTGTGATGACGGCCTATCTGAAGCGCTACCCCGACGTCTCGGCGGAGCTTCGGCTATCGGACCGCATGATCAATCTGGTGGAGGAGGGCGTCGATCTGGCGGTGCGGATCGGCCATTTGCCGGACTCGACATTGGTCGCGCGCCATGTCGGCGAGATGCGGCGGATCGTGGTGGCCTCAAAGGATTATCTCAAACGGCGCGGGGAGCCGAAGACGCCCGAGGCAATCGCTACGCACGACACCATCCATTTCGGCGCCATGAGCGCTGCACCGGATTGGCGCTTCGCCGTCGAGGGGCGCGAAATTCGCGTCTCGAGCACACCGCGGTTTACCTCCAACAGCGCCGACGCCGCGATCCAGTATGCGGAGGCGGGCGGCGGCCTGACCCGGGTGCTGGCCTATCAGGCCGCCGATTCACTGAAAGCAGGAAGGCTCCGTATCGTGCTGGCGGAATTCGAGCAGCCGGCGCTGCCGATCCACATCGTCTATCCGACCTCGCGGCTGCTGTCGGCCAAGGTGCGGACATTCATCGATCTGGTGACCGAGACCGCGGATTGGCATTTTGGTTAGCGATCGTGCCCCGGACGCAGCGCAGCGTGTAACGATGCGCTGCAGAGCCGGGGCCCATCTCTCCGCGTGGGTCCCGGTTCTGCGGAGCGGCGTGAAGAACGCCGCACCGCGCCCGGGACACGAGGCGAGGCCCTACGCTGCTTCCTTCTTCGGCACCACGCGGAACGTCGCATTGGCGCGCGCGATCACGACGTCGTCGGCCTTGATCAGGCTTTGCGCAAAGCAGATCGTGCGGCCGGTCTTGATCACTTCGCTCTCGATCGCGAGCCATTGCCCGACCTCCGCGGTGCCGATGAAGTCAACCGCCAGCCCGATCGTCACGAATGACGTCGTCCAGTTCGTCGCCTGCGCGCAGCTGTAGCCCATTGCATTGTCGGAGAGGGCCGCGATCAGCCCGCCATGAATCAGGCCGCGGCCGTTGGTGTGCGGTCTTGCAAGTCGCAGCCCGATGATCACGGCCTTGTCGGTCCGCTTGGCATAGAGCGGCTCCCACGGCTCGGTGAGCGGGCTCTTGCGGGTGTGGAGCTCAAAACCATCGGGGATGACTGTCATGTGTGGCTCGCGTGCTGACGATGTCTCTCGTCATTGAACGCAACGCGCCTGCAAAGTCACCGCCTACAAAGTTTTAAACGGGATTCGCATGGGTGTTTGAAATGCAGGACGATCCCTCCCCGTCATTGCGAGCGAAGCGAAGCAATCCATGGCGCCCCCCGGGGAGAGATGGATTGCTTCGTCGCTTCGCTCCCTTGCGCAAACGCTTCGCGTTTGTCGCAGGCAATGACGGTAATGAGCTACAACGGCAACCCCACGTAATTCTCCGACAGCGACGTCGACGCGGCTTTCGAACTGACCAGGTATTCCAGCTCCGCCAGCTGAATCCGCGCGCCGAACTCGCCCTGGTCGGGGAATTTGTGCAGCATCGAGGTCATCCACCACGAGAAGCGCACCGCCTTCCAGACCCGCGTCAGCGCGCGTCCCGAATAATTGTCGATCCCGGCACTGGATTTCTCGTCGTAATATTCGCGCAGCGCGCTCGAGAGGTAATGCACGTCGCTGGCGGCCAGGTTCAGTCCCTTGGCGCCGGTCGGCGGCACGATGTGGGAGGCATCGCCGGCCAGGAACATTTTTCCGAACCGCATCGGCTCGGCGACAAAGCTGCGCAGTGGCGCGATGCTCTTTTCGATCGACGGCCCGGTGACGAGTTCATCGACCGCCTTCTGGTCGAGCCGTCGTTTCAGTTCGTCCCAGAACCGCTCGTCCGGCCATTGATCGATATGGTCGTCCAGCGGGCATTGCACGTAATAGCGGCTGCGGTGGGTCGAGCGCATGGTGCACAGCGCAAAGCCGCGCGCATGGTTGGAATAGATCAGCTCAGGGCTGACCGGCGGGGTTTCCGAAAGAATCCCAAGCCAGCCGAACGGATAGATCCGCTCAAAGGTCTGGATCGCCGAAGGTTTCACGCTGGCGCGACTGACGCCGTGAAACCCGTCGCAGCCGGCGATGAAGTCGCAGGCGATCTCGTGAGTGACGCCGTCCTTGGTGTAGGTGACGCGCGGATGATCGGTGTCGAAATCATGCGGTTTGACCTCACTGGTCTGATAGACCGTGGTGAGGCCGGCGGCCTTGCGCGCGTTCATCAGGTCGAGCGTCACCTCGGTCTGGCCGTAGATCATGACCGTCTTGCCGGTCGCCGCGTGCATGTCGATGCGGTGCCGCGCGCCGCCGAACGCCAGTTCCACGCCATGGTGCACCAGGCCCTCGCGATGGGCGCGCGCGCCGGCGCCGACCTCGTCGAGCAGCGCCACGGTGCCCTCTTCCAGGAGGCCGGCGCGGATGCGGCCGAGCACATATTCCGGGGTCTGGCGCTCGAGAATGACGTTATCGATGCCGTAGCGGTGAAGTAGTTGCCCAAGCAACAATCCAGCCGGCCCGGCACCTATGATTGCGACTTTAGTCCGCAATTGTTTGCTCCCATGGTCTGATACAGATTGGCACGCCGACGCTTGCGCGAGGTGTTGCAATGATAATTATATCATATAACAATTTTCGCAAACAGCGTTGGCGCGAAACATTGTCGTTTGTTGCGCTGCACCGCAAGGCCGTCCTGTCGACGGACGCGTGGAAGCGTCGCACCAAACGTCCGGCTTGAAAAGCCGCGCCAACTATATAACATGTTAACTAACAAGACCGGGCGCCAAGCCCGCCTTCATGCGCAAAGGGAGAGAATGCCGATGAGAAAAGCGTTTTTGGCGCTGCTGCTCGCCGCCAGTGTGACACCTGCGATGGCGCAGGAAAAAAACTTCGAATTGAAATTGTCGCATTGGGTGCCGGCGTCGCACCCGCTGCAGAAGGCGCTGGAAGACTGGGGCTCCGCAGTCGAAAAGGAATCCGGCGGCACCATCAAATACAAGGTGTTCCCGGCCCAGCAGCTCGGCAAGGCGTTTGACCATTATGACATGGCGCGCGACGGCATTGCCGACGTCACCTATATCAACCCGGGTTATCAGCCCGGCCGTTTCCCGATCATCGGCGCCGGCGAATTGCCGTTCCTGATGTCGGACGCCAAGGGCGGCTCGATGGCGCTCGACGCCTGGTACCGCAAATATGCCGAGAAGGAGATGAAGGACGTCAAGTTCTGCCTCGGCTTCATTCACTCGCCCTCCACGTTCCATTCGCGCACCAAGAAGATCGTGGTGCCCGAAGACATCAAGGGCATGAAGATCCGCCCCGCCCATGCCACCATGGCGAATTACGTCACCCTGCTCGGCGGCACCAACGTGCAGTCCTCGGCGCCCGAGGTCCGCGACATCATCGAGCGCGGCGTCGCCGACGCCGTCACCTTCCCGTGGGGATCGGTGCTGCTGTTCGGCATCGACAAGGTGACGAAGTATCACATCGAGGCGCCTCTCTATGTCACGACCTTTGCCTTCGTGATGAACAAGGACAAATACAACCAGATGTCCGACCGCCAGAAGAAGGCGATCGACAACAACTGCAACACCGAGGCCGCCGGCCGCGTCGGCGAGCCCTGGGGCATCTACGAGAACTCCGGTGTCGCCAAGATCAAGGCGCTGCCCGACCACGAGGTCTACAAACTGTCGCCGGAGCAGACCGCGCTCTGGAAGAAGGCGTCCGAGCCGCTGATCAAGACCTGGGCGGACAATGTCAAGAAAGCCGGCGGCGACCCGGATGCGGCGATGACCGCGCTTCGCGCCGAACTGACCAAGCACAACGCTTTGGCGCAGTAACGCGCTCCGCTGCGCCCCCTCTCCCGCTCTTGCGGGGGAGGGTCGGGGTGGGGGTGTCTCCGCAATAAGAATCTTCGTGTGGAGAGAGCCCCCACCCGGCGCTTCGCGCCGACCTCCCCCGCAAGCGGGAGAGGTGAACTGAGTTCCAGGCGCCACCTTGATCAACTCGTTTAAGTCTTAGGACCTCCCCACATGAATCGCGCTTCGATGGATCGTTTCATCGATACGATCGAATGGATCGCGGCGGCGTTTGTCGGCATCGTCGCCGCCAACATTTTCCTCGCCGTGCTGCTGCGTAACATCTTCAACTATTCGATCCCGGATTCCTTCGACATCGGCCGCATGATGCTCGGCATCCTGATCTTCTGGGGCATCGCGGCGACCAGCTATCGCGGCGGGCACATCACCGTCGATCTGGTCTGGGCCAATGTCGGTCCGAGATACCAGCGCTGGATCGACGTGTTCGCGACCCTGGTCCTGCTGTTCGTCGTGGCGGTGCAGACCTGGACGCTGTTCGACAAGGTGCAGGGCACCTACAACGACAACGTCCTGACCTTCGACATGCGGATGCCGACCTGGCCGTTTTTCGCGATCGCGTGGGCCGGCGACGCCTCCGCGGTGCTGCTGATCGCGATCCGCACCTACCGCCTGATCTTCCATCCGGAAGACATCCATGATGCCAAAGAAACCACGGTGGAGTAGGGCATCATGAGCACCGACGCCGTCGCCATTCTCGGATTTGTCGCGCTGTTCGCGCTGATGTTGCTGCGCGTGCCGGTGGGCATGGCGATGGGCCTCGTCGGCGTCACCGGCTTTGGATATCTCGTCGGCTTTTCCCCGGCGCTCAAGATGGTCGGCCAGACCTCGATGCGCACGGTGACCGACTATACGTTCGGCGTCATTCCGATGTTCCTCTTGATGGGCGCCTTCGTCAGCAACTCCGGGATGAGTCGCGAACTGTTTCGCGCCGCCAACGGCTTCGTCGGCCATCTGCGCGGCGGCCTCGGCATTGCCACGGTCGCGGCCTGCGGCGGCTTTGCCGCGATCTGCGGCTCGTCGGTGGCGACGGCCGCGACGTTTTCCGCCGTCGCCTATCCGGAAATGCGGCGCTTCGGCTATCCGCAATCCTTCGCCACCGGCGTGATCGCGGCCGGCGGCACGCTGGGCGCGATGCTGCCGCCGTCGACCGTGCTGGCGGTCTACGGCATCATCACCGAGCAGGACATCGGCAAGCTGTTCATGGCCGGCATCATTCCCGGCCTGCTCGCGATGGCCATGTACATGATCACGATCTCGCTGATCGGCTGGTTCCGGCCCGACTTCCTGCCGAAGGGACCGCAAACCAGCTGGCGCGAACGCTTTGCCGGCCTGAAAGACATCTGGGCGCCGGTCTTGTTGTTCGTCTTCGTGATCGGCGGGCTGTACGGCCTGCCGTTCCTGCCGCGCTTCACGCCGACGGAAGCCGGCGGCGTCGGCGCCACCGGCGCGTTCCTGATCGGCGTGCTCACCGGGCGGCTGAACAAGGAAAAAATCCTGAACTCGCTGCTGCAGGCGACCCGCACCGCGGCCGCGGTCTTCACCGTGCTGATCGGCGCCTTGATCTTCGGCTATTTCCTCACGGTGACGCAGACCCCGCAAAAGGTCACCGAACTGCTCACCGGCCTCGGGCTCGGCCCCTACGGCATCCTCGCGCTGATCATGGTGATGTATCTGGTGCTGGGCTGCCTGATGGACGCGATGGCGATGATCATCCTGACGGTGCCGATCATCTTCCCCGTCATCATGCATCTCGGTTTTGATCCGATCTGGTTCGGCGTCATCATCGTGATGACGGTGGAGTTGGGCCTGATCCATCCGCCGGTCGGGATGAACGTCTTTGTCATCAAGAGCGTGGTCAAGGACGTGTCGTTCACCACGATCTTCCGCGGCGTGATCCCGTTCGTCGTGACCGACCTGATCCGCCTCGTGATCCTGATCGCATTCCCGATCCTGGCGCTCTGGCTCCCGCAACGCATGATGGGGTAATTCCATGACGCCGCAGCTTGAGACAAAGTATATCTTCACGCTTACCGTCCGCATCGGCGAGGTGACTTCGGCCGGCGAGACCGGCCACGGCGTGCGCCGGATCATCCCGATCCTGGGCGGCGAGGTGCAGGGCGAAGGCGTCAACGGCAAGATCTGCGCGTTCGGCGCGGATTTTCAGATCATCCGGCCCAACGAGCTGATCGAGCTGGAAGCCAAATACGCCTTCGAGACCGACGACGGCGCGACCGTCTATGTCGAGAACAAGGGGCTGCGTTTCGGTCCGGTCGATCTGCTGCAAAAACTCAAGCGCGGCGAGCCGGTCGATCCCAAGCTGATCTACTTCCGCACCGTGCCGAAATTCGAAACCGGCCACGAAAAATACCGCTGGCTGATGGAAAACCTCTTCATCGGCTCCGCCGCCCGCCACACCGACCGCGTCGTCATCGACGTGCACCAGGTGTTGTGAGCCTTTCGGAGTAGGCCGTAGGATGGGTTGAGCTCTTCGCGAAACCCATCACCTCACCGCGCGAGTGTGCCCGTATGACCGGCTATCGTCGCAACTTCGTTGCTGGAGGCTGCTTCTTCTTCACCGTCAATCTCGCGGATCGACGGTTGCGCCTCCTGACAGAGCACATCGATGAATTGCGCATGGCGTTTCGGAAGGTGCGGCAGCAGCATCCGTTCACGATCGACGCCATGGTCGTTCTGCCCGATCACCTCCACGCGGTATGGACACTCCCCGAGGGCGACGCCAATTTTGCCACACGCTGGCGACTGATCAAGTCGGTGTTCTCGCACAGCCTGCCGGCCGGCGAACAAATTTCCGGGAGCCGCGCGGCCAAGGGCGAGCGCGGCATCTGGCAACGCCGGTACTGGGAGCATACCGTTCGCGACGAGACCGACTTTGAGCGCCACGTCGACTACATCCATATCAATCCGGTGAAACATGGTCTCGTCGCGCGGGTTGTGGATTGGCCTTTTTCGTCGTTCCATCGCATGGTGAAGCTAGGCGTCTATCCTGAGGATTGGGCAGGCGTCGTGATGAACGAGGATGCAGGTTTTGGCGAACGGGGATAGGTTTGCTGAGCAAGACGATGGGTTTCGCGAAGAGCTCAACCCATCCTACGCACTTAAAGCGTGACTATGTGTTACGTCGTCCCAATTGACGCAGAGCGTAGGATGGGTTGAGCTCTTCGCGAAACCCATCACCTTACCGCCCGAGCGTGCCCGCATGGCCGGCTACCGCCGCAACTTTGTTGCTGGAGAACTCGTCTCCGGGGAGATCACGGCATAAGCCGTAAAGCCATTGCGCAGGGAAGGCCGGGTGTTCTCCGCTGCCCTGTATGCTCGTGTGCATTTTGTTTTGTGCTAACCGCACACGGGACCGCGGGTGCAGCGCGCACCCGGTCTTCCCTGCGCCCTCTATTTTCGAGGGCAAAGGAATTTCTGGCAAAGCTCGGGCGCAATGCGTCGCGAGAAGGTGAAAGTGCGCTTAGTGCACGGTGCAGCTACAAACACCGCCGTCGTCCCGGGCTTGACCCGGGACCCACGCCGCGGCCTATCCGTTAGAGCGCTGGCGTTAGACACCTTCTGCAACAATGACTGCCGCGGCAGTATGGGTCCCGGCTCAAGGCCGGGACGACAAAAGCGAGAGGATTGACTCCCTCGCCAATAGTTATAAAATATAACTATTCTGGACGGGAAACAATAATCCATGGGAAACGCCGCTTCCGCAACCGCTGACCAGGCCGGATTGCTCACCATCGAGAAGTCAGGCGCGGTGCTGACCGTCGGCCTCAACCGGCCCGCCAAGCGCAATGCGCTGAACGACGGCATTATCCTTGCGATCCAGGATTGCTTCGCCAATCTTCCCGAAGGGACCGGCGCCGTGGTCATCCATGGCATCGGCGACCATTTCTCCTCCGGCCTCGATCTGTCCGAACTGACCGAGCACGATGCGACCGAGGGCCTGCGGCACTCGCAGATGTGGCATCGGGTGTTCGACCGCATTCAATATAGCCCCGTGCCCGTCATTGCGGCGCTCAAGGGCGCGGTGATCGGCGGCGGGCTGGAGCTGGCCTGCGCCGCGCATATCCGCGTCGCCGAACCGTCAGCCTATTTCGCGCTGCCCGAGGGCCAGCGCGGTATCTTCGTCGGCGGCGGCGGCTCGGTGCGGCTGCCGCGGCTGATCGGGGTGGCGCGGATGACCGACATGATGTTGACGGGGCGGGTCTATTCCGCGACCGAAGGCGCCGCCTACGGCTTCTCGCAATATCTCACCGAGGCCGGCGGCGCGCTGCCCAAGGCGCTGGAACTGGCCGAACGCGTCGCGGCCAATGCCCCGCTAACCAATTTTGCGGTGCTTCAGGCGCTGCCGATGATCGCGGAAGCCAATCCGCAGGCCGGCCTGTTGATGGAGTCGCTGATGGCCACGGTGGCGCAGAGCGACAAGGAAGCAAAACGCCGGATCCGCGAGTTTCTCGATCGCAAGACCGCCAAAGTGAAACCGACCTGACATGAGCGCCAAGCCCAGCATGTCCCCGATTGAAAGCGGCACGCGCACCGGCAGCGCCCATCCGCTCCGCGCGATCTCGTTCGGCAATCCCGACATCACGGTCGATCGCCGCGATGACGGCACCATCTATCTCAGGCCGAAGCTCAAACTGCGCGACTATCCCGTGCGCATAACGGATCGCCTGCATCATTGGGCGAAGGAAGCGCCCGAGCGCGTCTTCATGGCGGAACGCGACGCGACGACCGGCGGCTGGCGCAAGCTCACCTACGCGCAACTGCTGACCTCGACGCGGCGCATCGCCTCGGCGCTGCTGGCGCGCGGGCTTTCGGCGGAAAAGCCGATCGTGATCCTGTCAGGCAATTCGGTCGACCATGCGCTGCTGGCGTTCGGCGCGCTCTATGCCGGCATTCCCTTCTGCCCGGTATCGCCGGCCTATTCGCTGGTGTCGCGCGACTACGGCAAGCTCGCCTTCCTGATGAAGCTGTTGACGCCCGGCCTCGTCTTCGCCGACGACGCAGGCAAATTCGCCGATGCACTTGCCACCAACGTTTCGCAGGGAACGGAGATCGCAGCAACGCGCGGCGAGGTGCCTGGCCGCGACGTGACGCTGCTGTCGGACCTCTTGGCGACGCCGGAGCATTGGCGCCTCGACGCGGCCCATGACGCCATCGGCCCGGACACCATCGCCAAGTTTCTGTTGACGTCGGGCTCGACCGGCAACCCCAAGGCCGTCATCAACACCCAGCGGATGATCTGCGCCAACCAGGTGATGCTGCGCGAAACGCTGGCCTTCCTGATGGACGAGCCGCCCGTGATCATCGACTGGCTGCCGTGGAATCACACCTTCGGCGGCAATCACAATATCGGGCTGACACTGTTCAACGGCGGCTCGATGTATCTCGACGAGGGCAAGCCGATGCCCGGCGGCATCGAGGAGACCGTGCGTAACCTCCGGGAGATTTCGCCGACGGTCTATTTCAACGTCCCCAAGGGCTATGAATCGCTGCTGCCTTATCTGCGCGAAGATTCAGCGCTGCGCGCAAAGTTTTTCGGACGGTTGCATGCGATGTTCTTCTCCGGCGCGGCGCTGTCGCCGTTCATCTGGAACAGCCTCGACGAACTCGCGGTGCAGGAGACCGGCTTTCGCGTACCGATGCTGACCGGCCTCGGCGCCACGGAAACCTCGCCGTTCTTCATGTCGGTACGGCCCGACACCAGCCGCTCCGGCCATGTCGGCCTGCCCGTGCTCGGCAACGACGCAAAGCTCCTGCCCAACAACGGCAAGCTGGAAGTCCGCGCCAAGGGTCCGAACGTCACGCCGGGGTACTGGCGTCAGCCCGAACTGACCGCGGCGGCGTTCGACGAGGAAGGTTTCTACAAGTTCGGCGATGCGCTCAAGCCTGTTGATCCCGACAATTTCGACGCCGGCTTCGACTTCGATGGCCGCATCGCAGAGGATTTCAAGCTCGCCAGCGGCACCTGGGTCAGCGTCGGCCCCTTGAGAGCGCGGTTCGTCGCGGCCTGCGCGCCTTTGGTGCGCGATGTCGTGATCGCCGGCATCAACCGCGACGAACTATCGGCGCTGGTGATGCTCGATCTCGACGGCTGCCGTCTCATCAATCCAAAACTTCCGGCGAACGATCTCGCGGCAGCGGCAGCCGATCCGCTGATCCGCGCGGCGTTCCGCGAGCGGTTTCAAAAGCTGCTGGCCGAAGCCACGGGCTCGTCGACCCGGATCACGCGCGCGGTGCTGTTCGATGCGGCGCTGTCGATCGATCGCGGCGAAGTCACCGACAAGGGCTCCATCAACCAGCGCGCGGTGATCGAGCATCGCAGCGCGCTGATCGATCAGATTTATTCACCGGCGCCGCCGGCGCAGGTCATCGCGCTGAAATGAATTCCAGCAACTCAACTTCGAGAAGATTCTACCAGGGAGAAGCACCATGCAGTTGAAGGACCAGGCCGCCATCGTCACCGGTGGCGCATCCGGATTGGGCGCGGCCACCGCGCGCCGGCTTGCCGCGCAGGGCGCCAAGGTCGCGGTGTGCGACCTCAACGCCAAGCTTGCTGAAACCGTCGCCGCCGAAATCGGCGGCGTCGCCGTGGTCTGCGACGTCTCGGACGCCGCCTCGGCGGAAGCGGCGGTCGCCGCCGCCGCGAAGGCGCATGGCCCGGCCCGCGTGCTGGTCAATTGCGCCGGCATCGGCGTCGCCAAGCGCGTGATCGGCAAGGAAGGCCCGATGGCGCTCACCGATTTCGACCGCGTGATCAAGGTCAATCTGATCGGCTCGTTCAACATGCTGCGGCTCGCAACCGCAGGGATGTCGAAGCTGGACCCGCTTGAAACCGGCGAGCGCGGCGTCGTGATTTCGACCGCCTCGGTCGCGGCCTATGACGGCCAGATCGGCCAATCAGCCTATTCGGCTTCCAAGGGCGGCATCGTCGCGATGACGCTGCCGATCGCGCGCGAACTGGCGCAATTCGGCATTCGCGTGCTGACCATTGCGCCCGGCCTGTTCCTCACGCCGCTGCTGGCCAATTTGCCGCAGGAAGCACAGGACTCGCTCGCCGCCTCGATCCCGTTCCCTCGCCGGCTCGGGCAGGCCGATGAATTTGCCTCGCTGGCGCTGCATATGATCGACAACCCCTATCTGAACGGCGAAGTGGTGCGGCTCGATGCCGCGCTCCGCATGGCCCCGCGCTAAGTATGGTCCTGGATTACATCATCGGGGTTGAGTGATGTTCGTTAACCGCCGCGACGTGCAGATCCAGTGGGGCGATTGCGACCCCGCCAACATCGTCTACTACCCGCGCTACTTCGCGATGTTCGACGATTCGACCTCGATCATGTTCGAAGCGGCCGGTTTTTCGAAACAGGACATCATCCACAAATACGGCCTCGTCGGCATTCCCATGGTCGATACGCGGGCGAAATTCCACATCCCATCGACCCATGGCGACTGGATCAGAATCGAAAGCCGGATCGAGAGTTTCAAGCGCTCCAGCTTCGAGGTGGTCCACAACGTGTTCAAGGGCGAGGCGCTGGCGATTGAGGCGTTCGAGACCCGCGTGCTGGTCGGCAGGCATCCGGACGATCCCGCGCGGCTGAAATCGGCTCCGATGCCGCCGGAGATCATCGAGCGGTTTACGCGGGGCTGAGACATATATGGCGGACTTGTTAGCTGACTTGGCGCGTCGCATGACCTAAAGAAGGGGCTGAACTGGCGACCGATTTTTGATCTAAAATTAAAACAATATCCAAGGGAGGAATGAATGAAGAAGTTTTATCTGTCCGCTGCCGTGATTGCGGCGTCGCTGGCGCTGCCGGCCGTGCCCGCGTTGGCGCAAGCCAATGAAATCGTCATCGGCATCACCATCGTCACCACCGGCCCGGCCGCGGCCCTTGGCATTCCCGAGCGCAATGCGCTGGAATTCGTGCCGAAGGAAATTGGCGGCGTGCCGCTGAAACTGATCGTGCTCGACGACGGCGGCGATCCGACCGCCGCCACCACCAACGCGCGGCGCTTCGTCACCGAATCCAAGGCCGACATCATCATGGGTTCGTCGACCACGCCGCCGACGATTGCCGTCTCCACCGTCGCCAACGAAGCCGGCATTCCGCATTTCGCGCTGGCGCCGCTGCCGATCAACGAGGCGCGCATGAAATGGTCGGTCGCGATGCCGCAGCCGATCCCGATCATGGGCAAGGTGCTGTACGAGCACATGAAGGCCCACGGCATCAAGACCGTCGGTTACATCGGTTACTCGGATTCCTACGGCGACCTCTGGTTCAATGATTTCAAGGCCCAGGCCGTTCCGATGGGCATAGCCCTCGCGACTGAAGAGCGTTATGCCCGTACCGATACGTCGGTCACCGGCCAGGTGCTGAAGCTGCTCGCCGCCAATCCCGACGCGGTCCTCGTCGGCGGCTCCGGCACCGCCGCGGCCTTGCCGCAGGCCGCGCTGCGTGAGCGTGGCTACAAGGGCCTGATCTATCAGACCCACGGCGCCGCCAGCATGGACTTCATCCGTATTGCTGGTGCGGCGGCGGAAGGCGTGATCATGTCTTCCGGTCCGGTGATGTCGCCGGAAACCCAGCCCGACAGCGCACTGACCAAGAAGCCGGGTCTCGCGCTCAACACCGCCTATGAAGCCAAGTACGGCGCCAACAGCCGCAGCCAGTTCGCCGGCCATTCCTATGATGCCTTTGAAGTCCTCAAGCGCGTCATTCCGCCGGCCCTGAAGGCCGGCAAGCCCGGCACGCCGGAATTCCGTGAAGGCATCCGTCAGGCGCTATTAACCGAACGCGACATCGCCGCCAGCCAGGGCGTCTACAACTTCACCGAAAAAGACCGCTACGGCCTGGATGACCGCTCGCGCATCATCCTGACCGTGAACAACGGGAAGTACGTTCCGGCGAAGTGAGGGACGTCGTAGGGTGGGCAAAGCGAAGCGTGCCCACCACTACCTCCATGAAGAATGGTGGGCACGGCGCAAGAGCGCCTTTGCCCACCCTACTGCCTAAATCGCGCTCTCGCCCTCGTGCGTGAAGCCGAGATAGCTTGCGGCGACGCGTGCGTTGGTGGCGATGTCGCCGGCCGGGCCGCTCAGGACGAATTCGCCGAGCTCCATCACGTAAGCGCGGTCGGCGATCTTCAATGCGGCTTGCGCGTTCTGTTCGACCAGCAGCACCGAGACGCCGGCGGCGCGGAGTTCGCCGATGGTGCGGAAGATGTCGGCGACGATGATCGGGGCGAGGCCGAGGCTCGGCTCGTCCAGCATCAAGAGCTTCGGCGCACCCATCAGCGCGCGGCCCATCGCCAGCATCTGCTGCTCGCCGCCGGAGAGCGTGCCGGCCAGCTGCTTGCGCCGCTCCTTCAGCCGCGGAAACAGCGTGTAGACCCGCTCGAACGATCTCGCAGCAATCGCCTTCGGAATCCGGAACGCGCCGAGCTGCAGATTGTCCTCGACGTTCATGGTGCCGAACAGTTCGCG
This sequence comes from Bradyrhizobium sp. AUGA SZCCT0160, assembly GCF_018130105.1. Taxonomy (NCBI): domain Bacteria; kingdom Pseudomonadati; phylum Pseudomonadota; class Alphaproteobacteria; order Hyphomicrobiales; family Nitrobacteraceae; genus Bradyrhizobium; species Bradyrhizobium sp. AUGA SZCCT0160. The sequence continues at coordinate 84,620 of NZ_JAFCMD010000018.1, forward strand.
GTGCTCGGGCACCAGGCTGAGCCCAACAGCGACGCGGTCCTCGATGTCGAGGGCGGCCATATCCGCGCCGGCGAAAGCCGCAGATCCCGTGAGCGGCAGGATGCCCATGATGGCGTTCAGCAGCGTCGTCTTGCCGGCCCCGTTGGCGCCGATGATGGTGACGATCTCGTTATCAGCGACTTCGAGCGAAACCGAGCGCACCGCCTCGACCTTGCCGTAGGCGACATGCGCTTCGCTCACCTTCAACAGCGCGCTCATGCGGTGGCTCCGAGATAGGCCTTGATCACGTCGGGGTTGGTCTTGATCGCGGCCGGCGTGCCCTCGGCGATCTTGGTGCCGAAGTCGAGCACCACGATCCGGTCGGCGAGATCCATCACAAAACCCATGTCGTGCTCGACCAGCAGTACCGACATCCCACCGTCGCGCAGTTGCCGCAGCAGCGCGGCGAGCCGCTGCTTCTCCATGTGGCGCAGTCCGGCGGCGGGCTCGTCGAGCAGCAGCAGCAGCGGATCGACGCACAGCGCGCGGGCGATTTCGACGATGCGCTGCTGGCCGAGCGACAGGCTTCCCGCCAGCTGGTCGATTTGGTCGCCGAGGCCGACGCGCTCGATCTGGCGCGCGGCTTCGGCCAGCAATCGGGCCTCATCAGCGCGGTCGAGCCGGAACATGCTTGATATCGCGCCGGCATGGCCGCGCAGATGCGCGCCGATCGCGACGTTCTCGAGCACGGTCATGTCGGGCACCAGCTTGACGTGCTGGAAGGTTCTGCTGACGCCGAGCTTGACGACCTCCTGCGGCGGCGCGTTGTCGACCTTGTTGCCGAGCACCGAGATCGCGCCGCTGGTCGACGTCAAGACACCCGTGATCAGGTTGAAGGTCGTGCTCTTGCCGGCGCCGTTGGGGCCGATCAGGGCGACGATCTCGCGCGCCCCGACGTCGAAGCTGACGTCGTTGACGGCGATGACGCCGCCGAATTGCTTGCGCGCCTTGTCGACCTGCAGCAGCGCCGCAGGTGTCGACGGCGCACGCACGCGCCCGGGCGGCTCGAGCGAGGTGTCGGGGATCTTGCGCGCCGGCTTGAGCGGCAGCTTCGACATCAGCCAGGGCCACACGCCGGTCGGCGCCAGTTGCAGCAGGACGACCAGCAGGATGCCGAACACGATGGTTTCGAGCTGGCTCTGGCCGCCGAAAATATACGGCAGGTAGCTCTGCAGGATCTCTTTGAGGATCACCACGATGCCGGCGCCGAGCACCGCGCCCCAGACATAGCCGGCGCCGCCGACGACGGCGATGAACAGATATTCGATGCCGGCATGGGCGCCGAACGGCGTCGGGTTGGCGGCGCGCTGGAAATGCGCGTAGAGCCAGCCGGAAAGGCCGGCCAGCACCGCCGCATAGATGAACACCAGCAGCTTGGCGCGCGGCGTCTGCACGCCGAACGCTTCGCCGGCGATATGCCCGCGCCGCAGCGCGCGGATGGCGCGGCCGGTGCGGGAATCCAGCAGGTTCATGGTCAGCAGCGCCGAGAGCAGCACGGCGATCCAGATCGCGAAATAGATCGTGCCGGGATCGAGCATCCGGAAGCCGCCGATGCTGAGCGGCGGAATGCCGGAAATGCCGTCATTGCGGCCGAGGAATTCGAGCTTGCTGAACAGGTAAAACAGCCCGATGCCCCAGGCGATGGTGCCGAGCGGCAGATAATGGCCGGACAGCCGCACCGTGACGATGCCGAGCAGGACCGCCGCGATGCCGCTGACGAGCAGCGAGAGCGGCAGCGTCAGCCACGGCGACACGCCATAGGCGGTGGTCAGCACCGCGGTGGTGTAGGCGCCGAAGCCGCAAAACGCGGCCTGGCCGAACGAAGTGAGGCCGCCGACGCCGGTCAGCAGTACGAGGCCCATCGCAACCAGCGCGGCGAGGCCGATATTGTCCAAGAGGACGATCCAGAACGGCGGTATGCCCGGGATGAACGGGATTACCGCCATGACGATGGCGAAGATGATGAGGGGAAGCCGCTGCGTCATGATCGTCAGTCCTTCTCTTCCTCGACCGCGGGGGCTGCGAGCGAACGCAGCACCAGCACGGGAAGGATCAGCGTGAAAACGATGACCTCCTTGAAATTACTGGCGTAGAACGAGGAGAAGGCCTCGACGCTGCCGACCACCAGCGCCGCGACCGCCGTCAGCGGGTAACTCACCAGCCCGCCGATGATGGCGGCAATAAAACCTTTCAGGCCGATCAGGAAGCCGGTGTCGTAATAGAGCGTCGTGATCGGCACGATTAGGATGCCCGAAATCGCGCCGATCACGGAGGCGAGCAGGAAGGCGATCTGCCCCGACAGCGTGGTCCGGATGCCGACGAGGCGGGCGCCGAGGCGATTGACGGCGGTGGCGCGCAGCGCCTTGCCCATTAGCGTGAAGCCAAAGAACAGCCACAGCGCGATGATGAAGGCGATGGTCAGGCCGTAGACGGCGATGCTCTGGCCGGTGAAGCGCAGCGGTCCCATCGTGAACGCCGCATTCGACAGCGCCGGTCCGCGCAGGCCTTCGGCGCCGAAGAACACGAGGCCAAGGCCCTGCAGCGCGAGGTGGCAGCCGACCGAGGCGATCAGCAGCACCAGCACCGAGGTGTGCGCGAGCGGCTGAAAGGCGATGCGATAGAGAAACAGCCCGATCGCCGCGACGATCAGCAGCGACAACGCGATATTGATTGCAATCGGGGTTTTGGGACCGGCCAGGGCGAAGGTCAGCGCCAGGATCGCCACCGGCAGCACGATGTTGAGCAGCACCGAGCGCACCACCAGCTTGATGCGGAGCGAGCGCCGTGCCGCATACAGATCGAGGCCGAAGGCGACGACACCCATCGCGACCGCCAGCCGCGCCGTGCCCGGCACCTGACCGGTCGCCAGCATGGCGTAGCTCAGCGCGCCGAAGGTAACGAATTCGCCCTGCGGGATCAGGATCACGCGCGTGACGGCAAACACCAGCACCAGCGCCAGCCCGAGCAACGCATAGATCGCGCCATTGGTGATGCCGTCCTGCAGCAGGAACAGCATGATCGTCGTATTCAAGACTGGCGCTCCCCTCACGCGTCGCGCCGATCCCGACCCTTAAGGGTTAGCCGGCGGTCCGATATCGGCAGTTGAAAGAAGCCGACATTTGATATAGTCTATAACAATTATCAAACATAACCTCAAGGCCCGGACCATTGGCGGACCTTTTTATCGGGATTGCGAGCCCCTGCGATGACAGTTTCCAAGGCGGCCACCGACGCCGTCAAGCCTTCCCGCGCAGGCGGCAAGGATCCTGTCGACGGCGCTGCTGACAATGCCGCCCTGCATATGGGCGAATTGTCCGACCTGCTCGGCTATTCGCTGAAGCGTGCGCAGCTGAGGGTGTTCGAGGACTTCCTGCGCTGCGTCGCGCCGCTGCAGCTGACGCCGGCGCAATTCTCGGTGCTGCTGCTGCTCGACAAGAATCCCGGCCGCAACCAGACCGAGATCGCCAATACGCTCGGTATCCTCCGGCCGAATTTCGTGGCGATGCTCGACGCGCTGGAGAGCCGCGATCTCTGCACGCGGATGCGTTCGACCAACGACCGCCGCTCCCACATCCTGATGCTGACCGACAAGGGCCGCGCGGTGCTGGCGCGCGCCAAGAAGCTCGTCGCCACCAAACACGAAGCCCGCCTCAACGAAGTGCTGGGGCCGGCCAATCGCGTCGCACTGCTCGATATGCTGTCGAAGATCGCGGCGGAGTTTTAGCTGCACTGTCATTCCGGGGCATCGCGCAGCGATGAACCCGGAATGACGAAGTGTTTGAATCACGCAGCGACGATACGTCCAGCAGTTGCCTTCGCCCCATTCCCCTTCAGAAACAGCCGCTCGATCTCGCGGGCGGGAAGCGGCTTGCTGAACAGGAAGCCCTGCATCTCCGTGCATCCTTCGGACGCGATGCTGTCGAGCTGTTCCTTGGTCTCCACGCCTTCGGCGGTGGCCGTCATGCCCATGCCGTTGGCGAGCGCTGCGACCGCGCGCACGATGTTGAGCGAGCCCGAATTCTCGGTGATGTCCTTGACGAAGGAGCGGTCGATCTTAATCTTGTCGAACGGGAAACTCTGCAGATAGGTCAGCGAGGAATAGCCGGTGCCGAAATCGTCCATCGCGATCCGGATGCCAAGCTCGCGCAACTGATGCAGCACCGCGAGTGTCGCTTCCTTGTTGTGCAGCAGCACGGTCTCGGTGATTTCGATCTCCAGCCGGGCCGGGTCCAGCCTTGATGCGGCAAGCGCGCCTGTTATCACCTGCATCAAGCCGGGGTTGCGAAACTGCACCGCCGAAATGTTGACGGCGATGTGGAGGTTGCCGGGCCATTGCGCCGCGGTAGCGCAGGCCTGGCGGATGACCCATTCGCCCATCGGGACGATGAATCCGATCTCCTCCGCCAGCGGGATGAACGCGGCCGGCGAAATCATGCCCTTGGTCGGATGATTCCAGCGGATCAGGGCCTCAAAGCCGCTGATCTCGTTGCTCGCCAGATTGACGACCGGCTGATAGTGCAGCTCGAACTCGCCCGCCGGCAGCGCCTTGCGCAGATCCTGTTCCATGACGCGGCGCGTCTGCATCTGCAGATCCATGACAGGCTCAAAGAAGCGAAACGTGCCGCGTCCGTCGCCCTTGGCGCGGTACAGCGCGAGGTCTGCACTCCGCAACAACTTGTCGGGGCTGTTGCCGTCGCCGGGTCCGACCGAGATGCCGATGCTGGCGCCGATCACGGCCTGGTGACCGTCAAGGTCGTAGGGTTCACTCAAAAGGCCGATGACGCGCTGCGCCAGCGACGTTGCATCGGCCGGGTCCGCGATCGGGGCCTGCACGATGACGAATTCATCGCCGCCCATTCGCGCAATGGTATCGGTGTGGCGAACCAACCCGCACAGGCGCTCGGCGACGATCTTCAGAAGCTTGTCGCCGGCGTGATGGCCAAACGTGTCGTTGACAGCCTTGAACTGGTCGAGATCAAGGTGATGAATCGCGACCGTTTCCTCGCGGCCCAGGGCGTGTTCGAGCCGTTCGTTGAGCAGCACCCGGTTGGCGAGCTCGGTGAGCGAATCATGGTGAGCCATGTATTCGATCTTGACCTCGGATTGCCGCTGCTCGGTGATGTCCTCGTGCGTGGCGACCCAGCCGCCGCCGGGCATCGGCCGATGGCGGATCATGAAGGTGCGCCCGTTCTGCAGTTCGACGATGCTGTCTTTGGCGACGTTGGAAACCGCGACATTGGTGCGCCAGTCCAGATATTCATTCCGGGTCATCGCGGGGAAGCTGCCGGCTTCAAAGCGAAGATCGACGATTTCAGTCAGCGGCGTGCCGGGGCCGACACGGCCGAACGGAATGTCGTACATCTCGACGAAGCGGTCGTTGCACACGATCAGGCGGTGGTCGGAATCGAAGAAGCACAGCCCCTGCGACATGTTGTTGATCGCGGTGTCGAACTGGAAGTTGCGTATCCGCAGCGCCTCTTCCTGCTGCCTTCCCAGCTCGTATTGTGTCTTCAGGCGGGCATGGAGTTCTTCGCGCTCGGTGATGTCCTCATGGGTCGACATCCCGCCGCCGCCGGGCATCGGGTAGACCGTGTAGGCGATGATCCGCCCGTCGGTGAACTCCTGGAACGTGGTGTCGAGCGCGATGTCCTGTCCGACGCGGGCGCGAACGTAATCATCCGGCGCCACCGCCGCTTTCAGGCCGAGCCTCAGCCGGTGCCGGATCAGTTCGCTGGTCGGCGTGCCCGGCTTCACCTGTTCCGGCGAAAGCCCGTACATCTGCGCGTAACGTCTGTTGCAGAAGACGACTTGCCGCTTCTCATCGAAGACGACAATGCCGAGCGACAGATGATTGATCGCCTCCTCGAGCCGCGCACTCAAGTGAGCGGGCTCGGGGCGGATCGCCCCCGCTACAGAATCCACCATTTCCGCGTTCCCCCTGCCGCGATTTGCGGCACCCCGGCAATAAGGAGGGTCCTATTAAGGACCAGGCTGGTGAATTGCAGCTTTGAGAGGCGGCCATTGCCCGTGCATTCCTGCGAATGTCCTCAACAAAACGTTAATGCCGTCGGCCTGGGCGGATATCAAGTCGAAGGGCCCAAATCAAAGGACCGCGGCCCAAATTCAGTCGACCAGGATCACCCTGACGTCGTTGACATTGGTGAGCGTCGGACCGGTCAGCAGCAGGTCGCCCGTTGCCACAAAGAAGGCGGTGGCGTCGTTGTTGTCCAGATAGGCCCTGGGATCGAGGGCAAGCGATTTCATCTTCGCAAATGTGGTCTGGTCGATCACGGCGCCGGCGGGATCGCTCGCGCTGCCGGCGCCGCCATCGGCGCCGTCGGTATCGCCGGCCAACGCACTAACGTCCGGTATCTCTTTCAAGAGGTCCGCCAGCGCCAGTGCATATTCCTGGTTGGGGCCGCCGCGGCCGTTGCCGCGCACGGTCACGGTGAGTTCGCCGCCCGACAGGATCGCGGTGCGCTTGCCCTCGCTGCGCGCTTTCAGCGCCAGTTGGACGTGCGCGGCCGCGACCTCGCGCGCCTCGCCTTCGAGGTCGGCACCGAGACCGATGATGGTGTAGCCCGCTTCCTGTGCAATCCTGATCGCCGCATCGAGCGAGGCCTTCGGCCGCGCGATCAGTTCGAATCGCGCGCGCGCGAAAGCGGAATCGCCGGGCTTGCAGCTCTCGTTCTTCGGGTCGTCCAGCGCGCGCCGAACCGCGTCGTCGACGGCGAGATTGTATTTTGCGACCAGCGCGCGGGCGTCCGCCAGCGTGGTCGGATCCGGTACCGTCGGTCCCGAGGCGATCGCGGACGGGTCGTCGTGCGGCACGTCCGAGATCGCCAGCGTGACGATTTCGGCGGCGCGGTGCCCGGCGCGGGCCAGCCGGCCGCCCTTGATGCGCGACAAATGCTTGCGGACGATATTCATCTCGCCGATCGGCGCGCCGGAACGGAGCAGCGCGCGGTTCACCTGCTGCTTCTGCGCGAACGTAACGCCCTCGACCGGGGCGATCCAGTTCGCCGAGCCGCCGCCCGACAGCAGCACCAGTAACAGGTCGTCGGCGGTTGCCTCGGCCGCGAGACGTAGCGTGTCGTCGGCGGCTTTCAGCCCGGCTTCGTCGGGCACGGGATGGCCGGCTTCGACTACCCTGATCCGCCGCGTCGGCACGCCGTGGCCATGCCGGGTGGTGGCAATGCCGGTGAGGCGCTCCGGGTCGAGCGCGAGCGTATCGAGATAGTGCCGCTCGGCGGACGCGGCCATGGCCGCGGCGCCCTTGCCGGCGGCAAGGCAAATCACCCGGCCTTTGGGTGCTGGGGGCAAATGCGCCGACAGCACCACATCGGGATGCGCGGCCGCGACGGCCGCATCGAAGATCGCACGCAGGAGGGGACGTCGGTCGGTCATCGGTTTCACGCCAGAGATCGCGAATGGGAGACCGGTTATCCATCCAATCGCCGCAAAAGAAAACCCCGCGGGCGAGGCCGCGGGGGCGCTTGAGGCCACAAATGGGCCGATCGAAATTCCAGATAGCTAGCCGCCGACGTCACCGGAGAGGATTTCGCCGAAGCGTTCCCACGTCTCGCCCTTGAACTTGATCAGCTGCACCTGCGAAATCGGCGCAAAGTCGGTGGGCGAGGTGTTGACCTTGATACCCGGCAGCAAGCCTTCGAGTTCGAGGTTCTTGATGTTGGCCGCCTGCTTCATGACGTTCTCGCGCGTGAGATTATCGCCGCAAGCCTTCAACACATGCACCAGACCTTGGGCCACGGTGTAGCCGAAGATCACCGACGCGTCGGCGCGGTTGGCTTCCGGATAATACTTGTCCAGGAACGCGTTCCAGGCCTTCATGCCGGGATCGTCCTTCCACTGCGCATCCGTCGGATCCTTCAAATATTGCGACGAGATGATGTCCTGGGCGTTTTCCATGCCGGCCGGCTTGATGACGCTGCCGATCGAAGCCGAGACGTTGTTGAGGAAGTGCAGCGGCTTCCAGCCGATTTCGGCGTTCTTCTTGATCGCCTGCGCCGCGAATTTCGGCGTGGTGATGTTGATGAACACGTCGGCGCCGGTCGACTTCATCTTGACGATGTGGGAATCGATCGTCGGCTCGGAGACTTCATAGCTCTCCTCGATGACGATCATCGACGCCGCCTTGGCACCGAGCCCGTCCTTGAAGCCCTTCAGATAGTCCTTGCCGTAGTCGTCGTTCTGATACAGCACGGCGATCTTGGCGTTCGGCTTCTCCTTCAGAATGTACTTCGCATAGATTTGCGTTTCGCTCTGATAGTTGGGCTGCCATCCCATGGTCCAGGGGAAGTTCTTCGGATCGTTCCACTTGGTGGCGCCGGTGGCGACGAACAGCTGCGGCACCTTCTTGGAGTTCAGATACTTCTGGATCGCCGAATTCGGCGGAGTCCCCAGCGGGTTGAACACCAGCAGCACCTCGTCGCTTTCGACCAGCTTGCGCGCCTGCTCGACGGTCTTCGGCGGTGAGTAGGTATCGTCATAGCTGATGAAGTTGATCTTGCGGCCGTTGATGCCGCCTTCCGCGTTGATCTTCTTGAAGTAGGCCTCTTCGGTCTTGCCGATCACGCCGTAGGCGGAAGCAGGACCGCTATAGGGCATGATGTTGCCGATCTTGATTTCAGTATCGGTGGCGCCGCTGTCGTATTTTTTTTGAGCGAGCGCGCCGTTGCTCGTGGCTGCGAACGCAATGAACGCGGCCGAGGCAATAGCGAGTCTGCTGGTAGCAATAGGCATTCCGATTCTCCCTTTTTTGAGATTGTCTTTTTGTGCAAGCGCCATGCTCTGTTGTTGATTGCAGTTTGCGCATGACGTGGACGGGATTGAATACGATTTAGCGCAAAGCATCAAGAAAAAGCCCCTGCGGCGATGCCGCAGGGGCTGCTCCTTTAGTAGTCAGGCAGTCGAGCTAGCCGCCGACGTCGCCCGTGAGAATTTCGCCGAACAGTTCCCAGCCCTCGCCCTTGAACTTCATGAGCTGCAGTTGCGAGATCGGGGCAAAGTCGGTCGCCGAGGTGTTGACCTTGATGCCGGGCAGCAAGCCGCCGAGCTCGAGGTTCTTGATGCTGGCGGCCTGCTTCATGATGTTTTCGCGGGTCAGGTTGTCACCGCTGGCTTTCAGCACGTGAACGAGGCCCTGGGCCACGGTGTAGGCGTACATGACCGACGCGTCGGCACGGTTGGCTTCGGGGTAGTATTTGTCCAGGAACTCGTTCCAGGCCTTCATCCCCGCATCGTCCTTCCATTGCTTGTCGGTCGGATCCTTCAGGTAGTTCGACGAGATGATGTCCTGCGCGTTTTCGAAGCCGGCAGGCTTGATGACGCTGCCGATCGAGGCCGAGACGTTGTTGAGGAAGTGCAGCGGCTTCCAGCCGATCTCCATGTTCTTCTTGATCGCCTGTGCCGCGAATTTCGGGGTGGTGATGTTGATGAACACATCGGCGCCGCTCGCCTTGAGCTTGACGATGTGGGAGTCGATGGTCGGCTGCGACACTTCGAAGCTCTCCTCCAGGACGATCATCGACGCCGCCTTGGCACCAAGTCCGTCCTTCAGGCCCTTCAGGTAATCCTTGCCGTAATCGTCGTTCTGGTACAGCACGCCGATCTTGGCGTCCGGCTTGTGCTTCAGAATGTACTTGGCGTAGATGATGGTTTCGCTCTGGTAGTTCGGTTGCCAGCCGATGGTCCAGGGAAACTCCTTGGGGTCGTTCCATTTGGTCGCGCCGGTGGCGACGAACAGTTGCGGCACCTTCTTCTGGTTCATGTATTTCTGGATCGCCGAGTTCGGCGGCGTGCCGAGCGGATTGAAGACGAGCAGAACTTCGTCGCTCTCCACCAGCTTGCGCACCTGCTCGACCGTCTTCGGCGGACTATAGGCGTCGTCGTAGGAAACGAAGTTGATCTTGCGGCCGTTGATGCCGCCTTCCGCATTGATCTTGTTGAAATAGGCGGCTTCCGTTTTGCCGATCACGCCGTAGGCGGAAGCGGGTCCGCTGTAGGGCATGATGTTGCCGATCTTGATCTCGGTGTCGGATGCGCCGGTGTCGTATTTCTTTTGGGCAAGTGCGCCGCTGCTGGTGGCGGCAAGTACTGCGAGGGCAGCCGAAAAGGCCCCCAATCGCAAGTTGATAGCAGGCATGTTTTTCTCTCCCTGGAGACCATGATGAATGTGTCGTTTTTTCTTGAAGTTGGAGCACTTTCCGGCTCCTGCCTTTATTGAATACCTTTCGGCCGCGCCGGGCAACAAAAAGCCCCCCGCGACGGAGCCGCGGGAGGCGATATTTTGTCTAAGGTCCCGGGCGTACTGCCCGTGACGCGGAATATTAATTACTGAGTTCGCCGCTGATGATGTCGCCGAACAGCTCCCATTTCTCGCCCTTGAACCGCTGCATCTGAAGCTGTTCGATCGGGGCGAAATCCTTGGCTGACGTGTTGATTTTGACGCCGGGCAGCAGGGTGTCGGGCGTGAAGTCCTTCAGGCTCGCCGCCTGCTTCATCACGTTGGCGCGGGTGAGATCGTCCCCGCACATTTCCAGCACCTTCACCATGGTCTGCGCCGCGCCGTAGCCGTAGACCACGGAGCCGTCGAGCTTGTTGGCCTCGGGATAATACTTCGCGAGGAAGTCGTAGAACTTCTTCATCGCGGGATCATTGTCCCACTGCGCGTCCGCGCCGTCCTTGGCGTAGGCCGCCGAGAGGATGCCTTGCGCGTTCTCGAAGCCCGCCGGCTTGATCACGCTGCCGACCGACGCCGAGACGTTGGTGAGCAGGTGCATCGGCTTCCATTCGATTTCCGCGATCTTCTTGATCGCCTGGGCGGCGAATTTCGGCGTGGCGATGTTGATGAAGACGTCGGCGCCGGTGGCCTTGAGCTTGACGATGTGGCTGTCGATGGTCGGCTCCGAGGTCTCGTAGCTTTCCTCGGCAATGATCATCGACGCCTTGGCGCCGAAGCCGTCCTTCAGGCCCTTGAGGTAATCCTTGCCGAAATCGTCGTTCTGATAAAACACGGCGATCTTGGCAGCCGGCTTTTCCTTCATCAGGAACTTGGCATAGATGCGCGCTTCGCTCTGGTAGCTGGGCTGCCAGCCCATGGTCCAGGGGAAGTCCTTGGGCTCGTTCCACTTGGTGGCGCCGGTGGCCACAAACAGCTGCGGCACCTTCTTGGAGTTGAGGTACTTCTGCATCGCGCTGTTGGAGGGCGTGCCGAGCGGATTGAACACGACGAGCACTTCGTCGCTTTCGACCAGCTTGCGGACCTGCTCGACCGCCTTGGGCGGCGAATAGGCGTCGTCGTAGGAGACGAAGTTGATCTTGCGGCCGTTGATGCCGCCTTCCGCGTTGATCTTCTTGAAGTAGGCCTCTTCGGTCTTGCCGATCACGCCGTAGGCGGACGCCGGTCCGCTGTAGGGCATGATGTTGCCGATCTTGATTTCGGTATCGGACGCGCCGGTGTCGTACTTCTTCTGGGCGAGAGCATTGCCGCTGACGGCAAAAGAGGCGATGAGCGCCGTCGCGAACGCGGCGCTTCTTGTCGAAAGCATCATTATATCCGGATCCTGTATTCGAGTTTGAGGTTAGTTTTTCTTCGTTAGTTTGCCGAGCAAATGCTGGGCAACCATTGCGACCTGCCTTGCGCCGTGCGGCACCAGGAAGATGACAAGGAACAGCAGCACGCCGAACACGGCGCCGGAGAGGCCCTTGGAGATGCTCTCGGCGATGTTGGGCACGAAGATGATGAAGGCCGCGCCGACGAACGAGCCCGGCAGCCAGCCCACGCCGCCGACCACCATGCCGAGGAACAGCGCGATGGCCAGGTTGATCGTGTAGCTGTCGGGCGCCACGAACGCCACGACGATGGCGCTGAGCCCGCCGGCGATGCCGGTGATGCCCGCGGACACGCCGAAGGCGAGCGTCTTGTACTGCGCGACGTCGACGCCCATGGCTGAGGCCGCGATCTCATTGTCGCGGATCGACATGAAGGCGCGGCCCGAGCGCGAGCGCAGCAGGTTGATCGACCCGATATAGATCGCCAGCGAGATCGCCAGTGTGAAGTAGTAGAGCCACTTGTCCTGTCCGATCGGCAGGCCGAACGGCGCATCGGGTTTCATGACGGTGAGGCCCTGCACGCCGCCGGTCCAAGCCTCGAGGAAATGCAGCTTCAGGAGCTGCGGCATGGCGACCGCCAGCGCGAAGGTGGCAAGGGCCAGGTAGATGCCGGAAAGCCGCAAGGCGGGCTTGCCGAACAGATAGCCGGCGCCGAACGACACCAGGCCCGCGATCGGCAGCGTCAGCGCGTAGTTCACGTTGGCGACTTCCATCAGGACCGCCGACGTATAGGCGCCGAGCGCGTAGAACGCGCTCTGGCCGAGTGAGAACTGACCGCTTCCGCCGGTCAGGATGTTGAGCGCCAGCACCGCGATCCCGTAGATCATGACCATCGTCATCTGGAAGACGACGAAGTTCTTCACGAATATGGGGGTAACGAGCAGCGCCGCCAGGATCACCAGCGAGGTGCCGGTGCCCAGCGTCATGGCGCGCTTCGGAACGGCCTCGACGGCCGGGGCTTCTGTAACGGCGTCTTCTGCAGCTGCGCTCATGATCAGACTCGCTTGACGATGGTTCGGCCGAAGAGACCGGCAGGTTTGAAGACCAGGACGGTGATGATCAGCGCAAGCGCGATCGGCAGTTTCAGTTCATTGCCCACGCCGGGGATGTAGGTGCCGGCGAGGTTCTCGAAGACGCCGACCAGGAAGCCGCCGATGACGGCGCCAAGCGGCGAGCTAAGTCCGCCGAGCACGGCGGCGGCAAAGCCGTAAACCAGGACGCCGCCCATCATGTTCGGTTCGAGGAACACGACCGGGGCGATCAGGATGCCGGCGACGGCGCCGATCGCGGAGGCCATGCCCCAGCCGAGCGCAATCATCCAGGAGGTGTTGACGCCGACCAGCCGCGCCGATTCCGGCAATGCCGCAGCAGCGCGCATCGCAAGGCCGATCCGGGTGAACTGGAAAAACAGGTACAGCCCGACCAGCATCAGCAGAGTGACGCCGATCATCCCGGCCTGGTGGGTCGAGATCAGCTGGCTGCCGAGGAAGGGCGAGGATCCGAACGGCGTCGGATACTGCTTGATGGTGAAATCCCAGATCAGGCCGGCGACCGAGTTGACGATGGCGAACAGGGCGATGAAGCCGGCGACGTTGGTCAGGACCGGGGCCTTGGCGAGTGGCTTGAACAGCAGCCGCTCGATGAGGATGCCGCCTGCGAACGAAATCGCCAGCGTGGCCAGGAAGGCCCACCAGTAGGGTATGCCCCACTGCATCAGCTGCCAGGAGATGAAGGTCGAGAACATCGCCATTTCGCCTTGGGCGAAATTCAGATGGTCGATCGCCTGGTAGATCATGACCACCGCGAGCGCCATACAGGCATAGATCGCGCCTGTGGCGACGCCGGCCAGGACTTGGTTGGTAAATAGTTCCACGGCCGTGCTCCTCAGTAGCCCAGATAGGATTTGCGGACGTCTTCGTTGCTCGCGATTTCCTTCGCGTTCCCCGACATCACGATTTTTCCGGTTTCGATCACATAGGCCTGATCGGCGAGCTCCAGAGCCAGTTGCGCGTTCTGCTCCACCACCAGAATGGTAACCTTGTCCTCACGGTTGATCTTGCCGAGGATCTTGAACAGGTCGCGCACGATCAGGGGGGCGAGACCGAAGGACGGCTCGTCCAGCAGCATCAGCCGCGGCCGCAACATCAGCGCACGCGCGACCGCGAGCATTTGCTGTTCGCCGCCCGACAGCGTTCCGGCCTGCTGGGTATGGCGTTCCTTCAGCACCGGGAAATGCGCGTACATGCGCTCGATGTCGGAAACGATGTTCTTCGAGTCGCTGCGCGTGATGGCGCCGAGCTGCAGGTTCTCTTCCACCGTCATGGTGGTGAAAGTGCCGCGGCCCTGTGGCACATGCGCAATGCCGAGACGGACGACGTTTTCGGTCGAACGGCCGGAGAGCGACTTGCCCTCGAATTCGATAGCGCCGGTGGAGCGAACCATGTTGCAGATCGCCCGCAGGGTGGTGGTCTTGCCGGCGCCGTTGGCCCCGAGCAGCGTGGTCAGGCTGCCCTCGTTGAGGGCAAAGGACAGGCCATGGAGCGCCTGGACCTGGCCGTAATAGGCCCGCAAATCCTTGACGTTGAGCATCGCGGTCATTGGTCGTCCTTGCTCCCCAGATAGGCTTTGATGACATCCGGGTCGGCCTGGACCTGGGCCGGGGTTCCCTCGGCAAGCTTGCGGCCGAAATTGAGCGCGACGACATGGTCGGCGATCGACATGACAAGACCCATGTGATGTTCGACCAGCAGCACGGTCATATGGCGTTCGTCGCGAATGCGGCGGATCAGGTCGCCGAGCACGTGAACTTCCTCGTGGTTGAGACCGCCGGCGGGCTCGTCGAGCAGCAGGATCTTCGGATCGGCAGCCAGCGCGCGCGCCAGCTCAACGCGCTTCTGGGTGCCGAAGGGCAGACCGGACACCACGGTATGGGCGACGTCACCGAGATCCAGATAATCGAGGATCTCATGAACCTTCCTGTTGATCTCCGTTTCGCCGCGCCGAACCCAGGCGAGCTTGAGCGAATCCGAGATGATGTCGCTGGAGGAGCGCGCGTGGCAGCCGACGCGAACATTGTCCATCACCGAGAGATTGGGAAACAGCGCGACGTTCTGGAAGGTGCGGCCGATGCCGATCTCGGCGATCTTGTGCGCTGGCCGCGTCAGGATGCTGACGCCTTCCATCAGGATGTCGCCGGTGCTCGGCTGATAAAGCCTGGAAAGGCAGTTGAAGAGCGTCGTCTTGCCGGCGCCGTTCGGTCCGATCAGGCCGAGGATGGCGCCCTTGTGCATGTCAAAGGACACGCCATTCAACGCGATGATGCCGCCGAACACGACGCTAACGTCGCGAACCGCAAGCAAGGGAGCATTTCCCTGCGCGAGCTGTGCCTGCGTCATCGCGTCCCGCCCACATGACTCATGGGGCGGGAATGACCGCGCGAAACTCTGCGCTGGCCATGATGATGGCTACCTGATCCCCTCGACCACACGTGCAACTTTCCCTCCTGCTTTCAATTTCTTGTTCTCTTCTTTTTTGGATTGCGGGGCCGCGCCGCCCAGCGCCGCCTCGATGTTCCTTACCATCGTCACAAGGCGAGGTCCAATGTCGTTGATCAAGCGATCTTCCGTGAAACGGAAAGCGGGCGCGCCACAATTGAAGGCATACGGCCCGGTTCCATCGCTGAGCTTCAACGCAACGCCTACCGCGTGCACATCGTCTTGCCATTCGCCTGCGGAGATCGTGAATCCCTGACGCACCACCATTTCGCCCGCGCGTTCGATGCCGTCGCGCATCCGGGCCCAGCGGCTGCCGTAGTGATCGCGCAGTTCGCGCAACAAAGCGGCGCGCTCGTCATCGGGCAGTGCCCAGATGTAGGCGCGCCCCATCGCGGTGGTCGCGATCGGTACCCGCGAACCGACGTCGAGCTGCACCCCAAGCAAGCCGGTCCGGCTCTGGCCGAAATAGATCATGCTGTGACGGTCGCGGCCGCCGACCGCAACCGCGCCGCCGGTCTCGCGCATCAGCGCTTCACGGTAGGGTTCGGACAAATGCCGAACGCCGAGATTGGCCAGCGCGGCATACCCCAGGGCCATGGCTGATGGCGCGAGCTGATACTTTTCGAACCGCGGAACGGGTGTAAGGTAACCCAGCTTGGTCAAGGTGTAGGTCAGCCGGGAAATGGTTGGCTTCGGCAATTTAGTACGGGCAGCGATCTCTTGATTGCCAAGAAGCCCGTCGTTGGGTTGGAATGCGCGCAACACATCAAGTCCGCGGGAGAGCGCGACGACGAAGCTGCGGTCAGTCGCCGCTTTCTTCCCTGGACGTTTCATTGCCTGCTGCTGTGCCGAGCTCGTTGACAAGGGACGTGCTTCAAAATAACCCTCGCTGTCAAGATGTGGAATTGAATTTCGCAGTGCGAAATCAACAAAGCCCGTAGCTACTCAACGCAAGTCGAGCGGCAAACCAAGAACAAGGATCAAGGGAGAGTCCCGTGAACGAAGTCGTAACACTCGAACGTCATGACGCCATCGCCATCGTCACGGTCAACAGCCCCCCGGTAAACGCGCTCAGCGCCGCCGTGCGTGGCGGCATTTTCGAGTGCATGAAGGCCGCGATCGCTGATCCCGAGGTAAAGGCGATCGTGCTGACCTGCGGCGGCCGCACCTTCATCGCCGGCGCCGACATCACCGAATTCGGCAAGCCGCCGAAGCCGCCCGGCCTGCATGAAGTGCTGGTCGCGATGGAGAACTCGCCGAAGCCGATCATTGCCGCGATCCACGGCACCGCGCTCGGCGGCGGTCTCGAAGTCGCTCTGGCATGCCACTACCGCGTCGCGACCAAAGAGGCAAAACTCGGCCTGCCGGAAGTGAAGCTCGGCCTGTTGCCCGGCGCCGGCGGCACGCAGCGCCTGCCGCGCGCGATCGGCCCGGAAATGGCGGTCAAGATGATCGTCAGCGGTGATCCGATCAGCGCCGCGGAAGCCCTCAAGAACGGCCTGATCGAGGAAATCGTCGAAGGCCCGGCCTCGGGCGGCGAGGCCTTTGCCCTCAAGGTGCTGGCGGAGAAGCGTCCGCTGCGCAAGCTGCGCGACGACGATTCAAAACTCGCCGCGGCGAAAGCCGACATTTCGATCTTCACCAACGCCGTCGCGGCCCTCACCAAGAAGGCGCGCGGGCTGGAAGCCCCGTTCGCCGCCGCCGACGCCGTGCGCGCCGCGATCGAATTGCCGTTCGACGAGGGGTTGAAGAAGGAGCGCGAGGGCTTCCTCAAGCTGGTGTCGTCAGACCAGTCGAAGGCGCAGCGCTACGCCTTCTTCAGCGAACGCGAGGCGGCAAAAGTCGCCGGCGTTCCCGAAGGCACCAAGCCGCGCAATGTCGAGCGTGTCGCCATCATCGGCGCCGGCACCATGGGCGGCGGCATTGCGATGTCGTTCGCCAATGCCGGTATCCCGGTGACGCTGATCGAAACCGGCGAAGAGCAGCTCAAGCGCGGCATGGGCGTGATGCAGAAGAATTACGAGGCGACCGCCGCGCGCGGTGGCATCCCAGCCGATGCGCCGGCCAAGCGGATGGGCCTGATCACCGGCGTGGTCGGCCTTGAGAACGTCAAGGACGCTGACCTTGTGATCGAAGCCGTGTTCGAAACCATGGCGGTCAAGAAGGAAGTGTTCACCGCGCTCGACAAGCACGCCAAGAAGGGCGCCGTGCTCGCCTCCAACACCTCCTATCTCAACATCGACGAGATCGCGAAGGTGACCAGCCGTCCACAGGACGTGCTCGGCATGCACTTCTTCTCCCCGGCCAACGTCATGAAGCTGTGCGAGATCGTGCGCGCCGACAAGACCGCGCCGGATGCCTTGACCACGGCCGTCTCGATCGCGCGCAAAATTGCGAAAGTTCCGGCGGTGGTCGGCGTTTGCGACGGCTTTGTCGGCAATCGCATGCTGGCGCAGCGCGGCAAGCAGTCGGAAAAGCTGTTGTTCGAAGGCGCCTTGCCGCAGCAGGTCGATGCCGTCGTGACGAAATTCGGCATGCCGATGGGCCCGTTCGCGATGGGCGATCTCGCCGGCCTCGATATCGGCTGGCGCTCGCGGAAAGACCGCGGCATCAAGTCGGAAATCGCGGACGCGCTGTGCGAGGCCGGCCGCTTCGGCCAGAAGACCGGCAAGGGCTACTACAAGTATGAAGGCGGTTCGCGCTCGCCGATGCCCGATCCGGAAGTCGAGAAGCTGATCGCGGAAACCCTGCAGCGCTTGGGGCGCAAGACCCGCACCGTCAGCGATGACGAGATCCTCGAGCGCATGATGTACCCGATGATCAACGAGGGCGCGCGGATCCTGGAGGAGGGCATCGCGGCGCGTCCGAGCGATATCGATGTGATCTGGCTCTATGGCTATGGCTGGCCGATCTATCGCGGCGGCCCGATGTTCTATGCCGACCAGGTCGGCCTCAAGCACATCGCGGATCGTCTGTCGTACTATGCCAAGGAGACCAACGATCCTTCGCTCGAACCGGCGCCGCTGCTCAAGCGTCTCGCCGCGGAGGGCAAGACCTTTGCGTCGCTGGCGCAGTCGAAAGCGGCTTGATGGCCGAAGGCGACACAGGCTCGCACTCTCCGTTCCCTCCCCCCTTGCGGGGGAGGGCCTCCCCCGCAAGAGGGGAGGGAGCCCCTAGATTTATGCTTCCCTCACGGTCGTCGAAACTTACATGACCCATCCCGGCGAACAGTTCTATCCGCAAGGCGTTCACTGGGACGATCCGCTGCCGCGCGGCACGCTGCCTGATTTGTTGTCGGCAGCAGCCGGCGAGTTCGGATCGCGCCCGGCGCTCGAATTCCGCGACCGGCCGATCAGCTACGCTGCGCTCGAAGCGCTGGTAGCGACGGCAGCCTCGGCCTTCCTTCGCGCCGGCTACAGCAAGGATCAATCGGTCGCGCTGTTCCTCGGCAATTCGCCGGACCATCCCGTCAATTTCTTCGGCGCGCTGAAGGCCGGTGCCCGCATCGTGCATCTCAGCCCGCTCGACGGCGAGATCGCGCTGTCGCACAAGCTCTCGGATTCCGGCGCGCGCGTGCTGGTCACCAGCAATTTGTCGGCGCTGTTGCCGACCGCACTGAAATTCCTCGAGAAGGGTCTGCTCGATCGCCTGATCGTCTGCGAGGACGATGATTGGGGCAAGGTCGGCACGCCGCAGACGGCATTGCCGAACAATCCGGCCGTCATCACCTACAGGCAATTCACCGACGGCGCGGCAAGACCCGCGCAATGGCCTGATATCAGCGCCGATGATGTCGCGCTGCTGCAATATACCGGCGGCACCACGGGCCTGCCGAAGGGCGCCATGCTCAGCCACGGTAACCTGACGTCGGCCGTGTCGGTCTACGACGTCTGGGGCAGGCCATCGCGCGCCGAGCGCAACAATCCAATCGAGCGCGTGATCTGCGTGCTGCCGCTGTTCCATATCTATGCCTTGACGGTGGTGCTGCTGTCCTCGATCCGGCGCGGCCATCTGATCTCGCTGCACCAACGTTTCGACGTCGAGGCTGTCATGCGCGATATCGAGACGAAGCGCGCCACCGCGTTCCCCGGCGTGCCGACGATGTGGATCGCGATCGCCGCATTGCCCGATCTCGACAAGCGCGATCTGTCCTCGCTGGTCAGCGTCGGCTCGGGCGGCGCACCGCTGCCGGTCGAGGTCGCGCGGATCCTCGAACAGCGGGTCGGCATGAAGCTGAAGAGCGGCTGGGGCATGACCGAGACCTGCTCGCCCGGCACCGCGCACCCGAAGGAAGGGCCGGACAAGCCGGGCTCGATCGGTTTGATGCTGCCGGGGATCGAGATGGACGTGGTGTCGCTCGACGATCCCAAGCAGCTGATGCCGGTCGGCGAAGTCGGCGAAATCCGCATCCGCGGACCAAATGTGACAAAAGGCTACTGGAATCGGCCCCAGGAAACCGCCGAAGCGTTCGTGGGCGACCGCTTCCTGACCGGCGACATCGGCTACATGGATGGCGACGGCTATTTCTACCTGGTCGACCGCAAGAAGGACATGATCATCTCCGGCGGCTTCAACGTCTATCCGCAGATGATCGAGCAGGCGATCTACACCCACCCGTCGGTGCAGGAAGTGATCGTGATCGGAATTCCCGACGATTACCGCGGCGAGGCCGCCAAGGCTTTCATCAAGCTACGCGCGGATGCAAAACCGTTCGCGCTGGACGAGTTGCGCAGCTTCCTCACCGGCAAGCTCGGCAAGCATGAAATTCCGGCCGCGCTCGATTTCGTCGATGAACTGCCGCGCACGCCGGTCGGAAAACTTTCGCGTCATGAATTGCGCCTGCGGCAGCCTTCGCCGCAGACGGCCCAACCCAAACAACGGTTAGCTCAGTAAGGAGGATCCGATGGATCTCGCTTTCAGCAAGGAAGAAATAGCGTTTCGTGAGGAAGTGCGGGCCTTCTTCAAGGATAACGTGCCGCCGGATACACGGCGCAAGCTGCAGGAAGGCCGCCACCTGTCCAAGGACGAGATGGTGACCTGGTGGCGCATCCTGAACAAGAAGGGCTGGGGCGTCTCGCACTGGCCGAAGGAATATGGCGGTACCGGCTGGACCTCCGTGCAGCACTACATCTTCAACGAAGAACTGCAGATGCACCCGGCGCCGGCGCCGCTCGCCTTCGGCGTCAGCATGGTCGGCCCTGTGATCTACACCTTCGGCAATGAGGCGCAGAAGAAGCAGTATCTGCCGCGCATCGCCAATGTCGACGACTGGTGGTGCCAGGGCTTCTCCGAGCCGGGCTCCGGATCGGACCTCGCCTCGCTGAAGACCAAGGCCGAGCGCCGTGGCGACAAATACATCATCAACGGCCAGAAGACCTGGACCACGCTGGCGCAGCACGCCGACATGATCTTCTGCCTCTGCCGCACCGACAACAACGCCAAGAAGCAGATGGGCATCTCGTTCATCGTGTTCAGCATGAAGTCGAAGGGCATCACGGTGCGCCCGATCGAAACCATCGACGGCGGCCACGAGGTCAACGAAGTGTTCTTCGATGACGTCGAGGTGCCCGTCGAGAATCTGATCGGCGAGGAGAACAAGGGCTGGGATTACGCCAAATTCCTGCTCGGCAATGAGCGCACCGGCATCGCGCGGGTCGGCGTTTCCAAGGAGCGGCTGCGCCGCATCAAGGATCTCGCCGCCAAGGTCGAATCCAACGGCAAGCCCGTGCTCGAAGACCAGGGGTTCCGCGAGAAGCTCGCGGCCTGCGAGATCGAGTTGAAGGCGCTCGAGCTCACCCAGCTGCGCGTCGTCGCCGACGAAGGCAAGCACGGCAAGGGCAAGCCCAATCCGGCGTCCTCGGTCTTGAAGATCAAGGGCTCGGAAATCCAGCAGACCACCACCGAGCTGTTAATGGAAGTGATCGGACCGTTCGCCGCGCCCTATGACGAGCATGGCGACGACGGCTCCAACGAGGCGATGGACTGGACCGCGCAGATCGCGCCGAGCTACTTCAACAACCGCAAGGTCTCGATCTACGGCGGCTCCAACGAGATCCAGCGCAACATCATCACCAAGGCGGTGTTGGGGTTGTAAGCTTCGCCACAACCACAACTGTCGTCCCCGCGCAGGCGGGGACCCAGTACGCCGCGGCAGTCGTGGCTTACACACCGCCGGTGATTACTGGATCCCCGCTTTCGCGGGGATGACGATCGAGGATCAGGCAACAGCGTTGCCCGCATGATTTCTGGAGAGAGTAAACAACATGGATTTTGATTTGTCCGAGGAGCAGCGGCTTCTCAAGGAAAGCGTCGACGGTCTCCTCAACGATTCCTACGACTTCGAGGCGCGCAAGAAATACCGCACCGAGAAGGGCGGCTGGAGCAAGACCGTGTGGGGCAAGCTTGCCGAACAGGGGCTGCTCGGTCTGCCGTTCTCGGAAGAAGACGGCGGCTTCGGCGCCGGCGCGGTTGAAACCGCGATCGTGATGGAGGCGATGGGCAAGGCGCTGGTGCTGGAGCCATACCTGGCCACCGTCGTCATCGCCGGCGGCTTCCTGCGCCATGGCGGCTCGGCCGAGCAGAAGGCCGCGCATATTCCCGGGATCATCGACGGCAGCAAGACCTTTGCGTTTGCGCAGCTCGAGAAGAATTCGCGCTACGATCTGTCCGACGTCGCCACGACCGCGAAGAAAAAGGGCGCGGGCTGGGTGATCGACGGCGAAAAATTCGTCGTGATCAACGGCGAGAACGCCGACACCCTGATCGTGACCGCGCGCACCAAGGGCGAGCGGCGCGACAGGAACGGCATCGGCGTGTTCCTGGTGCCCGCCAACGCCAAGGGCATCGGCCGCAAGGGCTATCCGACCCAGGACGGCCTGCACGCCGCCGACATCACGCTGACCGGCGTCGAGGTTGGCGCTGAGGCTGCGATCGGCGATCCCGAGAACGCGCTTGATCTGATCGAGCGCGTGGTCGACGACGCCCGCACCGCGATGTGTGCGGAGGCCGTGGGCGCGATGGATGAATCGCTGAAATCCACGGTCGAGTACCTGAAAACCCGCAAACAGTTCGGCGTCGCGATCGGCACCTTCCAGACCCTGCAGCACCGCGCCGCCGACATGTTCGTCGCCGTCGAACAGGCCCGCAGCATGTCGATGTTCGCGACCATGGCGGCCGATTTCGACAACGCCAAGGAGCGCGCGACGGCTGTGGCTGCCGCGAAAGTGCAGATCGGCAAGTCGCTGAAATTCGTCGGCCAGCAGTCGATCCAGCTCCACGGCGGCATCGGCATGACCCAGGAAGCCAAGATCGGCCACTACTTCAAGCGCCTGACCATGATCGAGAACACTTTTGGCGACACGGATTATCATCTGCGCCGTGTGACGGATGCGGGCGGGTTGATCTGATGATGGTCGTCCCCCGCGAAGGCGGGGGACCCAGTACGCCGCGGCTTCTCGGTTCTTCCATCGCCGTCTCTGGAATACTGGATCGCCCGGTCAAGCCGGGCGATGACGACTGAAAAAATGGAAGCAGGGAGAAAACAACAATGAAAAACACCCCGTTCGATCTCACCGGCAAGGTAGCCGTCATCACCGGCTCGAGCCGCGGCATCGGTCGCTCCTCGGCGGAATTGCTGGCAAAGCTCGGCGCCAAGGTCGTGATTTCCAGCCGCAAGGCGGATGCCTGCGCGGAGGTCGCCGAAGGCATCAAGAAATCAGGCGGCGATGCCCATGTCATTCCCTGCAACATCTCGCGCCGCGAGGAAGTCGACGCGCTGATCTCGGGCACCACAAAGCATTACGGCAAGGTCGACATCCTGGTCTGCAACGCCGCGGTCAATCCGTATTACGGCCCGCTGCTCGACATCAAGGACGAGGCCTTCGACAAGATCATGGGCTCCAACGTCAAGAGCAACATCTGGCTCTGCGCGCAGGCAATCCCGCAGATGGCCGAACGCGGCAACGGCTCGGTCGTCATCATCTCTTCGATCGGCGGGTTTCGCGGCTCGACCGTGATCGGCGCCTACGGTATCTCGAAGGCCGCGGATTTCTCGCTGTGCCGCAGCCTCGCCGGCGAATGGGGCCCGAAGGGCGTCCGCGTCAATTGCGTGGCGCCGGGCCTCGTGAAAACCGATTTCGCCAGGGCGTTGTGGGAAGACCCGGACAATCTGAAGCGTCGCACCGCCTCGACGCCGCTGCGCCGCATCGGCGAACCCGACGAAATCGCAGGTGCCGTGGCGTATCTGGCGTCGGATGCCTCGACGTTCATGACCGGGCAGACGATTGTGGTGGATGGCGGCGTGACGACGGCGGCGACGTAGCGCTCTTCCCTCTCCCCTTGTGGGAGAGGGTGGCGCCTCACGAAGTGAGGCGACGGGTGAGGGGTTCTCTCCTCACGCAAGATTCGAGTTTGAGGATACAGACCCCTCATCCGGCGCTTCGCGCCACCTTCTCCCACAAGGGGAGAAGGAAGAGCGGCGTTCGCCGGGACGACGGTGAGATATTGACCTTCGCCTCTCAATCGGATTGCCTCTCGGCCACCACCAACCTTTCCGGGAAGCACCATCATGTCCTTTGTGCTGGCCATCGATCAGGGCACCACATCCTCGCGCGCCATCGTGTTTCGATCGGACATTTCGATCGCCGCCACGGCGCAGCAGGAATTCCCGCAGCATTTCCCGGCCTCGGGCTGGGTCGAGCACGAGCCGGAGGATATCTGGACCTCGACGGTGATGGTCTGCCGCGAAGCGCTGGAAAAAGCCGGGCTGAAGGCCAAAGACATCGCCGCGATCGGGATCACCAACCAGCGCGAGACCACTGTGGTGTGGGACCGCGCCACCGGTCAGGCCGTGCACCGCGCCATCGTCTGGCAGGACCGCCGCACCGCCGACATCTGCGCCAAACTGAAGGCCGAAGGCCATGAGCCGGCGATCTCGGCCAAAACAGGCCTGATCATCGATCCCTATTTCTCGGGCACCAAAGTCGCCTGGATCCTCGACCACGTGCCCGGCGCGCGCGAACGCGCCGCGCGCGGCGAACTGATGTTCGGCACCGTCGATTGCTATTTGCTGTGGCGTCTGTCAGGCGGCAAGGTGCACGCGTCAGACGCCACCAACGCCTCGCGCACGCTGCTGTTCAACATCCACACCGGCGAATGGGACGACGACCTGCTGAAACTGCTGCGCGTGCCGCGCTCGATGCTGCCTGAGGTGAAGGATTCTTCCGCCAGATTCGGCGAGAGCGAGCCAGGCCTGTTCGGCGGCGCGATTCCGATATCAGGCATCGCCGGCGACCAGCAGGCCGCGACCATCGGCCAGGCCTGCTTCACGCCCGGCATGATCAAGTCGACCTACGGCACCGGCTGCTTTGCCCTGCTCAACACCGGCGCCACGCCGGTGGCCTCGAAGAACAAGCTGCTCACCACAATCGCCTATCAATTGAACGGCAAGCGCACCTACGCGCTGGAAGGTTCGATCTTCGTCGCCGGCTCCGCCGTGCAATGGCTGCGCGACGGCCTCGGCATCATCAAGCAGGCATCGGAAACCGGCCCGCTCGCCGACAAATCCGACTCCATGCAGAGCGTCTATCTGGTGCCGGCCTTCGTCGGCTTGGGGGCGCCGTACTGGAATCCGCGCGTCCGCGGCGCGCTGTTCGGCCTGACCCGCAACACCGGCCCTGCCGAACTCGCGCACGCTGCGCTGGAAAGCGTCTGCTACCAGACCTACGATCTGCGCGAGGCGATGCGCGCCGACTGGCCGGGCGAAAAAGCCGCCAACGTGCTCCGCGTCGACGGCGGCATGACCGCCTCCGACTGGACCATGCAGCGCCTCGCCGATCTCCTAGATGCGCCGGTCGATCGCCCGATGATCCAGGAAACCACCGCGCTCGGCGCCGCCTACCTCGCCGGGCTGCAGGCCGGCGTGTATCCCGAGCCGTCAAAATTTGCCGACAATTGGCGGCTGGAGCACAGGTTCAAGCCGAACATGAGCAAGGCAACGCGGGAGCGGAAGCTCGCCGGGTGGGGCAGGGCGGTGAAGGGATTGCTGGCGAGCGACGAGGGGGAGGGGTAGCTCTACCCGTCGTCGCCGGGCAAAAAGCGCGAAGCGCGTCTTCGCACTAGACGACCCGGCGATCCACGTTTTACTTCCTTCGACCGAGAGTACCCGATGATCCTTCCCGACGGCGACTTCGACGTTCCCTCCGGCAAGATCGCCACCGTCGTTACGCATCTGGAGATGACCGAACTTCCGGCAATCCCGTCCGACCCTACGGGCGCTTGGACGCTGCGCCGGGTCGAGACGCCCGCGCTCGACTGGTATCGCGAGCTGTTCCGCCGCGTCGGCGAGGAATGGCTATGGATTTCACGGGCGCGGATGGGGGACGCCAAACTCGCGGCGATCATTCATTCGCCGCTGGTGGAAGTCTATGCGCTGGAGCACGAGGGGCGCGACGAGGGTTTGCTGGAGCTGGACTTTCGCGAGGCCGGCCAATGCGAAATCACTTTCTTCGGCGTCACCACAAAACTGTTCGGCAGCGGCGCCGGCCGCTGGCTCATGAATCGCGCGCTGGAGCTTTCATGGTCGCGTCCGATTGCGCGGCTCTGGCTGCACACCTGCACCCACGATCATCCCGGCGCGGTGGCGTTCTATCTGCGCTCGGGTTTTCGCGCGTTCCGGCGGCAAATCGAGATCGAGGACGATCCGCGGCTTGATGGAACGGCGCCGCGTGACGCGGCGAGTCACGTGCCGGTGATTGGATAACAGAAGGCTATCGCATAATCCACGATAGTTACGCCTTGCCGCAGCAAAGTTTGTACTTCTTTTCCGACCCACACGGGCATGGATCGTTGCGTCTTACTTTCGTTGGTACTTTGCGATTGATGGCTACTGGCTTTGAGCCTTGGAAGTATCGCTTTGCGTTAATTATCCGACCGCGGGTGATGGTGCGGAGCTCATTATCGGTAAAAGGTGTCTCGTCTAATTCTTCAATTATCTGGTTTGCCGAATGGGCGCTCCACCAAGCGACTCGCGCTGTCAACCCGAGCGCATTTGATGCGAAGCCTGACGCCGGGTAAGCCAGCGTTATTGCGGCAGCCTTACTCTTTGCGTAGATCGGCATTCCGCCCCGTGTAACAATTCTATCAGTTTCGCGAATTCTCTCTGCTAACATTTTGTGGCCGGAGCCGTTATGATGGCAAAGATTGGACAACATAGCATAGATCGAATTTGCTGAACTGAATCCGCGGCGCGAAGTTAGACGCTTTATCGCTGTAGATATTCTAATTGGTCGTTGATGTTCTGCCGGAATACCGACTTCGGAAAATATCGACTTGAAGCGTTCGTCGGATGTTGAGTGTCTAGCGCGGTACAGTACTGCGAGAAAATTTGTCGCTCGACCTATGCCGTCGCGGAGGCTTATCTTCTGGCATGCCGACATCAGGAGGTCGATCTCGCTAACCGTCGCCACTAGTTCGACGAGGTATCTTGCCAATAGGAATGTGGCGACCGGATTCTTTGACCCGACCGCCGATAGATAGCCATCGACCGTGTGCAAGAGCTTCAGCTTAAACTCAAATTTAGTTGCAATGGCGTGCCAAATGCTAGCTTGCATCAATGAATCAAGATCTCTGTTAATGTCAATTTTTGACGAAAGCTCCGGATTGACTCCGAGATCAAATACTTCAAACGTTCCTGTCAGTTCGTCGGCTAACTGCTTCTGAATGTCTCGTATGGCTTCAAGACATCTCTCTCTAACCGCAGGTTTGTCACCCAACTCTAAACCAAACCCCACCTCTCGCTCGCTAATCGTAGCCATTGCATCGACCCATGCTTCATAGAGCAAGCAGTTTCTCAATCCCTAGAAAGTCTCCTGCTTCGCCCGCGACAGCGAAAACCCGCGCCTGTCCGCGTTGAAGCAGGTCACGCCCGATTGCTCCGACGTGCAGGTAAATCCGCCGCGCTGCCAGACCTCGCCATAGGCCAGCATCGGCATCCTGGGGTCCATCACTGTATCGCCGTAGCAGAGGCGCACGGCGCTGCCCCTGGATCGCATCTCGAACGCCTTGCCCCATTCAAGATCACAGTCGGCCGGCCGGCGCGCGGTCACCGTGGCTTCCATGATGTCGCATCGGAGCGTGTTCTGCTTGTCGTAGTCGAAATACGCGCAGGCGATGTTTTTCGATGGCGACTGGAAGCCGACGGGGCCGCTCTGGGCGTGAGCTGAGCCGGCAAAGAGTAGCAACAAAAGCCCGAGGACGTTGAGTGGCAGGCGCATGGCGTCCTTCCGGTCTGACGACGATGTTTTCAAAGTCATCCGTTTGCAATGAGTTCCGCAGTTACCAACAGCTTGTCTTTGTAAGTAACGAAAACGGTATCTTGATTGGGAGATCGCGGATCGATCGTCGTAAGTAGTCGATATAGCGATATCCCCGGCTGCGGTTGTCCAAAAATTCGCACTGCCAGACTCTCTAAAGCTTGGTGAGTGGTCGAAGTGATGTGTGCAGAAGAGTTTCGCATAGTCTTCAGGTCGGCCAAATCTGAAAAGATGCTGCTGATATGAGGTTCGAAAGGGTAGCCGTTCTGAAAGTACATCAATGAAATCTTCTTTACGTTGTCGTGGTTCGCATAGTCGAAATATCGGTTGATGCCTATTATGAGGGATTTGGCGTCATTCAGGCTCGGGGGCGCAACATATCGAGTAGGTAAGGTGCCGCTTACCGTCGGACTACCTGTCATCAGATTGGCGAAGGAAGATTCGAGGAATCGTTCCCAAGCGATGAATAGATTTAGAAAGGCTGCAACGGTTATTTGCTCTTGATCGATTGCGGGCAAGATCGGTGCGCCGGAAGCACCAACTTGATGCGCATTAGCAATCAAACTGTCGCATTGGGCGACGCTAGATCTGAACTCAGCTAGCGCGATGGCCAAAGGCACGAGGCAATCCTATGACATTAAGTCCAGTAGGAATAACGATCGCCGTTCACGAACAGGTTCGTCGGTCGTTGCTCGGCGGCTGTCTTGAATGAACTGCCGTTCCTTAGGCTCCAACGCGGCAATGTCGGTTGATTCGAACATTTCTCCAATTCGGTCCAAGCCATTTCGGGCGTGTTCGATGGAAGCTGCGGATCTTAAATTTACTGTTTGCTCGCCTAAACCCGGTACGCCATAGCAGCAATGTGCGACCGAAACGAACAGAGAATAAAATAGATGTACCCGAGCAAATTCCGTTCCTGCCAAGCCCTCCGGGTAGAGTTGGGCGATCTTGTCCATTACACCGGCAAACTTCATCTCTAGTTCGTCTGTGTCGTGGTCAAATGACTTTTCGTAGCGAGAATAATATCGTCGAATCTGTTTTTTGGGTTTAATACCCTCGATCATCGCAATGAGCAGGTCTGCCACCAAGTTTATTTCCTGCATTCTCAAAATATTCCGAGAAGTGAGGATTTTCTGCTTAGTCCAGTATTCGTTGTATTTGTAGCCGATCTTGTCGGCTAAAACTTTGAAGGCACTAAAGTGTGTTGCGTTAATTTTTTCCTGTTCATTCAAAACCACTGCATACGAGTTCAAGCGCCCGAAGATGTCCAAGATTTCTGCATCTGGAAGATTGATTAAGAGATCGGCCGCGACTTCGTATGAAAGCACCTGTGCTTGGATATCTTCAGGCAATTGGCTGAATAGCTTGCCCCCATACTCAGGATTTTGAAGTTTACTCACTTTGAAGCCGTCCTTGATATACGATAGGATCGATCGCAATCGCTGTTGGCCGTCAACCACCTCTCGAATGGACGTTTTTGTAGTCACGTTTATCTTCTGGCGCATGAATACCTTCGGTATCGGCTTGCCCCGAAGGATCGTATCCATCAAATAGCTTTTAGCTTTTTCACTCCAAACCGGCCTTCGCTGGAATACTGGATTGAGCAGCAACTGTCCCTGCTTATCCCATTCAACGAAATCGTTGATGCTGTAAGCTCGCGAGTCGAAGCTTTTCATAAGTGCCTTGGGCCCCGAATTAGAGTTTCGGCCGATCGCGCAGCTTGCTAGTGCGTGGGTCGCCAACTTCTACCTTAGCTCGATCTTGCCGCGAATGACACAGTCTCGCAAGCCGGCACGCACTTCCCGGGCTGACTCGTCCGTAAATCTCTGACAAGCTCAGCCTTGATCCCACTCAATTCCGGCGATAAGTGCGTATTTCCATGTTCCTGATCGGCCAATACGACTCCCCCTTCGTTCGTCGCGTCGCAATCGCGCTGCGGCTGTATGGCTTGCCGTTCGAACACAAGCCATGGTCGACCTTCGGCGATGCGGACAAGATCGCGCCGTATAATCCGTTGCGTCGGGTGCCGACGCTGGTACTCGCCAGCGGCGAGGCTGTCATCGAGAGCACCGCCATCCTGGATGCGCTGGACGAACTGGTCGGCCCGGAAGCGGCGATGGTGGCCGAGCGCGGCGATCTGCGCCGCCGGCAATTGCGGATCTGCGCGCTCGGCAGCGGCCTCGCCGACAAGGCGGTCAGCCTGATCTATGAGCGGGTGCTGCGCAAGGAACAGCTCGCGCTCTGGGTCGAGCGCTGCCAGACGCAGATCGGCGGCGTGCTTGAAATGCTGGAAAGGGAACGCGAGGCGATCCCGACGCCGTACTGGTTCGGGGAGCGCATCGGCCACGCCGACATCATGATCGCCTGCGCTTTGCGCTTCACGAGCGAAGCGCACCCCGAGCTGTTCGATGGGCGCTATCCGGCGCTGCAAGCCCATGCCGCGCGCTGCGAAGCGCTGCCGCCGTTCCAGGAAATTCTGCAGCGGCTCGATCCGCCGAAGGGGTGAATCTCCCCTTCATTCCGGGCGCCATTACTTGCAGTCGCGGCAGATCGTCAGCTTGCGTCTTAGCGTCTCATCTTCCGCGGAGTTGGCCCACGGTCCCCCGGCGATGCTATCGGGCTCTTTCACGGGCTTCGACCGCTTAGTTGTGCGTGGCAGGTCCGGTAATTTTGGAGCCGGCTCGTCTTCGAGGTTGGCGGTGAAGCCATCGTGATCGGCGGCCGGTTTCGGCGGCGTCGTCTCCCTGG
Source organism: Bradyrhizobium sp. AUGA SZCCT0160 (assembly GCF_018130105.1). NCBI lineage: Bacteria > Pseudomonadati > Pseudomonadota > Alphaproteobacteria > Hyphomicrobiales > Nitrobacteraceae > Bradyrhizobium > Bradyrhizobium sp. AUGA SZCCT0160. The sequence goes on from NZ_JAFCMD010000018.1 coordinate 114,846, forward strand.
CGACCGGCGGCGCCGCGCGCTTGGCGGTCGCCCTCGGTGGAGGCGCGTCGTCGGCTGCCGCTGGCGGTGACGCGTCCTTGGCGATCGGCGGCGCCGCACGCTTGGCGGTTGGCTTTGGTGGAGGCGCGTCGTCGGTTGCCGCAGGCGGTGACCCGTCCCTGGCGACCGGCGACGCCGCGCGCTTGGCGGTTGCCCTCGGCGGAGGCGCGTCCTCGGCTGCCGCTGGCGGCGAAGCCAGGATGACGGCCGGAGGTGTCGCAGCCACGTCGGACGATGGTGCCGGCCGGGCAAGCGAAAGCGGAGGAGCGAGCGAGGTTTGGCATCTCGCGCTGTCAGGCAGCCCAAGATTGATGGACAAGAATCCGATGGCAAACAGCGCAGCGTTTTTCATTCGCATCCGGAAAACCGCTCGGTCTGAAATCAGTGATTGCGGCCCTGCGAGGGCACGCTTCGTGTAAACTACCGATCCTGTCATGGCGGTCAAAGTTGTCGGAAGTTCGATCTGTACTGCGAGGTCTTACCACCGTTCCCGGAGATCTTGCAGAAGGGATGAGCTTCTTTCTTACCCTCCCCTGAAGGGTAAGTGATCGCACTGCGACAAATTAACCCGACGGGCAAAATTCCGCTTCCCTCGTCGGGCAAATCAGCGGTTTGAATCGTCGCGTCCCGCCCGACAAGAGGGGCGTGCGCACGTCACGAACGCGCGGCGGGATGCGGTGGACGCTTGTTCACGTCTGACGACGGCGTGGATTAAGCGTACGGCAAAACCGTGTGGTCCTGGCGCCCGTTGCAGGCGTCAAGCTGTCGGAGAAGCGTGAGCGGAAACGATAGCGACGGAGTCAACCAGAACTCGTCTCCGGGGAGAGCGCGGCATAAGCCGTAAAGCCATTGCGCAGGGAAGGCCGGGTGTTCACCGCTGCCCTGTATGCTCGTGTGCAGCCTACTTAGTGCAAACCGCACACGGGACCGCGGGTGCAGCGCGCACCCGGTCTTCCCTGCGCCCTCTCATTGGAGGGCAAGGAAATTTCTGGCAAAGCTCGGGCGCAATGCGCCGCGAGAATACGAACACACATCTGCTGTTTGAAAGTTGGATCGAAAATGCGCGCGACGTGGACGGTGGGCTCCCTCCCCCCTTGCGGGGGAGGGCCGGGGAGAGGGGTTCTCACGGGCAGTCCCGATGACGCCACCCCTCTCCCTAACCCTCCCCCGCAAGGGGGGAGGGAACAGACCTGCCGCGCATGCACAGAGGTTTTCACATGGCGACGGCTGCTCGCTCACCCCTTGCTCCGCATCGCTTCCGGCGTATCCGGCTGCATCGATGGATGCGCGCTGGCAAATTCCCGCAGCGCCATCGCGGTCTCGAAGATGCGCTTCACGGCCGGATAGGGCGCAAGGTCGATCTGCTGATTGACCGCCGCGGTGACGTGGGTGACCAGGCAGATGTCGGCCATGCCGGGCGTATCGCCACGACAAAAGCGACCGATCGCCTTGTGGCCGGCAAGATGGCTTTCCAGCGCAGCCAGCGTCTCCACGGTCCAGTGTCGCCGCCATGCGGCCTGCTGGGTGTCGCGCAAATTCAGTTCGTGATCGAGATAGCGGCGCACCCGCGGCGTCAGCAGCGGATGGCCTTCGCAGGCGACCATTTGCGCGAGCCCGCGCACCCGGGCGCGGCCGCGCGGATCGGCCGGCAGCAGCGGCGGAGCGGGATGCATCTCCTCGAGATATTCGAGGATCGCGAGCGACTGAAACAGCACGGTGCCGTCATCCAGCACCAGCGACGGCAGCGCCATCTGCGGATTGACGCGGCGATATTCTTCACCGCGCTGCGCGTTGGCGTCGAGATCGATGAACACGACTTCCGCCGGCAGGTTCTTCAGATTGAGCGCGATGCGAACGCGAAAGCTCGCCAGCGATCGCCAGAAGGAGAAGAATTTCATGGGGGAGCCTCGGCACACTCTGTCATGCCCGGGCTTGACCCGGGCATCCATCCACCTTCGAGAGAGTCTCCTGATGATGGATCACCGGGTCAAGCCCGGTGATGACAGTGGTATATGCCGGGAAGCCTTACGCTCCCACCGCCTTCTTGCGATACGCCAGATGCACCGCGCAGGTGCACCCCGGCGGATGCGAGGCGACATCGTTGGCGGGGACCGCCGCGATCGGCGCGGGCGCCGCTGCCGCCGGCTGATCCTGCGAGGGGATATAATTCAACACCGGGGCCAGCCAGCGCTCGGTCTCGGCGACGCTCATGCCCTTGCGCGCGGCGTAGTCCTCGACCTGGTCGCGCTCGATCTTGCCGACGCCGAAGTAAAAACTCTCGGCGTGGCTGAAATAGAGCCCGGACACCGACGAGCCCGGCCACATCGCATAACTCTCGGTGAGTTTTACGCCCGCGGTGTTCTCCGCGTCGAGCAGCCGGAACAGCGTCGCCTTCTCGGTGTGATCAGGCTGCGCGGGGTAACCGGGCGCCGGACGGATGCCGGCATATTGTTCAAGGATCAGCTGATCCGGCGCCAGCGCCTCGTCCGGTGCATAGCCCCAGAATTCCCGGCGTACGCGCGCATGCATCCGTTCGGCGAAGGCTTCGGCGAGACGATCGGCCAGTGCCTTGCACAGGATCGAGGAGTAATCGTCATTGGCGTTCTTGAAGCGGTCGGCGACGACGTCCTCGCCGATCCCGGCGGTGACGACGAAGGCGCCGATATAGTCGGGCACGCCGGAAGAGACCGGCGCGATGAAGTCGGACAATGCCGAGTTGAAGCGGCCTTCGCGCTTCTCCAGTTGCTGGCGCAGCGTGTGGAAGGTCGCGATCTCGGTCTTGCGGCTATCGTCGGCATAAACCTTGATGTCGTCGCCGACAGCGTTGGCCGGCCAGAAGCCGATGGTGGCGCGCGCCGTGAACCACTTCTCCTTGATGATCAGGTCCAGCATCTTGCGGGCGTCGTCATAGAGCGAGCGGGCGACTTCGCCGATCTTGGGATCGTCGAGAATGGCCGGGAAGCGCCCGGTCAGTTCCCAGGTCTGGAAGAACGGCGTCCAGTCGATGTATTCGGCCAATTCAACAAGGTCGTAGGCGTCAAAGCTCCGGATGCCGAGGAACGCCGGCCTCGATGGCGGCGTCTTGGCGAAATCGATGGTCATCGCGTTGGCGCGCGCATCCGCCAGCTTCAGCCGCTTCTTGTCGGCCTGGGCGCGGAAATGCGCCGCGGAGATTTTCGCGTATTCGGTCCGGATGTCGGCGGCATAGGCCTCGCGGCGGTCCGGCGACAGCAGCGAAGAAGCCACGCCGACGGCGCGGCTGGCGTCGTTGACATGAACCACCGGGCCGCCCTTGTAGTTCGGGTCGATCTTGACGGCGGTGTGAACGCGGCTGGTGGTGGCGCCACCGATCAACAGCGGCATGTTCATGCCCTGCCGTTGCATCTCGCCGGCGAGAAAACTCATCTCGTCCAGCGAGGGCGTGATCAGGCCGGACAGCCCGATGATGTCGGCGCCCTCGGCCTTGGCCGTCTCGATGATCTTGGCGGCCGGCACCATGACGCCGAGGTCGATCACCTCGAAATTGTTACATTGCAGCACGATGCCGACGATGTTCTTGCCGATGTCGTGGACGTCGCCCTTGACGGTCGCGAGCACGATCTTGCCGGCGGCGTTGCGGCCGCCGTTGCTGGTGACGCCATTGGCGAGGTTGCGCGCCTTCTCCTCTTCCATGAACGGCATCAGATAGGCCACCGCCTGCTTCATGACGCGGGCGGACTTCACCACCTGCGGCAGGAACATCTTGCCGTCGCCGAAGAGGTCGCCGACGATGTTCATGCCGTCCATCAGCGGGCCTTCGATCACGTTGAGCGGCCGCTCGACGGTCTTGCGCGCCGCCTCGGTGTCTTCCTCGATATATTCGGTGATGCCGTGCACCAGCGCGTGAGAAAGCCGCTTCTCGACCGGCCATTCGCGCCAGGCCAGATCCTGCTCCTTGGTCTGCTTCTCCTTGCCGCGGAATTTCTCCGCCAGCGCCAGCAGTTTTTCGGACGCACCGGGATCGCGGTTGAGGATGACGTCTTCGCACACCTGGCGCAGCTCGGGGTCGATGTCGTCATAGACGATCATCTGCCCGGCATTGACGATGCCCATGTCCATGCCGGCCTTGATGGCGTGATACAGGAACACCGAATGCATCGCCTCGCGCACCGGCTCATTGCCGCGGAACGAGAACGACAGGTTGGAGACGCCGCCGGAAATATGGGCATGCGGCAGGTTCTGGCGGATCCAGCGCGTCGCCTCGATGAAGTCGACGCCGTAATTATTGTGCTCCTCCAGCCCGGTCGCGATCGCAAAGATGTTCGGGTCGAAGATGATGTCCTCGGGCGGGAAGCCGAGCTGGTCGACCAGGATGTCATAGGCGCGTTTGCAGATCTCGGTCTTGCGCGCGAACGTATCGGCCTGTCCGACCTCGTCGAACGCCATCACGACCACGGCGGCGCCATGGCGCTGCGCGATGCGGGCCTCGTGGATGAATTTTTCCTCGCCCTCCTTCATCGAGATCGAGTTCACCACCGGCTTGCCCTGAACGCATTTCAGGCCGGCTTCGATCACGCTGAATTTCGAGGAGTCCACCATGACGGGGACGCGGGCGATATCGGGCTCGGCGGCGACGAGGTTGAGGAACGTCACCATCGCGGCTTCGGAGTCGAGCAGGCCTTCGTCCATGTTGACGTCGATGATCTGGGCGCCGTTCTCGACCTGGTCGCGGGCGACCTGCAAAGCTGCGGTGTAGTCGCCGGCGGTGATCAGTTTACGAAATTTCGCCGAACCCGTGACGTTGGTGCGCTCGCCGACGTTCACAAACGGGATCGCGGGCGTGAGCTCGAACGGCTCCAGACCGGACAAACGAAGACGGGGTTCGATCTCCGGAACGGCGCGGGGCTTGTGCGGGGCGACGGCCGCAGCAATCGCCGCGATGTGGGCGGGCGTGGTGCCGCAGCAGCCACCGACAATGTTGACGAGGCCGGCTTGTGCGAACTCGCCGATCAGGCCCGCCATGAACTCCGGGCTCTCGTCATACTGGCCGAATTCATTGGGCAGGCCGGCGTTCGGATAGGCGCACACCAGCGTATCCGCGACGCGGCCGATGTCGGCGATGTGGGCGCGCAGATCCTCGGCGCCGAGCGCGCAGTTGAAGCCGATCGTGATCGGCTTGGCATGCCGCACCGAATTCCAGAAGGCCTCAGGCAATTGCCCCGAGAGGAGGCGGCCGGATTTGTCGGTGATGGTGCCCGAGATCATCACGGGCACGTCGATGCCGCGTTGCTCGCAGATTTCCGAGATCGCGTAGAGCGCCGCCTTGGCGTTCAGCGTGTCAAAAATGGTTTCGACCAGCAGCAGGTCGGCGCCGCCGTCCAGGAGACCGTTGATCTGTTCGCCATAGGACTTGCGCAGATCGTCAAACGTGACGGCGCGGTAGCCGGGGTTGGACACATCAGGCGAGATCGAGGCGGTGCGGTTGGTCGGGCCCAAGGCGCCGGCGACGAAACGCGGCTTGCCGTCCTCGGCGGTGACGCGCTCGGCGGCGTTGCGGCAGAGCCGCGCGCCGTCGCGATTGAGTTCGTAGGCGAGGTCCGACATGTCGTAATCGGCCTGCGCGATCGAGGTCGAGGAGAAGGTATTGGTCGCGACGATGTCGGCGCCGGCGCGCAAATAATCGGCGTGGATGTCCTCGATCGCCTGCGGCTGGGTCAGGATCAGCAGATCGTTGTTGCCGCGGACGTCGCGGTGGAAATCCTTGAAGCGCTCGCCGCGGAACGCGGCCTCGTCATATTGCAGGCCCTGGATCATGGTGCCCATGGCGCCATCGAGCACCAGGATGCGTTCGCGGGCAGCCGCGCGCAGGGCGGTTCGCTTCGGGGACACAGGTACGGTCATCGGATCAGGCAGCTTTCTGTGCGCCATTGGGACGGATGCCCAGCAAATGGCTGATCGCGAACACGAGGTCCGCGCGGTTCATGGTGTAGAAGTGAAAGGTGTCGACGCCCTGCTTTGCCAATTTCTGCACCTGGCCCGCCGCGACAGTTGCGGCCACGAGCTTTCGCGTCTCGGCGTCGTCGTCGAGCCCTTCGAACTTGTCGGCGAGCCAGGACGGCACCGTGGTGCCGGCGCGGGTCACGAAGCTGCGGGCCTGCTTGAAATTGTGCATCGGCATGATGCCGGGCACTACGGGGATGTTGATGCCGCGGGCGCGGACCCGGTCGAGGTAGCGCAGATAAAGGTCGTTATCGAAGAACACCTGGGTGATGGCGCGCGCCGCACCGGCGTCGACCTTGGCCTGCAGCGTGTCGATGTCGGCGTCGAGGTTCGGGCTCTCCGGATGCTTCTCCGGATAGGCCGAGACCGAGATTTCAAAATCGGGATAGCGCTTCTTGATGCCGGCGATCAGGTCGGGCGAACTTTGATAGCCGTCGGGATGCGCGTTGTAGGCGGTGCCGATGCCGGTGGTGGGGTCGCCGCGCAGCGCCACGATGTGGCGGACGCCGATCTCGTGATAGCGCGCGACCACGTCGTCGATCTCGCCCTTCGGGGCGCCGACGCAGGTCAGATGCGCCGCCGGCGTCAGATTGGTCTCTTTCAGGATGCGGGCGATGGTCGAATGGGTGCGCTCCCGCGTGGATCCGCCGGCGCCATAGGTCACCGACACGAAATTGGGGGCAAGCGGCGCCAACCGGTTGATGGTTTCCCAGAGCGAGCGCTCCATCTCCTCGGTTTTCGGCGGGAAGAACTCAAAGGAGATTTTTGGCGATTGCAGCGCGCGGTGGCCGTTGGACGCAGCGGACGTAACTTCGGTCATGGCACTCACAGGCTCCACAGGCGGACGGGCATCAGGCCTAGCGGCCATCAGCTAAAATAGGCCAAACGAGGCCGTCCATACAGCCCATCAAGGATGGGAATTTGCCCAATTTTTACGTGAATAGTGAAATTTGTGGCCGTTATAATAGGATGGTGGGCAGAATGATCTTCGAGCCAGACGGCACAAAAAGATTATATAGTACAGATAGTTGTGCCATTTCTAAGTCCTGCAAGATGCTTCAACAAGTTGGTGGGCTAGACCGATGTCAATCCTGCATATGGCGTCATGTCCCACGCGGAGCGGTGTCGAGCCCTGACTCCCGTCGCCGGCAGCGCGGGCCTGATCTGCGCAGGCCGGGCCTTTGTCGCTTCCGCCGGCCGCACTAGTCTAGCGCGATGATCCCGCTTTCAGTCCTCGACCTCTCCGTCGTCACCACAGGCACCAAACCCGCTGCGGCCTTGCGCAACAGCATCGATCTGGCGCGCCATGTCGATGAGCTTGGCTATGTCAGGTACTGGCTTGCCGAGCATCACAACCTCGCCTCGGTCGCGAGCCCCGCACCCGATCTGATGATCGGACAGATCGCGGCGGTGACGAAAAACATCCGCGTCGGCTCCGGCGGCGTGATGCTGCCCAATCACGCGCCGCTGGTGGTGGCCGAACGCTTCAAGATGCTGGAGGCGCTGTTCCCAGGCCGCATCGACCTCGGACTCGGCCGTGCGCCGGGCACCGATGGCGCCACGGCTTACGCGTTGCGCAGCCGGCTCGACAAGCGCGAGGGTGACGATTTCCTCGAACGGCTGCAGGAGCTCATCCTGTGGGAGACGCGCGATTTCCCGGCCGGCCACCCCTACAACAATGTGGTCGCGATGCCGGACGATTCGCCGCTGCCGCCGATCTGGCTGCTCGGCTCCAGCGACTACAGTTCCGAACTCGCCGCCCAGGTCGGCATGGGCTTCGCGTTCGCGCATCATTTCGCCTCCTATGATGCGATCGAGGCGATGACGCATTACCGCGCGCGCTTCAAACCGTCGGGCTGGCGCCCGGCGCCGCACGGCATTCTGGCGGTCGCAGCCGTCGCCGCCGAAACCGACGCCGAGGCCGAAAAGCTGGCGTCCTCGATGGACCTCAATCGCCTGCGCCGCGACCGCGGCCAGTATCTGCCACTGCCTGATGTCGAGGAGGCGCTGGCCTATCCCTATTCGGACGCCGAACGGGCCTCGATCGCGCGCAACCGCTCGCGGCTGTTCGTCGGCAGTCCGGCAACCCTGATGGCCAAGCTGCAGCCGATGATCACGGCAAGCCAGCCGGAAGAATTGATGATCATCACCGCGGTCTACGACCACGACGCACGCAAGAAGTCGTACAGCTTGCTGGCGGATGCGTTCGGGCTCAGCAGCAAAGCCGCGGCGTAGCACGGTGTCGTCCCGGCCTTGAGCCGGGACCCATACGCCGCAGCAATTATTATTGGATGAACTGGTTATTGCCTTCCTTCATCACGAAGGCCGGTGGCTATGGGTCCCGGCTCAAGGCCGGGACGACGTGTTGAGAGAGTTTCGCCGCGCCACTTAATCCACCATCTCGCTGAACGTCAGGCGGAACGGCTGCGCCGGGTAGACGCCGACAATGCGGAATTCGCGCGAGAAGAATTTCAGCTCCTCCAGCGCGAACGCCAGGCTCCGGTCCTCGGGGTGGCCGTCGACATCGGCGTAGAATTGCGTGGCGAAGAATTCGCCGTCGACCATGTAGCTTTCCAGCTTGGTCATGTTGACGCCGTTGGTGGCAAAACCGCCGAGTGCCTTGTAGAGCGCGGCGGGAAGGTTGCGCACCCGGAAAACAAAAGTCGTCACCAGCGGCCCCGATCCCTGCTCGGCCCACTGGGCTTCGCGCGCCAGCACCACAAAGCGCGTGGTGTTGTGGGCCTCGTCCTCGACGTCCTCGGCCAGAATGTCGAGACCGTAGATATTGGCGGCGAGGCGTGACGCAATCGAGGCGCAATGCTTGTCACCGCGTTCGGCGACGATGCGCGCGCTTCCGGCGGTGTCGCCCGAAACGACCGGCTTGATGCCAAGCTTGCGGATGATGCGGCGGCACTGGCCGAGCGCGTGGACGTGGCTCTCGACGGTCTTGATGTCGGCGAGTTTGGCGCCGCGCGGCGCCATCAGCTGGTGGTGGATCGGCAGAAACCACTCGCCGACGATGAACAGCCCGGAATGCGGCAGCAGATGATGGATATCGGCGACGCGGCCGGCGACCGAATTCTCGATCGGGATCATCCCCAAATCCGCTTCGCCTGAGGAGATCGCGGCCAGCGCGTCCTCGAAGGTCGGGCACGGCAACGGCTCGGCGTCCGGATAGGCCTCGACGATGGCGATATGGGAGTTGGCACCAGGTTCGCCCTGGAACGCGATTTTCAGCTTGCTTGTCATGTCGTCTTTCTGGGGCCTTGTATCAGCCGTTCAGGTTTTGGCCAGCATCTGGCGGGCGGTTTCGAGGTCGGCCGGGGTATCGACGCCCCGCGGGACCGTGTCCACGATCATGACGTCGATCCGCATGCCGGCTTCCAGCGCTCGGAGCTGCTCGAGTTTCTCCTGCTGCTCGAGCGGCGAGGGCGGCAGCGCCACAAAGCGCTCCAGCGCGGCGCGGCGATAGGCGTAAAGGCCGATATGATGGTAGCGCGGCCCGACGCCGGTGGGCGCCGTCGCCCGCGTAAAATAAAGCGCCCGCAACCGCCGCGGGCCGATCGGCGAGCCGACCGCCTTGACCACGCTCGGCGCGAGGTCCTCTTCCTCGGTATGGATTTGGGCCGCCAGCGTCGCGATATCGACCGCCGGATCGGCCAGCGGCGGCAGCACGTCACGGATATTCTCCGGCGAGATGGTCGGAAAATCGCCCTGCAGATTGACGATGATCTCGGCCTCGCCGTCGGGATCGAGCGCCTTCATCGCCTCGTAAATCCGGTCCGAGCCGGACGGGTGGTCTGGGCGGGTCATGACCGCTTCGCCGCCATGGGCGGTCACCGCGGCGGCGATTTCCGCCGTATCGGTGGCGACCGCGACCCGGCCGATGTTGGCAGCTTCCGCCCGCCGCAGCACATGAACGATCATCGGCACCCCGCCGATGTCCAGCAGCGGCTTGCCGGGCAGCCTTGTGGCGGCCATGCGGGCGGGAATCAGCACCAGGTTGCGGGTTTCGGTCATCGGGCGCGAGGTCACGGGCTAGCGAAAACAGGCCGGAAATAATGGGGATTGGCGGAAAGTCGGGGCGTTTATACGGGTTGCCAGAGCCCGGGCAAACCGATATCTCAACCCTGCTGAGGGTGCGGCGCGAAAGCCTGATTCCTGAGGCTAAACCGCGGCCGTTTGCCGGCCTTTAAGTCGATCCTTTAAGGCCTGGAGCCTGAGCCACTATGGACTCCTTCGAACTCAACAAAATTCTCGGCGCCGTTCTCGCCACCTGTCTTCTCGTCCTGGTGACGAGCTTCGCCGCCAACGCGATTTTCGCGCCCCATATGCCGGAAAAGCCGGGCTTCGAGATCGCCGTGAAGGAAGTGACGCAGGGCGGGGCCAAGGAAGCCGCGGCGCCGTCAGAGCCGATCGAGAAATTGCTGCAGACCGCCTCGGTTGAAAAGGGCGCCGGCGCCGCCAAGAAGTGCGCGGCCTGCCACACCTTCGAAAAGGGCGGCCCCAACCGGGTCGGTCCGAACCTGTTCGGTGTCATCAACGAGAAGAAGGGCGAGGGGCGCGCCGGCTTCAACTTCTCGGCCGCGATGAAGGGCAAGGGTGGCACCTGGACCTTTGACGACATGAACAAGTTCCTCGCCAATCCGAAGGGCTTTATTCCGGGCACCGCGATGGGCTTTGCCGGTATCACAAAGGACAGCGAGCGCGCCGACGTGATTGCTTATCTGGCCACGCTGGCGGACAAGCCGGTGCCGCTGCCGACGGCGGCGAAATAACATTTCGACAGTCCTGCATGGACTTCGGCGACATGACGGCCAGGCATTGCCTGGCCGTTTGCATATCGCGTTGTTGTTATCGGGACCTTTCGCCGCACCGGCGCGTTGCGTTGGCTGATAACATGAGGAAAAAGCAACGAAATTCGTCGCACCCTTGCCTTATACTGGGCCCTCACTGGAGCATGATCCGGAAAAGCGGACACCGGTTTTCTGATTAGGATCGTACCCCTGCGATTATGCCCTGAAGATCAGACCTTGGTCCCACAGCAACAGGAATTCTGCATTGGCGATCACCCGACGACACCTCCTGCAAGGCGGCGCTGTGGCGGCGATGGCCCCGGCGCTGGGGCTTAATGCGAACCTTTTCGCGATTGACGTCGCCCGCGCCCAGTCCGAAATCAATGGGCTGCAATGGCGCCACGCGCTCTCCCTGTTCGGTGACATCAAGTATCCAGCCGACTTCAAACATTTCGACTATGTCAATCCGAGCGCCCCCAAGGGCGGCGTCGCCCGGATGATCTCGATCGGCACGTTTGATAACTTCAATCTCGCCGTCGCCGGCGTTAAAGGCTCGCTCGCGCCGGCCGCCACGCTGATCTATGAGACGCTGATGACCAAATCGCAGGACGAGGTCGTCACCGAATATGGCCTACTGGCCGAAGCGGCGGCTCATCCGGAAGACTTTTCCTGGGTCGTCTACCGTCTCCGCAAGGAGGCGCGCTGGCACGACGGCAAGCCGGTCACGCCCGAAGATGTGATTTTCTCGATTGATGTGTTGAAGCAGTTCAGCCCGATGTACGGCTCCTATTACCGGCACGTGGTCAAGACAGAGAAGGCCGGCGAGCGCGATATCAAGTTCACGTTTGACGGTCCGGGAAATCGTGAACTGCCGACCATCGTCGGTGAATTGCCGGTCTTGCCCAAGCACTATTGGGAAGGCACCGACAGCCAGGGCCGCAAGCGCGACATCTCGTCAACGACATTGGAGCCGCCGCTGGGCTCGGGTCCTTATCGGATCAAGGAATTCGTTGCGGGCCGCTCCGTCACCCTAGAGCGCGTTAAGGACTATTGGGGTGCGCAAATTCCGGCTCAAATTGGAACGAACAATTTCGACCAACTGCGCTTCGAGTTCTTTCGCGACAATCTGGTTGCGCTGGAGGCCTTCAAGGCAGACCAAGCGGACTGGATTAGCGAGAATTCGGCCAAGCAATGGGCAACCCAGTATGAATTTCCGGCTGTCGTCGACAAGCGGGTCGTCAAGGAAGAATTCAAGATCAACGATTCAGGCCGGATGCAGGCCTTCGTGCTCAATTTGCGCCGGGATCAATTCAAGGATGCGCGTTTGCGGCGGGCATTCAATTACGCCTACGATTTCGAGGAGATGAACAAGCAGCTCTTCTATAGCCAGTACAAGCGCATCAACAGCTACTTCGAGGGTACAGAGCTTGCATCATCCGGGTTGCCGGAAGGACGTGAACTGCAAATCCTCGAAGCGGTGCGTGACAAGGTGCCCGCCGAAGTCTTCACAAAGCCCTATGTCAATCCGGTTGGCGGCAATCCGGAGGCGGTGCGCGCCAATTTGCGGGAGAGTGCGAGGCTTCTGAAGGAGGCAGGCTTTCTGGTACGCGACCAGAAGCTCGTTGATAGCAACGGCAAGCCTGTTACCGTGGAAATCCTGGTGCAGGATCCGCCCGCCGAGCGCATTGCCCTGTTTTTCAAGCCATCACTTGAGCGCATCGGAGTCACGACGTCGATCCGGGTGGCCGATGACGCGCAATATCAAAATCGCATCCGCAGTTTCGATTTCGACATGATCATCGACCAATGGGGGCAGTCTCTGTCACCGGGCAATGAGCAACGGGAATTCTGGAGTTCGCGCACCGCCGATCAGCCGGGTTCGAGGAACACCGTCGGCATCAAGAATCCCGCCGTCGATGCGCTGATCGAGCAAGTGATTTTTGCCAAGGACCGTGAGGAATTGGTGGCGGCGACCCGAGCGCTGGACCGTGTGCTGCTCTGGAACTTCTATGTCATACCCCAATTCACCTATGGTTTCTCGCGCTACGCCCGCTGGGATCGTTTCAGCCACGCCGAGCCGTTGCCAAAATACGGCCGTTCGGGCCTTCCCTCGCTGTGGTGGTATGATGCCGAAAAGGCAGCCAAGATCGGAAAGCGCAGTTGAAGGAAAAGCGCAAGGAAAACCGGATGGCGCACCTCAATCGCCGGCACGTGCTGGGGCTCGGCCTCGGCGCGGTGAGTGCCAGCATGTTTCGTCCCGCCGCCGCCGACAATGGCGGCACCGAGATGCACGGCATGTCGGTCTTCGGCGACCTGAAATACCCGGCTGACTTCAAGCATTTCGACTACGTCAATCCGGATGCGCCGAAGGGCGGCTTATTTTCCACGATCCCGTCGACCCGCGCCTACAACCAGTCCTTCCAGACGTTCAATTCGTTCAACGCTTTCATCCTCAAGGGCGAGGGCGCCAAGGGCATGGAGCTGACCTTTGATTCGCTGATGGCGCGCGCCAATGACGAGCCCGACGCGATGTATGGCCTTGCGGCGAAGTCGGTGCGGATTTCGCCGGACAAGCTCACCTACCGCTTCACCATGCGCCCCGAGGCTCGCTTTCGCGATGGCTCGAAGATGACGGCGCACGACGTCGCCTTCTCGCTCAACACGCTGAAGGAAAAAGGCCATCCGCTGATTGTGGTCCAGCTGCGCGACATGGTGAAGGCCGAGCCGCTCGACGATGCGACGGTGGCCGTGATGTTTGCGCCAAACCGCGCGCGCGACGTTCCGCTTTATGTCGCTAGCCTGCCGATCTTCTCCAAAGCCTATTACGCGACGCGGCCATTCGAGGAATCGACCACCGATATCCCGCTCGGTTCGGGACCGTACAAGGTCGGCAAATACGAGATCAACCGCTTCGTCGAATACGACCGCGTCAAGGACTGGTGGGCGGCCGATCTTCCCGTCAATCGCGGCAGCTACAATTTCGACACCGTGCGTTATGAGTTCTATCGCGACCGCGATGTCGCGTTCGAAGGCTTTACCGGCAAGAATTATCTCTACCGCGAGGAATTCACGGCGCGCATCTGGGCCACCCGTTACGATTTTCCCGCGGTCAAGGACGGCCGGGTCAAACGTGAAACCCTGCCGGATGAATTGCCTTCGGGTGGGCAGGGCTGGTTCTTCAACACCCGCCGCGACAAGCTGAAAGACCCCAGGGTACGCGAAGCGGTCATCAACGCGTTCGATTTCGAATGGACCAACAAGACCGTGATGTACGGCGCCTATGCGCGCACGGTTTCGCCGTTCCAGAATTCGGACATGGTGGCGACCGGGCTGCCGTCGCCTGAAGAGCTGAAGCTGCTCGAGCCGTTCCGCGGGCAGGTGCCCGCCGAGGTGTTCGGCGAGCCGTTCGTGCCGCCGGTGTCGGATGGGTCGGGCCAGGACCGGACTTTGCTGCGCAAGGCCGGGCAGTTGCTGCAGGACGCGGGACTTATGGTGAAGGACCGCAAGCGCCTGCTGCCGAACGGCGAGGTCTTGAAGATCGAGTTTCTGCTCGACGAGCCCTCGTTCAAACCGCATCATGCGACCTTCATCAAGAACCTGGAACTGCTCGGGATCGAGGCGGAAATCCGGCTGATCGACGCCGTACAGTATCGCGCTCGCGTGGAGTCGTTCGACTTCGACATGACGACGATGCGCCTCAGCATGTCGCCGACGCCGGGTGACAGCCTGCGGCCTTACTTCACATCGCATGCGGCGGCCACCAAGGGGTCGTACAATTTGGCGGGAGTAGCTAATCCTGCAATCGACGCGCTGGTCGACAAGGCCATCGGCGCCGAAACGCGCGCTGATCTGACGATCGCGTGCCGTGCGCTGGATCGGGTGTTTCGGGCCGGCCGCTATTGGGTGCCGCAGTGGTTTCGCACCAATCACCCGATCGCCTATTGGGATCAATTTTCCCATCCGCCCAAGCCGGCACGCTACACGCAAGGCACCGGAGCGCCTGACAACTGGTGGTTCGAGGCCAACAAGGCTGCGAAACTCGAGCAGGCGAAGTAATTCATGGCCGCTTATATCGCCCGCCGTATTTTCCTGATGCTTCCGACGCTGCTCGGCATCCTGTTCGTGTCGTTCATCGTGGTGCAGTTCGCGCCGGGCGGTCCGGTCGAGCGCGTGCTCGCGCAGCTCTCCGGCGCCGACACCGGTGGCACCTCCAGAATATCGGGGGGCGGCGGCGACATGGGTCCGCGCGGCCAGGTCGGCGCATCGGCGGACGCCGTCAGCTCGAAATACCGCGGCGCGCAGGGGCTCGATCCGGAATTCATCAAGAAGCTGGAAGCGCAGTTCGGCTTCGACAAGCCGGCGTACGAACGCTTCGCGCTGATGGTGTGGAATTTCGCGCGGTTCGATTTCGGCAAGAGCTACTTTCGCGACGTCAGCGTGATCCAGCTGATCAAGGAGAAGCTGCCGGTCTCGATGTCGCTCGGGATCTGGATGACGCTGTTGACCTATCTGATCTCGATCCCGCTCGGCATCCGCAAGGCGGTGCAGGACGGCTCGCGGTTCGACACCTGGACCTCGGCGATCATCATCGTCGGGTTTGCGATTCCCGGCTTCCTGTTCGCGATCCTGTTGATCATCCTGTTCGCCGGCGGCTCGTTCTTCAACATCTTCCCGCTGCGCGGGCTGACCTCGGACGGCTGGGCGCAGTTCCCCTGGTACTGGAAAATCATCGACTATTTCTGGCACCTCACGCTGCCGCTGATCGCGATGGCGCTCGGCGCCTTCGCCACCATGACGCTGCTGACCAAGAACTCGTTCCTCGACGAGATCCGCAAGCAATATGTGATGACGGCGCGCGCCAAGGGCTGCGGCGAGCGGCAGGTGCTGTATAATCACGTCTTCCGCAACGCGATGCTGATCGTGATCGCGGGTTTTCCGAGCGCGTTCATTTCCGCCTTTTTCTCCGGCTCGCTCCTGATCGAGACGATCTTCTCGCTCGACGGGCTCGGCCTGCTCGGTTTCGAAAGCGTGCTGAACCGCGACTATCCCGTTGTGTTCGGAACGTTGTTCATCTTTTCGCTGGTCGGCCTCGTGGTCAATCTGATCTCCGACCTCGCTTATATGTGGGTCGATCCACGGATCGACTTCGAGGCGCGTGAGGTCTGATGACGATCACCGCACCCCAGCCGGTCGAGACCACGACGCAATCGCCGCTCGGCGAGGCCGTGCCGATGACGCGCCATGCCTTCACGCCGTCGCCGCTCAACCGCCGCCGCTGGCAGAACTTCAAGGCCAATCGCAGGGGGTACTGGTCGTTCTGGATCTTCATGGTCCTGTTCGTGGTCTCGCTGTTTGCGGAGCTGATCGCCAACGACAGGCCATTTTTGATCAAGTACGACGGTCGTCTCTATTGGCCTGCCTTCGTCAGCTATTCCGAAACCACCTTCGGCGGCGACTTCGAGACCGCCGCCGACTACCGCGACCCCTACTTGCAGAAGCAGATCGCCGACAAGGGCGGCACCATCATCTGGCCGCTGATCCGCTATTCCTACAGCACGCATAACCTCGATTTGCCAACGCCGGCGCCGTCGAAGCCGACCTGGATGCTCACTGAAGCCCAGTGCAAGGAAGTGGTGACGAAGAAGGGGCTGAACGGCTGCAGCGACCTCGAATACAACTGGCTCGGCACCGACGACCAGGGCCGCGACGTGGTCGCGCGCTTGATCTACGGCTTTCGCATCTCGGTTCTGTTCGGCCTGACCTTGACGATCTTGTCCTCGATCATCGGCATCGCCGCGGGCGGCGTGCAGGGCTATTTCGGCGGCATGACCGATTTGCTGTTCCAGCGCTTCATCGAGATCTGGAACGCGATACCCTCGCTCTATCTGCTGCTGATCATCTCGGCGGTGCTGCCGCCGGGCTTCTTCATCCTGCTCGGCATTCTCCTGCTGTTTTCCTGGGTGTCGCTGGTGGGCCTGGTGCGCGCCGAATTCTTGCGCGGCCGCAATTTCGAATACATCCAGGCGGCGCGGGCGCTCGGCGTCTCCAATGCCAGGATCATGTTCCGCCACCTGTTGCCGAACGCGATGGTGGCGACCATGACGTTCCTGCCGTTCATCGTGTCGTCGTCGGTGATGACGCTGACGGCGCTGGATTTCCTCGGTTTCGGTCTGCCGCCGGGCTCGCCGTCGCTGGGCGAATTGCTGGCGCAGGCAAAAGCCAACGTGCAGGCGCCCTGGCTCGGCCTCACCGGTTTCTTCTCGGTCGCGATCATGCTGTCGCTGTTGATCTTCATCGGCGAGGCCGCACGCGACGCCTTCGATCCGCGCAAGACGTTCAGGTAAGAGCAGCATGGACGCCATCAACCAGCCTCTGCTCGATGTCCGCGATCTCTCGGTGGCGTTCGGCGACAGCCTTGCGGTGGATCATGTCTCGTTTTCGATTCGGCGCGGCGAGTGCGTGGCCCTGGTTGGCGAATCCGGCTCCGGAAAATCCGTCAGTGCGTTGTCGATCCTGAGGCTGCTGCCGTATCCGAGCGCCTCGCATCCTTCCGGCAGCATTCGCTTTCGCGGCCAGGATCTGTTGACCGCGCCCGAGAACGAGATGCGCGGAATCCGCGGCAACGACATCTCGATCATCTTCCAGGAGCCGATGACCTCGCTCAATCCGCTGCATACGATCGAGGCGCAGATCGGCGAGATCCTGTTTCTCCACAACGGCGTCCGCGGCGCGATGGCGCGGGCACGCACGCTCGAACTCCTGACCCAGGTCGGCATTCCCGATCCGGACCGGCGGCTGCAAAGCTATCCGCATCAATTGTCCGGCGGCCAGCGCCAGCGCGTCATGATCGCGATGGCGCTCGCCAACGAGCCGGACCTGTTGATCGCGGACGAACCGACCACGGCGCTGGATGTCACGGTGCAGGCCCAGATCCTGGCGCTGCTGGCCGAAATCCGCACGCGGCTCGGCATGAGCATGCTGTTCATCACCCATGATCTTGGCATCGTCCGCCGCATCGCCGATGTCGTCTGCGTCATGAATGGCGGCAAGATTGTCGAGCAGGGGCCGGTGGAACAGGTTTTTACGGCGCCTAAGCATTCATACACACGGGACCTGCTTGCGGCCGAACCAAAGCCCGACCCGGCGCCGCCGCGGCCCGATTCACCGGTGGTGATGTCGGCGGATAATTTGAAGGTCTGGTTTCCGGTCAAGCGCGGCCTGCTGCGCCGAACCGTCGATCACATCAAGGCGGTTGACGGCGTCAGCCTTGCGGTGCGCAAGGGTGAGACGCTCGGCGTTGTCGGCGAGTCCGGTTCCGGCAAGACCACGCTCGGCCTCGCGCTGCTGCGGCTGATCTCGTCGGACGGGCCGATCGTGTTCCTCGGCAACAACATCCAGGGCCTGCGTTTCAAGGCGATGCTGCCGTTCCGCCGCGACATGCAGATCGTGTTTCAGGATCCGTTCGGCGCGCTCTCACCGCGCATGTCGGTCGGCGATATCGTCGCCGAGGGCCTGACTGTGCATCAACCCAAGCTGACATATGAGGAGCGCGAGGCGCGCGTCATCAAGGCGCTGACGGATGTCGGCCTCGACCCCAAGACCCGGTTTCGCTATCCGCATGAATTCTCGGGCGGCCAGCGCCAGCGCATCTCCATCGCGCGCGCCGTGGTGCTGGAGCCCGATTTCGTCGTGCTGGACGAGCCGACCAGCGCGCTCGACATGCTGTTCCAGGCCCAGATGGTGGATCTCTTGCGCGAGCTGCAGCGCAAGCGCGACCTCACCTACATGTTCATCTCGCATGATCTGCGCGTGGTCGCGTCGCTCGCCAGCCATCTGATCGTGATGCGTCACGGCAAGGTGGTGGAGAAGGGGCCAGCCGCCGAGCTGTTCAAGAATCCGCAGAGCGACTACACCCGCGCGCTGTTCGCCGCCGCATTCCGAATCGAAGCGGTGCCGGATGGGACGGTAGAGGTCTAGATAGCGTTTTCGAGCGAAGTGGACACCGGTTCGCGTAAAGAAAACGCGTCAGAGAACTAAAGCCGCTTGATCGACGTCACTTCGCTGCCTGCCGCCCTGATGCGGGCGATGGCCTCGGCCGTATTTTCAACTACCGTTGCCATGTGATGCGCGTTGGCGTGGACGATGGTGTCGGCGTCGCGCACGATCGCGACATGGCCCTTCCAGAAGATCAGGTCGCCGCGTTGCAGCTTCTTGGTTTCGGAGGGATTCAAGGCGCGGCCGAGGCCGTCCTGCTGCATGTCGCTGTCGCGCGGGCAGCCGGTGCCGGCGGCGTTAAGCGAAACCTGCACGAGGCCGGAGCAGTCGATGCCGAGGCTGCTCTTGCCGCCCCACAGATAGGGCGTGCCGACGAATTTTTCCGCGACCGCAACAAAGTCCTTTTCCATCGCCTCCAGACTACCGACATGCCGGCGCGGCAGGTACCAGCCTTCGCGCGTGACGGCGAACGCGCCGTCCTCGCGCGCCACCGTGATCAACGTCCCCAGCGACAGCGTATCCACCGGCGGCAGCTTGATCGACGCGGCCGGAAACGCAAAGGTCCGTAGCACCGTGACCTTGTGGGTCGGCGCGGCAGATGGTTTGCCGAGCGCGGCATCGGGAATCCAGCCGACATAGCCGTCGCTGTTCAATTGGCCCCAGGCAAAGCCTTCGCCGTTGCGGTCGTAGATCGTGACGCGTTCGCCTTTCAGCGCCTGCGTCAGCAACGCGGCGTCGGCGGCCGGCGCCTCGCGCAGCGGCGCGATCGCATCGACCACACAGAATTCCTCACCGGTCACAAAGCGCGCCGCCGTGACCTTGCCTTCGAGATATTTGGCGGCGAGGTCCGGACGGGCCGGGGTCAGGCGTGGATCATCCATAGCGTTCGCTCAATAGTTTATAGATCGCGCGCGCGGCCTGGCATTCGCCGCCCTCGGGGCGCGCGGGTTTGGCCGACGGAGTCCAGCCGTAGATATCGACATGCAGCCAGCTTTGGGCGTCGGAGACGAAGCGCTGCAGGAACAGCGCGCAGGTGATCGAACCGGCAAAACCGCCCGACGGCGCGTTGTTGATATCGGCGACTTTCGAATCCAGCCAGGAATCGTAGGCCGGCCACAGCGGCATGCGCCACAACGGATCCTGCTCCCCGGTTGCGAAACGCGCAACATCCTGCGCCAGCGTCTCATCATTGGTGTAAAAGGGCGGTAAATCCGGCCCCAATGCAACACGCGCCGCACCGGTCAGGGTTCCCAGATCGACCAGCAAATCGGGCTTCTCTTCGCAGGCAAACGCCAGCGCGTCGGCCAGCACCAGCCGGCCCTCGGCGTCGGTGTTGCCGATCTCGACGTTAAGTCCCTTGCGCGACTTGAAGATGTCGAGCGGGCGGAAGGCGTTGCCGGCCACCGCGTTCTCGACGGCGGGGATCAGCACCCGCAGCCGGACATTCAGCTTGGCATCCATGACCATCTGGGCCAGCGCCAGCACATTGGCCGCACCGCCCATGTCTTTCTTCATGATCAGCATGCCGCTGGAGGGTTTTAGGTCGAGCCCGCCGGTGTCGAAGCACACGCCCTTGCCGACCAGCGTCACCTTGGGATGATCAAGGTCGCCCCAGCTCATATCGATCAGCCGCGGCGCGCGCGTCGAGGCCATGCCGACCGCGTGGATCAGCGGGAAATTCTGTTGGATCAATTCGTCGCCGACAATTGTCTTGAAGCTGGCGCCGAAGCGCGCCGCGAGTTGCCCGGCGGCCGCCGCCAGCTCTTCCGGGCCCATGTCGTTCGACGGCGTATTGATGAGGTCGCGCGCCAGCGAGGCCGCTTCTGCCATCCGCGCGACGTCCGATATGTCCACGCCATCGGGTGGCACCAGGCGCACATCGGGTTTGTCGGTCTTGCGATAGCGGCCGAATCGGTAGCTGCCGAGAGCAAAGGCGAGCGTGGCCAGACGCGTGTCGTGCGGCGCATTGGCGAAGCGATAGACGCCAGGCGGCAGCAGCCCCGGCAGCGCGCCGGGCCGGAACAGGTCACGGGATTTGCTGCCTTCCTCTTCGAGACCGAAGATGACCTGCGCGATCCCTCCATCGGGCGAGGGGAGCGTCAGGCACTTGCCGGGCTTGGCGGCAAAATCGTTGGCGAGAGCAAATTGCTGGGCGTGTGGAGGAAGCTCCTTGCTGACCGTGGCCCATGTCGCCTTGGTGGCAAAATAAATCGGAATGCTGGAGGCGGCGGGCGCGGTCTCGAACGGGGATTGCATGCTTGTCTCGCGGAAATAGGGCGGCTCGGTCAGCTGCCGAGCTTGCAGGATATTCGTGTGACTTCAATGGTGAAGCTGCAAAATTGTACGTCAAAACCCCGTCGGGGGCCCAACGCAGAGCCGGAGCTCCCGCCTGCCGATTAACCAGCCGTTAGGGTTAACAGTCTAGTGCTGGCGTGTTCGGCTCCACCCGAAATCGTGAGTTGAAGTGCCATGCGTCCATCATCCAGCCTTGTCCGACCCAATGTGGCCCGGTTTCTCGCCTCCGCGGCCGTGACGGCGATTTTGGCCGCAAGCCTTGGCGGCTGCCAGACCATGTCCGATGTGACGGGCGCGCTGACCCAGAAGTCCAGCAGCAGCGCCGCCGCTCCCGCCATTCCCGACGATCCGCGTCGTGCCGTCGAAGTCTATGGCGAGCGCTATCGCGCCAATCCCAAGGATGCCAACGCCGCCCTGGCCTATGGCCAGGCGCTGCGTGCCACAGGCCAGCGTTCGCAGGCCGCCGCCGTTCTCGAACAGGCCACCATCGCCCATCCCGGCAACAAGGCGCTGCTCGCCGGTTATGGCCGCGCGCTCGCCGACAACGGCAATTCGCAAGCCGCCTTCGACGTTCTCAGCCGCGCCCAT
The DNA here is from genome assembly GCF_018130105.1 of Bradyrhizobium sp. AUGA SZCCT0160. NCBI lineage: Bacteria > Pseudomonadati > Pseudomonadota > Alphaproteobacteria > Hyphomicrobiales > Nitrobacteraceae > Bradyrhizobium > Bradyrhizobium sp. AUGA SZCCT0160. The sequence goes on from NZ_JAFCMD010000018.1 coordinate 136,538, forward strand.
TCGCCCGACAATCCCGACTGGCGCATCCTCTCGGTGCAGGGCACCGTGCTCGACAAGCTCGCCAAGCACGAGGAAGCCCGCCGCTATTATGCCAGCGCGCTGAAGATCGCGCCGGAAGAACCGTCGGTGCTGTCCAATCTCGGCCTGTCCTACATGCTGACGCGCGAACTGCCCGACGCCGAGGCGGCGCTGCGGCGTGCCTATGGCAATCCGCGGGCGGACGCGCGGGTGCGGCAGAATCTGGCGCTGGTGGTCGGCTTGCAGGGCCGTTTCACTGAGGCCGAGACCATCGCCAAGGGCGATCTGCCGTCCGAGGAGGCCGCGGCGAACGTGGCCTATCTGCGGGAAATGCTGAGCCGCAAGGATCCGCGCGGCGGCAAGACCGTTCCGGTGGCCGCGCTCAACCGGCCCGACTGATAGCTGCGCGGCGGATCGATCGGCCGGACCGCTCAATCCAGATTTTCTGGTGGGTTCCGATTCAGAACGTTTTCGAGCGAAGCGTGCCCTCGGACTTGATCCGGGGGTGGCTACCGGTTTGCACAGCAATCGAGTTTACGCAGCTTGCGTAGGCCCGTCTGCGGTAGAAAACGCGCCAAAGCGGCTATCGGTTCTGATTCAATCAGGACCGATGATGCTTTAGAGGATCGTCGTCGTCTGCAGCTTGATGTAGGTCGGCCCGAGAATGACGATGAACAGGCACGGCAGGAAGAACAGGATCATCGGCACGGTCAGCTTCGGCGGCAAGGCGGCCGCCTTCTTCTCGGCCTCGTTCATGCGCATGTCGCGGTTTTCCTGCGCCATCACGCGCAAGCTCTGGCCGAGCGGCGTTCCGTAGCGTTCGGACTGCTGCAAGGCCAGACAGACCGATTTGACGCCGTCGAGGCCGGTACGCTTCGCCAGGTTCTCATAGGCCACCTTGCGGTCCTGCAGATAGGACAGTTCGGCCGTGGTCAGCGCGAATTCTTCCGACAGCGCCACCGATTGCGAGACGATTTCGGTGGAGACCTTGCGAAAGGCGACTTCGACCGACATGCCGGACTCGATACAGATCAAGAGCAGGTCGAGCGCGTCGGGGAACGCACGCTTGATCGAAAGCTGGCGCTTGGTGATCGCGTTCTGCAGGAACAGCATCGGCGCCTGCAGCCCGAAATAGGCCGCGCCGAGGCAGATGCCGATCTTGACCGGCATCGATTTGTCCATGTGCGTGATGACGAAGACGTAGAGCACCGCGCCGATGAAAAGCACGATCGGCGTCACCGCGCGGGCGAACAGGAACGTGACGTAGGGCGCATGGCCGCGGTAGCCGGCCATGATCAGCTTGTCGCGTGCGGCTTCCTGCGCCAGCCATTTGGTCAGGTTGAAGTCTTCCACCACCTTGGAAACCAGCTGCTTCGGGCTCTGGCGCAGCGATACCTTCTCCGTTTTGGCAAGACGGTCGCGCTCGCGCTGCCGGATCCGTTCCCGCTCGCTGGCGACTGCTTTCATGCGCTTGGCGAGGCCTTCGCCGGCGAACAGCGGCGTGACCAGCGTGTAGGCGGTCAGGGTCGCGGCAATGGCGGCCAGGAACATGGTCATGAACCGGGCGTCGTGCATCTTGTTTATGAGGAACTCAACCATGTTACACCGTCAGAAGTCGAAGTTGATCATTTTCTTCATCACGAGAACGCCGATCGTCATCCAGCCAACGCAGCACACAAGCATGAATTGGCCGAGCCGGTCGGTCCACAGAAGCGAGATGTAGTCGGGCGTTGTAATCCAGACCAGCACCATCACGACCGGCGGAAGAGAGCCGATGATGGCGGCGGAGGCCTTGGCTTCCATCGACATCGCCTGAATTTTCTCCGCCATCTTCTTGCGGTCGCGCAGCACCTTCGAAAGGTTGCCGAGCGCTTCCGACAGATTGCCGCCCGATTTCTGCTGGATCGCGATCACGATGCCGAAGAAGTTGGCTTCCGGCACCGGCATCCTTTCATAAAGGCGCGCGCAGGCTTCGCCGAGCGGCATCCCGATGGTTTGGGTTTCGATGATGGCCAGGAACTCGCTCCTCAGCGGCTCCGGCGAGTCGGCCGCGACCACCTTGATCGATTCGAACAGCGGCAGTCCGGCCTTGATGCCACGGACGATCACGTCGACCGCGTCCGGCAGCGCTTTCAAAAATGCCTTTTCGCGCTTCGTCTTGAGGTAACCCAGCAGCCAGCGCGGCAGCCCGAAGCCCGCGCCGAAGGCCATGCCGAGGGCGCCCAAAACTCCGCCTCCGGCGCTGAACGCGGCGAAACCGGCGACCGCAGCCAGGACGCCGGAGATGATCCAGAATTTCTGCGTCGACCAGGAAAGTCCGGCCTGGGTGATGCGGGTGCTCAGGGGAACCGATTTTTCCTTCAGCCGGCGCGACTCGAGATCCTTCAGCGACCCCTCGACCTGTTCGCGGCGTGAACGCTGGTTCTTGTCGGCCTGACGCGCCGCCGTCGGTTCGGACCGCGCGATCGAGGCGCGGCGCGATTCCGCTTTCTTCTCGCCGGACAGCAATGGGTAGACGAAAACCCAGGCAATGCCGCCAATCGCGGTGAATGCAAGAAAGGCCAGTGCGAGCGCTTGCATGGACATCAGCGTGCTCCGGGTTCAGCTGTGACTTCGGCGGCATCAAGCGCAGCCGCGAGCCGCTTCTCCTCGCCGTAATATCGTGCGCGTTCCCAGAACCGCGGGCGTCCGATGCCGGTCGAGCGATGCTTGCCGATGATCTTGCCGTTGGCGTCTTCGCCGATCATGTCATACAGGAACAGGTCCTGGGTGATGATGGTATCGCCTTCCATGCCCATCACCTCGGTAATGTGGGTGATGCGCCGCGAGCCGTCGCGCAGACGCGCGGCCTGCACGATGACGTCGATCGAGGCGCAGATCATCTCGCGAATGGTGCGGGACGGCAGCGAAAATCCGCCCATCGTGATCATCGATTCGCAGCGCGATAAAGCTTCGCGCGGGTTGTTGGCATGCAGCGTTCCCATCGAGCCGTCATGGCCGGTGTTCATCGCCTGCAGCAGGTCGAATGCCTCGGGTCCGCGGACTTCGCCGACGATGATGCGTTCGGGCCGCATACGCAGGCAGTTGCGGACCAGTTCGCGCATCGTGACCTGGCCTTCGCCTTCGATGTTGGGCGGCCGGGTTTCCAGCCGCACCACGTGCGGTTGCTGCAGCTGGAGTTCGGCGGCGTCTTCGCAGGTGATGACGCGCTCGTCATGCTCGATGAACTGGGTCAGGCAGTTCAAGAGCGTGGTCTTGCCGGAGCCGGTGCCGCCGGAGATCAGCACGTTGCAGCGGACGCGGCCGATGATCTGGAGGATTTCCGCGCCTTCCGGCGAGATGGCGCCGAACTTGACCAGCTGCTCGAGGGTCAGCTTGTCCTTTTTGAATTTTCGGATGGTGAGCGCGGGCCCGTCGATCGCCAGCGGCGGCACGATGGCGTTGACGCGGGAGCCGTCGGCGAGACGCGCGTCGCAGATCGGCGATGATTCGTCGACGCGCCGGCCGACCTGGCTGACGATGCGCTGGCAGATGTTGAGCAGCTGCTGGTTGTCGCGAAACCGGATGCCGGTCTTCTGGATCTTGCCGGCGACTTCGATGAACACCGTGCCGGCGCCATTGACCATGATGTCGGCGATGTCGTCGCGCGACAATAGCGGCTCCAGCGGACCGTAACCGAGCACGTCGTTGCAGATGTCGTCGAGCAGCTCTTCCTGCTCGGCAATCGACATCACGATGTTCTTGATCGCGATGATCTCGTTGACGATGTCGCGAATTTCCTCGCGCGCCGACTCGCCGTCGAGTTTGGCGAGCTGGGCAAGGTCGATCGCCTCGATCAGGGCGCCGAAGATCGTGGCCTTGACCTGGTAATAATTGTCGGAGCGCCGCGCTTCCATGGCGGGCGCCGGCGGCGGTTTCGAGGGCGCGATCGGCGGTGAAGATACGGTCGGCGCGGCCATTTCACGCGAAGCGGCCGCCATGCCGGATGGCTCCGGCGCGTGAATGGCGGGCTTCGGCGCCCGCGTGTCGTTGTCTCCGCTACGCTTACCAAACACGATCGTACTCCACGCGGACGGCTTACTTCTTGGCCCGCAACTTCTCGATCAGGGGCGACAGGAACGACCCCTTCGGCTTCTTGGTCTCGCCGCGGCCTGTCAACCGCTGCGCAATCTGCAGGAACATCTCGGTGGTCCGGTGATTGGCGGAAATTTCCGCAATCATCTGGCCGTTATTGGCGGCCGAGCCGAACATCTGCGGCTCGAACGGGATCGTGGCGATCGGCTGGCTCTCCATGGCCTTGGCGAATTCGCTGGCGGGGATCTCGGGGCGCTTCGGAATGCCGACCTGGTTGAGGCAGTAGAGCGGCGCGCGGTCGTTCGGCCGCGACGCCTTCAAGAGGTCGTAGATGTTCTTGGTGTTGCGCAAATTGGCCAGATCGGGCGCCGCCACGATCAGAATATCGTCGGCTGCGATCAGCGCGCGCTTGGTCCATCCCGACCACTGATGGGGGACGTCGAGCACGATGCAGGGCATCGTGGTGCGAAGCGTGTCGAAGATCGCATCGAAAGCGTCAGCGCCAAAATCATAGACCCTGTCGAGCGTCGCTGGCGCCGCGAGCAGGCTGAGATGGTCGGTACATTTCGACAGCAGACGGTCGATGAAGGCGGTATCGACCCGGTCGGGCGAGAACACGGCGTCGGCGATGCCCTGCGGCGGGTCCTGATTGTAGTCGAGGCCGGCGGTGCCGAAGGCGAGGTCGAGGTCGGCGACCACCGAATCCAGCGCCAGATCGCGGGCGATCGCCCAGGCGACGTTATGCGCGACGGTGGACGAGCCGACGCCGCCCTTGGCGCCAACCACGGCAATGATGCGGCCGACCGCCTTGGCTTCGGGCGCCGAGAACAGGTTGCACACCGCGCGGACGACGTCGATGGCGGTGACGGGGGCGATCACGTAGTCGCTGACGCCGCGGCGCACCAGCTCGCGGTACAGCGTGACGTCGTTGATGCGGCCGATCACGATCACGCGGGTTCCGGCGTCGCACACGGTGGCCAACTGATCGAGACCGAGCAGGATATCGTTGCGGCCCTCGGTTTCCAGGATGATCACGTTCGGTGTCGGCGCGGAGCGATAGGCCTCGATGGCGGCGGCCATGCCGCCCATCTGGATCTTCAAATGAGCTTTGCCGAGACGGCGGTCTTCGCCGGCCGATTGCACAGCCGCAGCGGTTTCCACCGTCTCGCAGAATGCCTGGACGGACACCCGCGGCGCCGGCGCGATATGATCTTCCGTCGACGGCGGCGGGCCGTCCGGCTGCTGTTCGGGGGTCTGGCGCGAGTAGCTGATCATTTGCCTGTATCGCTGAGTTTGGCCTTGTCGGCTTCGGGATAAGCGGTCGTGGTTGACGTACCCTTGCGATATTTGTCGAAGGCGATGTTGCGCCGCGGCGTATAGGCGGGTGTCTCCTCGCGCGGCTGCACGAGATCCGACGGATTATCGACCATCGCGGCAAGATTGCGCTGATTGGAGCAACCGAGATTGTAATAGGGCTTGTTTTCGAAATAGCCCCGGTTGTTGACGGACGGTCCGAGGTCGTCGGGCCACAGGCCGCAGGGCCCGGCGGTGGCCGAGATCTTCGGATAAGTCAGCCGGATCGCCGCCATGTGCCTGGGGTCCTCGGGACGATACTGGCGTATGGCGACCGCGCGCGGCGGGACGCCGGCAGCGGCGAACGTCGCCTGGATCTCGCGCAATGATTCGCTGGCAGCGCGCGCGTTCGGCGTATCGGTGGGCATGTCGATGGTGATGCCGCCGGTGCCCTCCTTGAGCCAGGTCTGCGCCATTCCCATCACATCGGAGCGCTGGTTCGCGGAAAGTCCGCCGCGGCCACGGCCGACGAATACGATCACCGTGCGATCGGCTTCCTGAATCGCGATCGGATGACGCAGGCGATAATCGTCCGGCACGCTTGCCGTCGCCACCGGGTCGGTGTGCTTGCAGGCGCCCAGCACCACGGCAAGACCGATTAGCGCTCCCGCGAGGCGGAGAGCGCGCTTGCGGTCGGCGGTTACTGCGGATGTGCTTTGTCGTGTCATCGTCCCGCCTCAGTCCGTAATAAAGCCGTAGGTGCCGCGATATTTCCGTCCCGGCTCATTGCTGCGGCCCGGAACGCCGTAGACGCGATTGATGCTGCCGAGCAGATCGGTCTGCGGATCGGAAGCGTTGGCGAACCCGTCATCGGGGCGCGAAAGATCCTTCTGCGCCACCGCGCGAACCACGTAAGGGGTGACCAGGACCATCAGCTCGGTCTGGCTGTTGACGAAGTCGCGGCTGCGGAACAGCGTGCCGAGCACCGGCAATTGCGCCAGACCCGGGAAGCCATTGATGGCCTGCTTGGTCTGCTCCTGGATCAGGCCGGCCATCGCCATCGCGCCGCCCGACGGGATTTCCAACGTCGTCTCCGCACGGCGGGTCTTGATCGAGGGAATGGTCAGCGAGTTGGTGCCCGCGGAGCTGAGCGACTGGGTCAACGTGATCGAGTTGTCGTTGGACAGTTCGGATACTTCGGTCATCACGCGCAGGCTGATGCGGCCTTCGGTCAGCACGACCGGCGTGAAATTGAGCGAAATGCCGAACTTCTTGAACTGGATCTGGGTCGTACAAACGCGCGTGATCGGGTCGCAGGAATAGCCTGCGGGAACTGGAAACTCGCCGCCGGCGATGAAGGTGGCGGACTCACCGGAAATAGCGGTCAAATTGGGTTCGGCCAGCGTCCGCACCACGCCGGCGCTTTCCATGGCGCGAAGGGTAGCCGTCACCGACGGGACGTTGCCGCCGCCGAACGTTCCCGATGCGACGTTGCCTGGGACCAGCGGACGGCCATAGGCGGTAAACGGGTTGGCGTTGCTGAAGTTCACCACCGCCGTGCCGTAGGTCATGCTGGCCGTGAGGTCGATGCCCATCTGCTTGATGATGTTGCGCGCGACTTCGGCAACCGTCACCTTCAGCATCACCTGGTCGCGGCCGCGGACGGCGATCGAATTGACGACCTTGTCGGTGCCGCCGGCGAGGCGGGAGGCCAGATCGAAGGCCTGCTGCGCGTCGATCGGGCTTGCCGCCGTGCCGGTCAGCACCACGCCGTCGCCGACGCCGTCGATATGGATGTCCGAGTTCGGCAGCGTCTGCTTCAGCGCCGCACGCACGCCGTTGAGGTCGCGCTTGACCGCGATGTCATAGGCCGCGATCTGCTGGCCTGCCGAATCGAAGAATACGATGTTGGTCTGGCCCACCGCCGCGCCGATGATGTAGGCACGCTGGGAGGAGCGGACGACGGCGTTGGCGATCTTCGGATCGGCCACCAACACGTCCTTGATGTCGCGCGGCAGGTCGATCACGATCGACTTTCCGATCCCGAGCGAAACCGTGCGCGCGTTCATCTGCCCGTCCATGGCCGCCGGCGCCGCGGCGCGATAGTCGCTTGCCTTGACCGGCGTCAGGGCCGGATTGAGCGTCAGGGCTGCGACCGCCGAGAACGACAGGGCGCGGACGATGAATGTCCGCAGCATCGGCTGATTTCCCCTGCACTTCATAACGAGCGTCCTTTCGGTCACGTCTGCACCGACTGCTGGCTGACCAAGCCGTATCCGACGAACGACGGCGCGCCGCTCTGGCGCGCACGGGCCAGTGTCATCGCGTTGGCGTTGCTGATGAAACTGTCGCTGGCGCTCGCGGCCGGCCAGGTCTGCCATTGCATATCCTTGGCCTTGAGCGACTGGCCGAGGCCGATGTCGCCGTTGGCGACCAGAATATCGATGGTCTGCAGCTCCGCGACCGGATCCGGCGCGACAGGCTGGTGGTCGGATCCGCTGGCCAGACCTGCGGCAATGCCGCCAGCGCCGATGGCGATGGTCAAAACGACAATGCGAGCGGTATTCATACGCTTCACTTTCCACATAACGCCGCGACGCTTCCGCCGCCGTGATGGGAGTTGACCAGCTATTCGTCAAAGCATGGTTAATGAGGCGTGAGTAAATTGCCTTAACGGTGCGTTACCGTTCGAAGGATCAGTGCATTGCGAGGTGCGTGACGTCGATCGACTTGATCCACTCGGTCTCCGGATAGACCATCAACGCGCCGATCGCGAGCGCGATGCCGTAGGGGATTCCGGTCTGTTTGTCGTGGAGGCGGAGCAGCCAGGCCTGCCCCGTGAGCGGCCGGGGTAGCGGCCATTGCCTGGCATAGAGCAGCAGCAGCGTCAGGGCGCCGCCGAGCAGCGAGGCATAGAGCAGATAGTTGAGCAGGTGATCGAAGCCGAACCAGAGCGCCACCCCGGCCGCGACCTTGGCGTCGCCGCCGCCGACCCAGCCCATCGCGAAACAGCCAAAGGCCACGACGAGGACAACAGCGCCGGCGCCGAGATGCATCAGGAAATCGTGCAGGCCCATTCCGCCCAGCGGCGCCAGAACCAGAAAGCCGGCCACCAGGGCCAGCGATATCCGGTTCGAAATCGTCATAGTGAAAAGGTCGCTCGCGGCCGCGAACGCCATCAGGGCCGGAAACAGCATGAGGCGGGCAATATCGAGGATCATGGATTCACACAGCCCGTGCTGCCAACGCGAAGGCCGGGAAGACCTGAAAGAAGACGTTCCAGCATCCGGCGAACCTATCGACGAGAAGTGAACAATCGGAAAACGGCCCGCACGAGGCGGACCCGCAAAAACCCCGGGTCTCGAAAACGACCCTCAAGTCGCGCAAACGACAAAGGCCCCGGGTGACCCGGGGCCTTTGAAGCAGATTGCGACGATCGCTTATTTCAGCGAGGTCGAGATCGTGCCGAAGTTGGTCGACAGCTTGCCGCCGACGCCCTGAACGGCGGTGATGATCGCGATCGCAATACCGGCGGCAATCAGGCCGTATTCGATGGCAGTCGCGCCGGACTCATCCTTGACGAAACGCGAAACGAGATTCTTCATAATAGATAACTCCTGTGTACACGTGGCTGGTCGAACTATCATTTGGTCTCGCCGGCGTTCTCAGCACCGTGACCATGACGCCACCCTAAAACCGGACCATTGCGGCGCAGTTAATTCGATTGCGCAAAACCGGGGGGAACTCGCTGTTCTCACTCAGAGTAAACGCGGAATTAAGCCAGTTGATAAAATGCGCTTAGTGTTGCGGGCCTTGTTGTCGCAGCCGCGCAGGCCCGGGTCAGTGCCGGATTCACCGCTCCTTAAGCGCGAGGGTGATACCCCCTTGGATCTCCCCATCAAGCGAGGCAGTCATGTCGGGTATGCCGTTGGAAGTCATCGAGATGATGGGCCAGACCATGGCGAAGGTGGTGCCGGTTACGATCGGCCTCGCCCTGGTGTTCACGGTGCTCTCGCATTTCTGGGCCTGCAATCCAGGCAAGCCGTGGTGGCGCAAGCGCGAACTCATCACCGACATCTGCTACTGGTTCTTCGTTCCCGTTTTCGCCCGTGTGCTCCGCATCGGGCTGTTGGTGCTCGGCGCCGGTGTTGTCTTCAACATTCATGACGTCGACGAGCTGGTCGCATTCTACGACAATGGCCACGGGCCGTTGGCCGCGCTTCCGCTCTGGGTGCAGGCACTGCTGTTCCTGGTTGCCTCCGACTTCATGCTGTACTGGCTGCACCGCATGTTTCACAGCGGCGGCTTCTGGAAGTACCACGCGATCCATCATTCTTCGGAAGATCTCGAGTGGATTTCCGCGGCGCGGTTTCACCCCGTCAACCTGTTCATCGGAACGATCATGGTGGACGTCATCCTGTTGATGGCGGGCATCTCGCCCAACATCATGCTCTGGGTCGGGCCGTTCACGACCTTCCACTCGGCCTTCGTCCACGCCAATCTGAACTGGACGCTCGGCCCGTTCAAATATGTACTGGCGACGCCGGTGTTCCACCGCTGGCATCACACCTCGCAGGAAGAGGGCGGCAACACCAATTTTGCCGGCACCTTCCCGCTCTGGGATATTATGTTCGGAACGTTCCGGATGCCGGAAAACAAGCTGCCGGATAATTACGGCGTCGACGCCGATCAGTCGGTGCCGAACGAAATCGGTGGGCAGTTAGCCTATCCGTTTCGCCAGTAGCGCCTTTTCGAGCCAGCACGACCCGCTTCGCGCAAGCAAGACGCGTCAAGTATCCAGCGCGGGGACCTGGAGGTCCTCCCGCCGGAAGTTTTCGTCACGACCGAATTGACCGCCCAATCCGATCGCGGCACGCTGCGCGCCTTGAGTCTTGCAGAAATCCGGTTCTGCCGAGACGCCAGATCGCGCAAGGTGCTAAGAAGCGGCAATGTTCCTGGGCCTGGAAATCGTCGAGATGCTTGGCCAGACGATGGCCATTGTGGTGCCGGTGACGATCGCGCTGGCGCTGGTGTTTTCGGTGCTGGCGCATTTCTGGGCCTGCAATCCCGGCCGGCCGTGGTGGCGCAAGCGCGAACTCGTGACCGATCTCGCCTACTGGTTCCTGGTGCCGCTGTTCGCCCGCGTGTTCCGGATCGGGCTATTGGTGCTCGGCGCCGCCCTGGTGTTCCAAATTCATGACGCCGACGAACTGATCGCCTTCTATGACAATGGCCATGGGCCGCTGTCGACGCTGCCGCTGTGGCTGCAGGCGGTGCTGTTTTTGGTGCTCGCTGATTTCATGATGTACTGGCTGCACCGAATGTTCCATGGCGGCGGCTTCTGGAAATACCACGCCATCCATCATTCCTCCGAGGATGTGGACTGGATTTCGGCGGCGCGCTTTCACCCCGTCAACCTGTTGCTCGGCACCATCGGGATCGACGTCGCGTTGCTGATGGCGGGTATTTCGCCGAACGTGATGCTGTGGCTTGGCCCTTTCAACATTTTCCATTCGGCGTTCGTTCACGCCAATCTGAACTGGACGCTCGGCCCGTTCAAATACGTGCTTGCCACCCCGGTCTTCCACCGCTGGCATCACACCGCGCAGGAAGAGGGCGGCAATACCAACTTCGCGGGCACCTTTCCGCTCTGGGACATCCTGTTCGGAACCTTCCGGATGCCCAAAGACCGTTTGCCGGACAATTACGGTGTCGACGATCAGTCGACCTTCCCGCGCGAGATCGCCGGGCAACTGGCCTATCCATTCCGGAAATAGGCTCGGAACGCGAACCGTCGGGCGTCAGTCCGGTTCCCGACTACGAGGCTTGTTAACGCGACTTCGATGCGCTCCCTTAACCTTGCTTTGACCTATGTCTGGCTAGACTCGCTTCAGCGCCGGAAGCGTCGCTGCGTCATGTATGAGTAAAAGCGTATGAACACCGCCCGAATTATCGTTCTGGCCATCGCAATCAGTGCTGGCGGTGTTGCCGCATACCTTGCGAGCGGTATCGACAAAGAAGCTCCCGCACCGGTCGCAGCAGTACCGCAACTGCCGACGGTGGATGTGCTCGTGGCCAAGGATGACATCGGCCTTGGCCAGACTGTCGCCGCCGAAAACCTGCAGTGGCAGACCTGGACCGAGTCGTCTTCAAGCGGCAGCTTCATTCGCAAGAAGGACCGGCCCGAGGCCATCACCCAAATCGTTGGCTCCATCGCCCGCATGCCGTTCATCGCGGGAGAACCGATTCGCGAGCAGAAATTGGTCAAGGCGAACGGGTCAGGGTTCATGGCGGCGATCCTGCCGACGGGAATGCGGGCCGTCTCGACTGAAATCTCGGCCGAAACCGGGGCGGGCGGCTTCATTCTGCCGAACGACCGCGTCGACGTGATTCTGTCGAAGCGCGAGAAGCAGCAGAGTATCGATGGCGCGGGGCAGCCGCCCGATATCATCTCCTCCCAGACCGTTCTGACCAATGTCCGCGTTCTCGCCATCGACCAGGCCCCCAAGGAAAAAGAGGGCCAAAACGCGGTGCTGGGAAAAACGGCGACGCTGGAAATGACGCCTGATGAAGTCGAGGTTCTGGGAAAAGCACGCCTGAGCGGGAGTTTGTCACTGGCGCTGCGCAGCATCGCAGACAGCAAAACGACCGCCGTTGCTTCAACCGGCAACAGCAAACTGGTCACGGTTTACCGCGGAAGCACCAGCGCCGACGTGCTGAGCTGCACGCCACTTTGTGCCCGGCGCTAGAGGGTTAACGTCCGCTTAACGGCGCGGGTCGTTCTGCTTCTATCCGGCGAAACACTTCGACAATCTGTTTCGGCTACTCATGACGGCAGTTCCGCTTGCGCCTGAGGTCGCTTCGATGCCGTCGCATATCCGCTCCTTCAGCCAGTTGTTGCGCCGTTTTTGCCGCAATCGCGGTGGCTCCACCGTGGTCGAGTTTGCGCTGGTCGCGCCGATGTTCTTTGCGCTGCTGTTCGCGATCATCGAGACGGCGTTCATGTTCTTTGCCAGCCAGGTGCTCGAGACCGTGACGCAGGATTCGGCGCGCATGATCATGACCGGTCAGGCGCAGAACGCCGCCTACACCCAGGCGCAGTTCAAGACCTATGTCTGCAGCAAGGTCGCCGCGCTGTTCGATTGCAACGGAATCTCCGTCGACGTGCAGAGCTATCCCCAGTTCAGCAGCGTCAACGTCAGCAACCCGATCGACGCCAGCAAGAATTTCGTGCCGACGAACAATTACAGCCCCGGCGGCCCCGGCGACATCGTCGTGGTGCGGCTGTTCTATCAATGGCCGATACTGGTCACCAAGTTCGGCTATGACATCTCGAATCTCAGCGGCAGCAAGCGGCTGTTGAGCGCGACCGCGGCGTTCCAGAATGAACCTTTCTAGAAGCATTTTTCAAGCGACCCGGTTTGCGTTGAGAAAACGCGTCAAGACAAGATAGGCAAGGCGATGAGTCTGATGAGTGGAATCTGGCTTCGCATGCGGCGCTCGGCGCTCGATCTGTCCGGCGATACCAGGGGTCTGGCCGCCGTCGAATTCGCCATGGTCGTACCTCTGATGCTGGTGCTGTTTTTCGGCACGGTCGAGTTCTCGTCCGGCGTCGCGGTCGACCGCAAGGTGACGCTGATGGCGCGGACGCTGTCGGATCTGACGTCGCAGAACGTCTCGGTCACCGACGCCCAGCTGACCAACATCTTCAACGCCTCCACCGGCATCATGACGCCCTATTCGGCCGCGCCGCTCAATTCCACGATCACGGAACTGTATGTCGATCCCACTACCAAGATCGCCCGGGTGCAGTGGAGCAAGGGCGCGGTGCCGCGCGGGACCGGAAGCACGGTGGCGATTCCGAGCGCGCTGCAGGTCGGCGACACCTATCTGATTTACAGCGAGGTCAGCTACAAATACGTCCCGGCCATCGGCTATGTGATGGCGAAGGCGGGGATCAATTTGACCGACTTCACCTATACGCGCCCGCGCCAATCGCTGTGCGTGATGTACAACACCACGGTTTGCACGAAGTCGTAACGCCGTCGCGCAGATCAATGGCGCGGGATGAATCCGAGGTAGGAAAAAAGGCCGCGCCATGGGCGCGGCCTTTCGTTATTTCGAAGCAATTTTCAAGGGCGCGCCGGGCGTCCTGAAAAATCACTCATCCAGCGGCGCGCAGATTGTCGGCCGAAGATTTGCCAGAGCGACGATCGGCCACGATTTCGTAGCTGATCTTCTGGCCTTCACGCAGCGTACCAAGACCGGCACGTTCGACAGCGCTGATGTGCACGAACACGTCATTGCCGCCGTCATCCGGCTGGATGAAGCCATAGCCCTTGGTTGCGTTAAACCACTTCACGGTTCCCATGCTCACGGGGGTAGTCCCTTCTCAGATATACTAGTCGTAGCCCACCTCTCGATGGGCTGGTGAGATCGAATTTTTGGAAGGGTCGTCAGCGTCTAAACCGGCTGTACCGGTGGATAGCTAATGTCGTCCGGCCGAAAATCGATGCCCAATATTATTCGATCAAGGGGTCCAAAACAATCCTGACGTGCACGATTTTTTGAACAGGGCAAGCCCGGTCCATCGCGCGCCGACATCATCTGTCGGGCACGATGGCAATCGGTCGCTGGAAGCCCGTTACCGGCGGCGGAACTGGCCGCCACGCGGCGGTGCACCACGCGGGGGACCGCTCGAGGGGCGCTCATCCTTGTGACGGAAAATCAGCCGGCCCTTCTCCAGATCATAGGGCGACATTTCGATCGTGACCCGATCGCCTGCCAGCGTCTTGATCCGGTTCTTCTTCATTTTACCGGCGGTGTAGGCAACAATTTCGTGTCCTGCGTCGAGCTGCACGCGGTAGCGCGCGTCGGGGAGGATTTCGGTCACCAGTCCTTCGAACTGGATCAGCTCTTCTTTAGCCATATTTGTCTCCAGATCGATCGAGGCTAGCGCTGCGGCCGATGGGTACGGTTGGGTTGGGTATTCGGGCGGCTCTCGCGATGCAAGAAGGCGACGCCTTGAATGCTTTCGCTGTTGCCACCCTGCGCCGGACGCGGCGACTCATGCCGGGTCGGCTGCGACGCGGCATTATTACCACCACCGCGGCGGGGACGGCGAGGGCCTTTTGAGCCCGGCGATTGCTCATGGGAACGGCCGCCATGGCCATGGCCGTGGGCGGAATGGCCGCGCGGTGCGGACCGGCCGCCCCGGTTCTGGGACGGCGCGGGAGCTGCATCCCGGGTGCCCGGTGTGCGGCGGTCTTCGCGGGGCAGCGCCACGCGGATCAGCCGCTCGATGTCGCGCAGATAACCCATTTCCTCGGCGCCTGCGATCAGCGAGATCGCAACGCCTTCGGCGCCGGCACGCGCGGTGCGGCCGATCCGGTGGACGTAGGTTTCCGGCACGTTCGGCAGATCGAAATTCACCACATGGCTGATGCCGTCGACGTCGATGCCGCGGGCGGCGATGTCGGTGGCGACCAGGGTGCGGATCTCGCCGGTGCGGAACGCCGCCAGCACGCGCTCGCGGTGGTTCTGCGACTTGTTGCCATGGATGGCGTTCGCGTTGATGCCGGACTTGGCAAGCGCCTTCACCACCTTGTCGGCGCCATGCTTGGTGCGGGTGAAGATCAGCGCGCGGTCGACCGGTTCCTGCTTCAGGAGTTGGGCCAGTATGCCCTGCTTGGCCGCGAAATCGACCTGGATGATGCGCTGGGTGATGCGTTCCACGGTGGAGGCCACCGGCGTCACCGCCACGCGGGCGGGGTCGCGCAGCATCGCTTCGGCGAGCTCGGCGATGTCCTTGGGCATGGTCGCCGAGAAGAACAGCGTCTGCCGCTTGATCGGCAGTTTGCCGACGATTTTTCGGATGTCGTTGATGAAGCCCATGTCGAGCATGCGGTCCGCTTCGTCGAGCACCAGGAACTCGACCTGGCCCAGCTTGAGGCCGTTGCTCTGCACCAGATCGAGCAGGCGGCCGGGGGTGGCCACCATGACTTCGACGCCCTGCATCACGGAACGGACCTGACGGCCCATCGGCACGCCGCCGATCGCGAGTGCCGAGGAGAGGCGGATGTGGCGGCCATAGGCGTTGAAGCTGTCGAGGATCTGACCCGACAATTCTCGGGTCGGCGAGAGCACCAGCACGCGGCAGCTCTTGGGCTGCACCCGGATGCGGTTCTCCAGAATGCGGTGCAGGATCGGCAGCGCGAAGGCTGCGGTCTTGCCGGTGCCGGTCTGGGCGATGCCGACGACGTCACGGCCGGTCATTGCGAGGGGGACGGTCTGGGCCTGGATGGGCGTCGGGGTGAGGTAATTTTCTTCCTTGAGGGCACGCGAAATGGGATCGGCAAGGCCGAAATCCTGAAAGGAGGTCAAAAGAGGGTTCTTTCCATTAAAAAGGCAGGCGCCCGGCCGATACAGCCAGGAGCGCGCGAGGGGTGTCTGAGACACCCGCGTGTTTGGGGCGTCGGTTTTGCTAGGCTGAAGGGGCAAGCCAGAAACCGTTGAACGGGATCAGAACACGCGGCTCGCAAGGACCTGATGATTCTCTAGGTCACGGGGCTCATATGGAACATGAACGCGGCGCTTTCAAGGTAAATCGCCGGATATGCTGGCGCGGTTAAGAAACAGCCGGAAATTCGCAAGTCCCGGTGCACTCTCGTTGGCCTGCATCGCCAAATTTTCGTGCCGTAAAATTAGACAAATGGCCTATTTTGCCTAAAATATAGACTGTTTGCCGTAAAAGAATACATTTTGTCGGCCCAAAAAATAGGCGGACTTCTCGGCGATTTCCCGCAAGCGGAAGATTATACTGCGATTCTATAGACTTACCCTGTGCTCAGGCCGTGGCACGCTTCTTGCGATTCCGTTAACGCAGGCGGCCGTTGGGGCCGTTTCGCAGCGTTTCACGCCTGCGTCAGGGAGATGACATTTCATGCTTACACAACTTACCCACGATATAGCGACGCTGAGCCGCCGCCGCTGGCTGGCGGCGACCGCGGGCCTGGTTTTGGGCCTGGCCGCATTCGGCAGCGCGCAGGCGCAGGAGACCATCAAGGTCGGCGTGCTGCATTCGCTTTCCGGCACCATGGCGATCAGCGAAACCACGCTGAAGGACACCGTCCTCTTCCTGATCGACGAGCAGAACAAGAAGGGCGGCATACTCGGCAAGAAGCTCGAGGCCGTCGTGGTCGACCCGGCGTCGAACTGGCCGCTGTTCGCGGAAAAGGCCCGCGAGCTGATCACCAAGGACAAGGTCTCTGTCGTGTTCGGCTGCTGGACCTCGGTGTCGCGCAAATCCGTGCTCCCGGTGTTCAAGGAGCTGAACTCGATCCTGTTCTACCCCGTGCAGTACGAGGGCGAGGAGAGCGAGCGCAACGTGTTCTACACCGGGGCGGCGCCGAACCAGCAGGCGATCCCGGCCGTCGACTATCTGATGAAGGACGAGAAGGTGAAGCGCTGGGTGCTGGCCGGCACCGACTACGTCTATCCGCGCACCACCAACAAGATCCTCGAAGCCTACTTGAAGTCGAAGGGCGTCAAGCAGGAAGACATCATGATCAACTACACGCCGTTCGGTCACAGTGACTGGCAGACGATCGTGGCCGACATCAAGAAGTTCGGTTCGGCCGGCAAGAAGACCGCCGTCGTTTCCACCATCAACGGCGACGCCAACGTTCCCTTCTACAAGGAGCTCGGCAACCAGGGCATCAAGGCGACCGACATTCCGGTTGTCGCGTTCTCGGTCGGCGAAGAAGAGCTCGCCGGCATCGACACCAAGCCGCTGCTCGGCCATCTGGCCGCCTGGAACTACTTCCAGTCGATCAAGGATCCGGCCAACGAGAAGTTCATCAAGGCCTGGCAGGCCTACACCAAGAACCCGAAGCGCGTGACCAACGACCCGATGGAAGCACACGTCATCGGTTTCGAGATGTGGGTCAAGGCGGTCGAAAAGGTGAAGTCGACTGATCCGGACAAGGTGATCGACGCGCTGCCCGGCATCGAAGCCAAGAACCTGACCGGCGGCACCTCGAAGATGCTTCCGAACCATCACATCACCAAGCCGGTGTTCATTGGCGAAATCAAAGCCAATGGCCAGTTCGACGTGGTGTGGAAGACCCCGGGCCTGGTGGCCGGCGATGCATGGTCGAAGGAGCTCGATGGCTCCAAGGACCTGATCGGCGATTGGGTTGGCAAGAAGTGCGGCAACTACAACACCAAGACCAACAAGTGCGGCGGTCAGGGCTCCTGACCCCGATCTGATCCGAAGGATCTGGTCCGAAGGATCATGATCTGACTGCAACAAGAAACTTCCAAGAGAAAAAGAAGACCCGGAAGGCGGCGATGTCGCCGCCTTCCACTTACTCCTGCCGGGGTCGTAACGTGCCTGCCAATTTCCTTGACCGTCTTCGCGCGCTTGTTCTGTCATTTTTCCTGATCGCAGCGTTCGCTGTGCCGGCGCTGGCGGGACCGTTCGAGGATGCGGTCGCTAAATTCGCCAATGACGAGTTCTCCGACACCGACGAGGCGATCGGCGCGGTCGCGACCTCGGGCAATCCGCTGGCTTTTCCGATCATCAGCGCGCTGCAGGATGGCCGGCTGTCGGCCGATCCGGAATCCAAGAAAGTTTTCGTCACGGGGGCCGACGGCAAGATCATCGATGCGGCGACCGGGGCTGCGGTGGCCAGCCTGCCCGCGGGTGCCGCTGCCGTCCGCCTCAACAACCGCCTGCGCCGCACCGTGGAGGCCGCCCTCGGCGGTCTGACGCTGCTGTCGCCAGATCCGGCCAAGCGGCTGACGGCCGCCCAATCGGTCTTCAAGAGCCATGACGAAGCCGCCCTTCCGGTCATCGACGGCGCGCTGGCCAAAGAGACCAACAAGGCGGTGAAGGCGGCGTTTGCCGAGGCCCGCGCCGCCATCCTGCTCTACAAGTCGGATGCGTCAGACGCCGAGAAGCTGGAGTCCATCGCCATCATCAAGGCGCGCGGCGATCAGGAAGCGCTCGCGCTGTTGACGGGCCTCGGCAGCGATGCGTCGCCGCCGGTGGCGCAGGCCGCGGCCGGTGCGATCTCCGCGATCCAGAGCAATCTTGCCATGTGGTCGATGGTGCAGAACGCCTGGTACGGCCTGTCGCTCGGCTCGGTGCTGCTGCTGGCGGCGATCGGGCTTGCGATCACCTTCGGCGTGATGGGCGTCATCAACATGGCCCACGGCGAAATGGTGATGCTGGGCGCCTACACCACCTTCGTGGTGCAGGAGGTCATCC
Source organism: Bradyrhizobium sp. AUGA SZCCT0160 (assembly GCF_018130105.1). NCBI lineage: Bacteria > Pseudomonadati > Pseudomonadota > Alphaproteobacteria > Hyphomicrobiales > Nitrobacteraceae > Bradyrhizobium > Bradyrhizobium sp. AUGA SZCCT0160. The sequence goes on from NZ_JAFCMD010000018.1 coordinate 155,196, forward strand.
GCACCAGCTATCCCGGCCTGTTCGACTATTCGCTGCTGATCGCGGTGCCATCGGCCTTCCTTGTTGCGGGCGCGATCGGCGTCCTGATCGAGCGCAGCATCATCCGCTTCCTCTACGGCCGCCCGCTGGAAACCCTGCTCGCGACCTGGGGCCTCTCGCTGGTGCTGCAGCAGGCGGTGCGCACCGCGTTCGGCCCCACCAACCGCGAAGTCGGCAATCCGACCTGGATGAGCGGCGCGTTCGAACTCGGCCAGATCACCATCACCTATAACCGGCTCTGGATCCTCTGCTTCACGCTGGCGGTGTTCGCCATCCTGCTCGCGATGCTGCGCTACACGGCGCTCGGGCTCGAGATGCGCGCGGTGACGCAGAACCGCCGCATGGCGGCGTCGATGGGCATCGCCACCTCGCGCGTCGACGCGCTTACCTTCGGCCTCGGCTCCGGCATCGCCGGGATCGCCGGCGTGGCGCTGTCGCAGATCGACAATGTCAGCCCCAACCTCGGCCAGAGCTACATCATCGACAGCTTCATGGTGGTGGTGTTCGGCGGCGTTGGTAATCTCTGGGGCACGCTGGTGGGGGCCTTCACGCTCGGCATCGCCAACAAGTTCCTGGAGCCGGTGGCGGGCGCCGTGCTCGGCAAGATCGCGATCCTGGTGCTGATCATCCTGTTCATCCAGAAGCGGCCGCGCGGCCTGTTCGCGCTCAAGGGACGGGCGATCGAAGCATGACGCCGCTTATTGCAATGGGATGCTTCACCGCGCTGCGCTCTGACTCCCTCTCCCGCTTGCGGGGGAGGGCTGGGGTGGGGGTCTGTCCACGAGCGCCGTCGCCTAGTGGAGACACCCCCACCCGCCGCGCTCTGACGAGCGCCATAGCCGAAGCTTCGCTTCGGCGTTCTCGGCTAAGAACGGTCGCCGTAGGCGACCTATGCTCCCCCGCAAGCGGGAGAGGTGACCACCGATGACGCCGCATGTCCTCACCCGCTCGCTGGATCGCAGCGCGACCGTCTTCCTGCTGATCGTCGCCGGTCTCGGCGTGCTGATCCCGCTGTCGAACCTGTTGCTGCCGTCAGGTTCGATGTTCCAGGTGCCGACCTATCTGGTGGCGCTGTTCGGCAAGTATGTCTGCTACGCCATTCTGGCGCTCTCGATCGATCTGATCTGGGGCTATTGCGGCATTCTCTCGCTCGGCCATGGCGCGTTCTTCGCGCTCGGCGGTTACGCGATGGGCATGTACCTGATGCGACAGATCGGCAGCCGCGGCGTCTACGGCAATCCGGTCCTGCCCGACTTCATGGTGTTCCTGAACTATCCGTCGCTGCCTTGGTACTGGTACGGTTTTGATATGTTCTGGTTCGCGGCGCTGATGGTCTTGGTCGTGCCGGGCCTGCTCGCCTTCTGCTTCGGCTGGCTGGCGTTCCGCTCCCGCGTCACCGGCGTCTATCTGTCGATCATCACGCAGGCGATGACCTACGCGCTGCTGCTGGCGTTCTTCCGCAACGATTTCGGCTTCGGCGGCAATAACGGCCTGACCGACTTCAAGGACATTCTGGGCTTCAACGTCCAGGCCGACGGCACCCGCGCCGCTTTGTTCATCCTGAGCTGCCTGGCGCTCATCATCGCTTTCCTGATCTGCCGCGCGGTGGTGACGTCGAAACTCGGCAAGGTGCTGATCGCGATCCGCGACGCCGAGTCGCGCACGCGATTTCTGGGCTACCGCGTCGAATCCTACAAGCTGTTCGTGTTCACGCTGTCGGCCTGCATGGCCGGCGTCGCCGGCGCGCTCTATGTGCCGCAGGTCGGCATCATCAACCCCGGCGAATTCGCGCCGGGCAATTCGATCGAGGCGGTGATTTGGGTGGCGGTCGGCGGCCGCGGCACGCTGATCGGGGCTGCGCTCGGCGCCATCGTGGTCAATTACGCGAAAACCGTGTTCACTTCGGGTCCGCTGGCGCCGTATTGGCTGTTCATGCTGGGCGCGCTGTTCATCCTGGTGACGTTGTTGCTGCCGAAGGGCATCATCGGCACCTTCAATGCCTGGTATGAGCCGTGGAGCGCAAGGCGCCTCAACGCCGAAAGTGCCGCGCGCGAAGACGGCATCAGCGCACCGAAGCCGGCGGAGTGAGCGCATGAACGCGATGAATACCAGGACGACGTCCGCGCTGCTCTATCTCGACGGCGTGCACGTCTCGTTCGACGGCTTCCACGCCATCAACAATCTGTCGCTGACGCTGGAGCCGGGCGAGATGCGCGCCATCATCGGCCCCAACGGCGCCGGCAAGACCACGATGATGGACATCATCACCGGCAAGACCAAGCCGGACGAGGGGGTGGTGCTGTTCGACGGCGTCACCGACCTGACGCGCCTCGATGAAACCCGCATCGCCGAACTCGGCATCGGCCGCAAATTCCAGAAGCCGACGGTGTTCGAGAGCCAGACCATCGAGGACAATCTGTTGCTGGCGCTCAATGTCGATCACAGCGTCAAGGGCACGCTGTTCTGGCGCTGCAGCAAGCCCGACGCCGAGCGCATCGAGCGCGTGCTGGAAACCATCCGCTTGAAGGATTCGCGGACCAAGCTCGCCGGGAGCCTGTCGCACGGCCAGAAACAATGGCTCGAGATCGGCATGCTGCTGGCGCAGGATCCGAAACTGCTGCTGGTCGACGAGCCCGTTGCCGGCATGACCGACGTCGAGACCCATCAGACCGCCGAGCTGCTCAAGGAAATCAACAAGGACAAGACCATCATGGTGGTCGAGCACGACATGACCTTCGTACGCGAACTCGGCGTCAAGGTGACCTGCCTGCACGAAGGCACCGTGTTGGCGGAGGGAACCATCGACCAGGTTTCGCGCAATGATCGCGTGGTCGAAGTGTATCTGGGAAGGTAGAGGGCGAGTAGCGAATGGCGAATAGCGAATGGGTTCTTTTTACTATTCGCCATTCGCTACGCGCCATTCGCCCGAAAAGGGCATCGCATGTTAAACGTTGACAACATCAGCCTCTATTACGGCGCGGCGCAGGCGCTGCGCGGCGTCTCGATCAAGGCCGAGCCCGGCAAGGTGACCTGCGTGCTCGGCCGCAACGGCGTCGGCAAGACCTCGCTGCTGCGCGCGATGGTTGGCCAATATCCGATTGCCTCGGGTTCGATCACGCTCAACGGCGACGATATCACCGGCCTCAAGCCGTATGAGCGGGCCCGAAAAGGCATCGGCTTCGTGCCGCAGGGCCGCGAGATTTTTCCGCTGCTGACGGTGGAGGAAAATCTCAAGACCGGCTTTGGCCCGCTGAAGCGTGACGACCGCAATATTCCCGACGACGTGTTCTCGCTGTTTCCGGTTCTGAACTCGATGCTCGGCCGGCGCGGCGGCGACCTCTCCGGCGGCCAGCAGCAGCAGCTCGCGATTGGCCGGGCGCTGGTGATGCGGCCGAAACTGCTGCTGCTCGACGAGCCGACCGAGGGGATCCAGCCCTCGATCATCAAGGATATCGGCCGCGCCATCTCCTATCTGCGCAGCCTCGGCACCATGGCGATCGTGCTGGTCGAACAATATCTCGACTTTGCCTGCGAGCTCGGCGACAATTTCGCCGTCATGGACCGGGGCGCGGTGAAATATGCGTGCGAGCGGAGCGCGATGGATCCCGCCGAGATCAGCCGCCAGATGGCGCTGTAACTTTAAAACGGATTGAGCCGCGGCGGCCGGTTTTGGGGAACGGATGCGGACCGAATCGACGGGCGCAGCTTCATCGACTTTCGCTGACAACCGGGCTCGGGGCGCGGTCAAGTTCGACGTGCGGCTGCAGGATGGTGTCACCCGCCGCGGGACTTTGCATGAATCCGGCTCGCTGCGCGTGCGGTTTCCCTCGCCCGAAGACGACGGCCTGTCCGGCGTGTTCGTCAACACGGCGGGCGGCATCGCCGGCGGCGACCGCTTCGACATCGACATTGCGGCCGGTGAGGGCGCGCGGCTGACGCTGACGACCGCGGCGGCCGAGAAGGTCTATCGCGCGCCGGGACCTGCGGCCCAGCTCAACATTGCGCTCAGGGCCGAGGCGGGGGCGCACCTTTCCTGGTTGCCACAGGAGACCATCCTGTTCGACCGTGCGCGGATCTTGCGGCGTATCGATATCGACCTAGCGGATGACGCCTCGCTTTTGCTGTGCGAAATCGTGGTGTTCGGCCGCGCCGCGATGGGCGAGCGGATGCTGCATGGCGAGTTCGTCGATCGCTGGCGGCTGCGCCGCGGTGGCCGGCTGGTGTTTGCCGAAACCATCCGGCTCGCCGGCGATATCGGCGCAAAGCTCGCGCAACCCGCCATCGCCAAAGGCGGCGTTGCAATCGGCACCGCGCTGATCGTGCCCGGCGATGAAGCCGTAGTGGAGCGGATCCGCGAAGCTGCTGACACGTTCGGCGGCGAGGTCGGAATCTCCGCGTGGAATGGATTTGCAATGGCGCGCTTCTGTGCCCAAGATGCGGCGCGGCTCCGCGCCGACATGATGACCGTGCTCGGCCGCGCCTCCGGCGTGCCGCTGCCAAGACTCTGGCTTAATTAACGTCTCTGGCTCAACTAACGTCTCTGGCTCAACTAAGATCGATCCAATTACTCGAGTGCCCGCATGAATCTCTCCCCCCGCGAAAAAGACAAGCTCCTGATCTCAATGGCCGCCATGGTGGCGCGCCGCAGGCTGGAGCGCGGCGTCAAGCTCAACCATCCCGAAGCGATCGCGATCATTTCCGATTTCATCGTCGAGGGCGCACGTGACGGCCGCACGGTGGCCGATCTGATGCAGGCCGGCGCGCAGGTGATTACGCGGGCGCAGTGCATGGATGGGATTCCCGAGATGATTCACGACATCCAGGTCGAGGCGACGTTTCCCGACGGCACCAAACTCGTCACCGTGCATGAGCCGATAAGGTGAGTAGTGCGAGATCTTTCATTTCGTCATGCCCGGCCTTGTGCCGGGCATCCACGTCTTTCTTGAAACAGAAAGTAAGACGTGGATGGCCGGGACAAGCCCGGCCATGACGCTGCAAAATGTTACGAGGTAGCAAATCATGATCCCCGGTGAACGCTTCATCCAGGACGGCGAGATCGAACTCAATGCCGGCCGCAAGACCGTGACGCTGACGGTCGCCAATACCGGCGACCGGCCGATCCAGGTCGGCTCGCACTACCATTTCTTCGAAACCAATCCGGCGCTGAAGTTCGACCGCAAAAAAGCCCGCGGCATGCGTCTCGACATCGCCGCCGGCACTGCTGTGCGTTTCGAGCCCGGCCAAACCCGCGACGTGCAGCTGGTGGCGCTTGCGGGCAAGCGCGTCGTCTACGGCTTTCGCGGCGAGGTACAGGGCAAGCTGTGATCGCTGGTATCGCCATCAAATGTGAGGTGAGCACACTGACTGCGCTCCCTCCCCCCTTGCGGGGAAGGGTCGGGGAGAGGGGGATGCCACACGACGAGGTCAGCAAGATTCAGCGTACCCGCGCCAAGCAATTGAGGCGCGAGATGACACGTGCCGAAACATTGTTATGGCGTCACTTGAAAGCAAATCGACTCGCCGGACTCGGATTTCGCCGACAGAGCCCGATGGGGCACTACATCGCGGACTTCGTCGCCCATTCCTGCAAGCTTGTCGTTGAACTCGACGGCGAGAGCCATGATTTCGAAGAACGTATCCGTTACGACGCCAGGCGGGATGAGTGGTTTGCTTCGCGCGGTTATCGCGTGCTGCGGTTCACCAATGACGACGTCATGAAAAATCTTGAGGGTGTTGTCCTCACGATCGCGGAAGCAGCGGAGCAAGCGTCACCCCTCTCCCTAACCCTCCCCCGCAAGGGGGGAGGGAACCCTTCCGCTAATGCGTCCCTGACAGATGCGAACGACCCCCGGGAGGAGCCGTGATGCTTCGTGCAGGAGTTGCGCGACGTGAGGTGAGCACGGTGCCCGGGCTCCCTCCCCCCTTGCGGGGGAGGGTTGGGGAGAGGGGTAAGCCGCACACACAGGCGGAAGAGAGTGCGCGAGCTAGCGCTGAACTATTTGCATTTGGTGGAGCAATAACATGTCCGTAAAAATCAAACGTTCCGTCTATGCCGACATGTTCGGGCCCACCACCGGCGACCGGGTGCGGCTGGCCGATACCGATCTCATCATCGAGGTCGAAAAGGATTTTACGATCTATGGCGAGGAGGTGAAATTCGGCGGCGGCAAGGTGATCCGCGACGGCATGGGCCAGTCGCAGGTCACCAACCGGCAGGGCGCGGCGGATACCGTCATCACCAACGCGCTGATCGTCGATCACTGGGGCATCGTCAAAGCCGACGTCGCGATCAAGGAGGGGATGATCGCCGCGATCGGCAAGGCCGGCAATCCCGACATCCAGCCCGGCGTGACCATCGTGATCGGTCCCGGTACCGACATCATCGCGGGCGAAGGCAAGATTCTCACCGCCGGCGGTTTCGACAGCCACATCCATTTCATCTGCCCGCAGCAGATCGAACACGCGCTGATGAGTGGCGTCACCTCGATGCTGGGTGGCGGCACGGGCCCGTCGCACGGCACCTTTGCCACCACCTGTACGCCCGGCCCCTGGCACATGGGGCGGATGATCCAGTCGTTCGACGCATTTCCGGTCAATCTCGGCATTTCCGGCAAGGGCAACGCGGCGCGCCCGGCGGCGCTGGTGGAGATGATCAAGGGCGGCGCCTGTGCGCTCAAGCTGCACGAGGATTGGGGCACCACGCCGGCGGCGATCGACAACTGCCTGTCGGTGGCCGACGATTACGACGTCCAGGTGATGCTGCATTCCGACACGCTGAACGAGTCCGGCTTTGTCGAAGACACAGTGAAGGCCTTCAAGGGCCGCACCATCCACGCCTTCCACACCGAAGGCGCCGGCGGCGGCCACGCGCCGGATATCATAAAAATTGCCGGCCTGAAGAACGTGCTGCCGTCCTCGACCAACCCGACGCGGCCGTTCACGCGCAATACCATCGACGAGCATCTCGACATGCTGATGGTGTGCCACCATCTCGACCCGTCGATCGCGGAAGATCTCGCGTTCGCCGAAAGCCGCATCCGGAAAGAAACCATCGCGGCGGAAGACATTCTGCACGATCTCGGCGCGCTCTCGATGATGTCGTCGGACTCGCAGGCCATGGGCCGGCTCGGCGAGGTCATCATCCGCACCTGGCAGACTGCGGACAAGATGAAGAAGCAGCGCGGCTCGCTGCCCGAGGACAAGGGCAACAACGACAATTTCCGCGTCAAGCGCTACATCGCCAAATACACCATCAATCCCGCGATCGCGCATGGCGTGTCGAAGCTGATCGGCTCGGTGGAGAAGGGCAAGATGGCCGACCTCGTGCTGTGGTCGCCGGCGTTCTTTGGCGTCAAGCCGGATTGCATCATCAAGGGCGGCTCGATCGTGGCAGCTCCGATGGGCGATCCCAACGCGTCGATCCCGACGCCGCAGCCCGTGCATTACCGGCCGATGTTCGCGGCATACGGCAAGGCGCTGACCGCTTCATCCGTGGTGTTCACCTCCAGGGCCGCGATCACAGGCGGGCTGGCGCGCAAGCTCGGCATCGCCAAAAAGCTCTATCCGGTGAAAAATACCCGGGACGGCATCTCCAAGAAGAGCATGATCCATAACGGCGCCACGCCCAAGATCGAGGTCGATGCCGAGACCTATGAGGTACGCGCAGACGGCGAGCTTCTGACCTGCGCGCCGGCCGAGGTACTGCCCATGGCGCAGCGCTATTTCATGTACTAGGGTTTCTCCCAGGCAGTCTTAGCCAGAACAAAAATCCGGGAGGATTCTTCGTGATTTACGTCGTTGCCACGCTGACCATCAAGCCTGAAACGCGCGCCGATTTCATCGCGGCGGCCACCGCCTGCATCATGGAAACCCGGAAAGAGCCGGGCAACATCGCCTATGATCTGCATGAAAGCGTCACCGACCATTCCAAGATGGTGTTCGTCGAGCAGTGGGAGAACATGGAGGCGCTGGGACCGCACCGGACCGCCGAGCACATGAAAACCTTCGGCCGCGTCGCGGTCAAATGCATGAGCGCGCCGCCGAAGATCGAGTACATCACCCCCGAAAAAGTCGAAACCCGCTAATCAAGAAACGTAAAGGGAGAAAATCCATGATCTACGTCATTGCCACCACGCCGATGAAGCCGGAAAGCAAGGACGACTTCATCAAGGGGCACAAGGCCTGCACCGCCGAGACGCTCAAGGAGAAGGGCTGCCTCTCCTATGAAGGCCATGTCAGCGTCAACAATCCCAATCTGTATGTGGTGGTGGAGCGCTGGGAGACCCGCGACGACCTCAATGCGCACGGCAAGGCGCCGCACATGAAGGTGTGGCGGGAATATTCGTCGCAGATGAAGACGGCACCGACCGTGATCGAGATCATCAGCGACGGCAAGGTGGAGAAACTGTAACTCAGATGATCCGCGCAACTCGCGTTCAGGGCCAGCATCGCTGGACGGAAGCCGCCGCCGATACCGTGGTGCTCGATTTCGACGATCGGCACCGGCGGCGGATGGCGATGACGGGCACTCGCGGGCTCGAATTCCTGCTCGACCTGGAAAACGCCATCGCGCTTCGCGGCGGCGACGCGCTGGTGCTGGAAGACGGCCGCCTGATCGAGGTGGTCGCTGCCCCCGAGCCGCTGATCGAGATCCGCGGCACGGATCCGCTGCATCTGGTTCGCGTCGCCTGGCATCTCGGCAACCGCCATCTGCCGACCCAGATCATGCCGAAGGGCCTGCGCATCCGCAGGGATCATGTCATCGAGGCGATGGTGAAGGGTCTCGGCGCGCGCATCATCGAGATCGAGGCGCCGTTCGATCCCGAAGGCGGCGCCTATGCCGGCCACGCCCATGCACCGGAAGCCGCGCATGGGCATACCGGCCACGACCATTCCTCGCATGACCATGCCTCGCACGGTCATTCACACGATCACGACCACCACCATCATCATGACGAGCATTGCGACCACGATCATCACCACCACGATCACTCCCATGCTCATGACCACAAGTGAGCCCGTCCCGGCTGACGTCCAGGACGGGATGACGGCAGACGAGGGAGCGGCGCTGTACCGGCTGATGACGTGGCTGTCGCCGGCCTTTCCGGTGGGCGCGTTCTCCTATTCCAGCGGCATCGAATGGGCGGTGGAGGCCGGTGACATCACCGATGCCGCCTCGTTGCGCGCGTGGTTGACGGCGATGCTGGCCGACGGCTCGGGCTTTTGCGACGGCGTGTTTCTGGCGCAGGCGCACCGGGCGGCGACTGCAAACGACAGAGCCGTGCTGCGCGAGATCACGGAGCTTGCCGCGGCCTTCGTGCCGTCGCGCGAGCGCCAGCTCGAAACCTCGACCCAGGGCCGCGCCTTCATCGACATCGCGCGCGCGGCCTGGACCTGCGACGGCCTCGACGAGCTGGTTTCAGCTTGCGGCGGCGTCACCATCTATCCCGTCGCGGTCGGCCTCGTCAGCGCCGCGCACAAAATTCCGCTGGCGCCGGCGATGCATGCGTTCCTGCATGCGGTGGTCTCGAACTGGATTTCCGCAGGCGCGCGGCTGGTGCCATTGGGGCAGACCGACAGCCAGCGCATCCTGGCAGCACTCGAGCCCATGGTGGCCGCGACCGCGTCGCGCGCGCTGCAGGCCTCGCTCGACGATCTCGGCAGCGCGACGTTTCGCGCCGATCTTGCCAGTCTTCGGCATGAGACGCAGTATACGAGGCTGTTCCGGTCATGATGTGCAGGGCAATTCTCCCTCCACACGTCGTCCCGGCGAACGCCGGGACGACAATCGAGGGAATTTCTTAAATGTCCAAATCTCACGGCCCCCTGCGTGTCGGCGTCGGCGGTCCGGTCGGCTCCGGCAAGACCGCGCTGATGGACCTGCTCTGCAAATCGATGCGCGAGCGTTACGACATCGCCGCGATCACCAACGACATCTACACCAAATGGGACGCCGAGTTCCTGGTGCGCTCGGGCTCGCTGACGGCGGACCGCATCGCCGGCGTCGAGACCGGCGGCTGCCCGCATACCGCGATCCGCGAGGACGCCTCGATGAATCTCGCCGCCGTCGCCGACATGCGCGCCAAATTCCCCAATCTCGATCTGGTGCTGATCGAGTCGGGCGGCGACAATCTGGCCGCCACCTTCTCGCCCGAACTCGCCGATCTCACGATCTACGTCATCGACGTCGCCGCCGGCGACAAGATCCCGTCCAAGGGCGGGCCGGGCATCACCCGCTCGGACCTTTTGGTCATCAACAAGATCGACCTCGCGCCGCATGTCGGCGCGTCCCTGGAAAAGATGGATACCGACGCCAGGAGGATGCGGGGCGAGCGCCCCTTCGTGATGACCAATCTGAAGAAGAGCGAGGGGCTCGAGCGCATCATCGGCTTCATCGAGACCAAGGGCGGCCTGCGCCCGGCGCCGAAGGCCAAGGTTGGGTAGAGCAAGGCTGGATAGAGGCTGGTTAGAGGCGGGTTAACGCCGCCGGATGTGGTTAACGGCCGCGGCCCACCGCCCTGCGCCGGCGCGCCTTCTTAAATCCGGCATCGCGGGGCGCGAGGCTGACAGGATGTCGCTTCGCAAGATATTGCCGGGATGCCTGGAACCAAACGGGTCCGGCTTCATTAGCATCTTCTGGCCCCGCGAAATCAGCGTTAGCGGCGGCCACTTGTTGCCCGCTGCCAACCCGTTAGTTGCGTGCTGATGATCGCTCATTCATATTCGCCCGCGATCGGCCGTCGTCCGGTTTACATTTGTTGCCGTCCCGGCAGACCTCGAATGTTTTCTTCTCTGCGCCAACACTTTATTCCCGAGTAAGCGAGTGGTCCGGCTGGGTTTCATTATCGGCTTCATCGCGCTGATCGGAGTTCTGCTCTCCGGTCTTGCGGCCTATCGCGTCCATGAACAGGAAGTGACCCTTGACGGCATCGCGCTGGCGCGCGCCATCGACGTCCACGCCAGTCTGGTGCAGGACCGGCTGACCGAGCGCGAGCTGCTGGCGCGCGTCGCCTCCGGCCTGTTTCGCGCGCCGTCAGTGCTCAAGGCCAACATGCTGCAGCCGCTGCGCGCGTCGATCTACGCCTTCAAGACCGATTTCGTGGTCGCCAACTGGATCGCGCGACTCAAGCCGGACGAACTGGAAGCGGCGCGCTCGGTGCTGAAGAGCTCGGGATTCACCGATCCGACGATTCGCGATTTCGACGACCAGCCGCTGGACATGAAGGCGATCGACAAGCCGATCAACGTGCTGATGGACCTCGAGCCGCGCAGCGCGGATACGCTGAGCTTTCCGGGCCGCGCTTACGACCGCCACTCGATCATCGGGCCGGTGCTGACGCAGGTGATGGAGGGCGGCAAGCCTGTCGCGTCGGACCCGATCCCGCTGTTGCGCAAGGATGGTCCGGTCGGAATCGTGCTCGCCGCGCCGGTCTATCAGGAAGGCTCCAGCGAGGCCGCTGGCTTCGTCACCTTTTCCTACGAACTGGCGACGCTGATGCTGACCAATGACGACCAGTCGCTGTTTGCGGTGGTGCTGAAGGACCCGACTGACGTCAATGACGAATTCGTCGCCAACGACCAGGGTGTCGTCACCTTGCAACCGGTCAAGCCGGAGGGCCCGGCGCCGTCGATGGTTCGCACCGTGACCTTCGGCGGCCGCGACTGGTCGCTCGGCTATTACGCCAAGTCCAACGTGGCCGTGCGGGCGCAGCAGACGGCGGTGATCGTGGCGGCGATCGGGCTGGCGCTGACCGGCATCGTCTGCGGCCTGTTCGGCTATGTCGCCTACAACAACTTAAGGCTCAGCCGCGAGATCCAGGTGCGGATCGGCTTCGAGCGGCGGCTGACGGCCGTGATCGACGAGCTCAACCACCGGGTCAAGAACATCCTCGCGGTGATCCAGTCGATCGTGACGCGAACGCTGCGCCACGGCTCCGACATCGACGTCTCGCGCGAGCTTTTGATCGGCCGCATTCACGCGATGTCGAACGTGGTCACGCTGCTGAGCGAGAGCCAGTGGCAGGGCGTCAAGCTGAAGGGGCTGTTCGAGGCGCGCGCGATACCGCATGCCGATCGCATCGCGGTCAACGGTCCTGACATCGCGGTGAGCGCGCGCGCCGCGCAATCGCTGTCGTTGCTGTTCTTCGAACTGGCGTCGCATTCCGACGAGGGCCTGTCGCTGGTCGGCAAGCATCCGCATATCGTCGCGAACTGGGAAATATCCGGCGAGGAGCCGGATACGGTTTTCCATTTCCGCTGGGAGGAGTTCAACACGTCAGCGGCGACCCGGCGCGAGGACAGTGATTTTGGGCTGATCCTGCTCGACCGCGTGGCGCCGGAAGCGCTCGGCGGCACCGCCAAGCGCTTCTTCACCGACGTCAGCTACGTTTATGAGCTGACCGCGCCCATGGTCACCGTCGTCGACATGACCGAACGCGACCGCACCGAACAGCTCTCCGCCCCGGTGCGGCCGGTGAAGTAGCGACGTCGTAGGGTGGGCAAAGCGCAAGCGTGCCCGCCATTCAAACAATGATTCGATCGATGGTGGGCACGGCGCAAGTGCGCCTTTGCCCACCCTACGATTCCGGAACCAAATTACTCGTTCGAGAATTTTATCCGTATCAATCAGATGACGGACGGAGACGCACCATGGGACGCTATCTGCTGTTATGGATGCTCGGCATACCTCTGCCGATTCTCGTGCTGATCTACGCCTTCGGCGGCCTGAACTAGAAACCCAGAACTTCCCGACAACAAAAAAGGCGGCCCGGTCGGGCCGCCTTTTCGTCATGCGAACCGGTGCATGTCAGTTGTTGCCGCCGATCACCGCGCGCACCGTGTTGTCGGGGCCGAAATCCTCGGCGCCGTCGACATAGAGCAGGGCGGAAAGCTTCGAGCGCGCGCGGTTGACGCGGCTCTTGATGGTGCCGACCGCGCAGCCGCAGATGGCGGCAGCGTCCTCATAGGAGAAGCCGGAGGCGCCGACCAGGATCAAGGCTTCGCGCTGGTCCTGCGGCAGCTTGTCGAGCGCGACGCGAAACTCCTCGAACTCCAGATGCGCGTTCTGCGCCGGCTGGGTCTTCAGCGTCTTGGCGTAATTGCCCTCGGCGTCCTCGACCTCGCGCCGCCGCTTGCGATAGTCGGAGCGGAACAGGTTGCGCAGGATCGTGAACAGCCAGGCCGGCAGGTTCGAACCGGGCTGGAACGAGTCGATGTTGGCGATCGCGCGCAGCAACGTTTCCTGCACCAGATCGTCCGCACGGTCGCCATTGCCGCTGAGCGAGATCGCGAACGCGCGCAAGGACGGTACCGACGCCAGGATGTCGTCGCGAAGTGAATCTGTGAGAGGCATTAGTCCCTCCCGTCAGTTTTTGCAGCTTGGTCCGGTTGGGCCGTTTGAGCCACCGCCGCTTCGGGCCCGTCGAGCTTCCGGATCAGCTCCGCAAAGCGGTCTGGCACCCCTTGCCGCACCACGTCGTCATACATGGCGCGCAGCTGGTGGCCGATTCTAGACTGGATCTCTGCATTGAGACCGCCCTGCTTCTTTGCTTCTTTCATGATGTCATCCACGCTTCCCCGAGTGTTAAGTACCTTGTATTTCAAGACTTTTCCTCGAAATTAGGCCTTGGCCGCCCGCGCTCTTGGTCAAATCCTAATGCGATGGGTCCCGAAAAGTTCCGAAATTGGGGAACTGTTTGAAGGAACTTTTTCGCCGCTCAGGCGTATTCGGGGATGACAGGGGAACCGGGTCGCCCCGTTTCAGGATAGGCTACGCCGGACCAGGCGTTCAGGTTCGACCCAGATGTGGCCCGCACGGGCCTCAGACAAGGATGGAGTGGGGATGTCCCGATCACAGCTCGTTGCTGAACATTTGCCGCTGTTGCGGCGCTACGCCCGCGCGCTGACCGGAAACCAGTCGTCAGGTGACGCTTATGTCGGGGCCATGCTGGAGGCCCTGCTGCAGGATGGCTCGCTGCTCGACGAAAAGCACGGTCCGCGCGCCGGACTGTTCCGGCTGTTCACGCAGATCTGGAATTCAGTCTCGGTCAACGAGAACCCGGATGTTGCGACGCTGGCCCTGCCGTCGGAGCGCCGGCTCTCGAACATCACGCCGTTGCCGCGCCAGGCCTTCCTCCTGCTATCGCTGGAGGGTTTTTCCGAAGAAGAAGTCTCGTTCATCCTCGGCACCGACATCGCCGAGACCCGCAAGCTTGCGGACGCTGCCGGCCGCGAGATGGCGGCGGAAATCGCCACCGACGTTCTCATCATCGAGGACGAGACCTTCATCGCGATGGACCTCGAAAGCCTCGTGAAGAACCTCGGTCACAACGTCATTGGCGTCGCCCGCACCCATGCCGATGCGGTCGCGCTCGCCAAGAACAAGAAGCCGGGCCTGATCCTCGCCGACATCCAGCTCGCCGACGGCTCGTCCGGTCTGGACGCGGTCAACGAGCTGTTGAAGGTGTTCGAGGTCCCCGTGGTGTTCATCACCGCCTACCCCGAGCGCTTCCTCACCGGCGAGCGTCCGGAGCCGGCGTTCCTGATCTCCAAACCGTTCCAGCCCGCGATGGTCTCGGCGGTGGCGAGCCAGGCGCTGTTCTTCCAGCGTAACTCCCGCAATCGCGCCCCACGGGCGGCGACGGGTTAGTTCGTAAGGCTATCGCTTAACGGCGCGCTTCACAGCGCGCCGTTTTTCTTTGTCGTCGCTCCGGCTTTCTTTCGTCGTCCCGGCGAAGGCCGGGACCCATACGCCGCGGCCGGAATTGTTGGAAAGAAAGATAACGACCAGCGCGCAAACAATTGCCGCCGGTGGTTGGTTATGGGTCCCGGCCTTCGCCGGGGACGACGGAGGATAGAGTTGAGCTGCGCCACTCACTTGCGCGCCCCACACACCTCCCTGATATCCCGCGCCAGCGCATCGACCCTGTCCGGATCGGCGTCCCAGGCGAACATGAAACGCGCGCCGCCGCCGATGAAAGTATAAAATTGCCAGCCGCGCTGGCGCAGCGCTTCCAGCCGGTCGGCGGAGGCGCGCAGGAACACCGCATTGGCCTCCACCGGAAACATCGGCTTGAAATCCGGCAGGTCGGCGACCGCGGCAGCGAGCCGGGCGGCGCCGGCGTTGGCATGCTGCGCATTGCGCAGCCACGCGCCATCCTGCAGCATGCCGACCCAGGGGGCTGCAAGGAAGCGCATCTTCGAGGCAAGCTGCCCCGCCTGCTTGCAGCGATAGTCAAAATCCTCGGCGAGACGCGGATCGAAAAACAGGATCGCTTCGCCGACCGCCATGCCGTTCTTGGTGCCGCCGAAACACAGCAAATCGACTCCGGCCTTCCAGGTCATCTCCGCCGGCGAACAATTCAGCGACGCACAGGCGTTGGCAAAGCGGGCGCCGTCCATGTGCAGCCGCAGGCCGATTTCGCGGCAGGTCGCTGACAGCGCGCGGATTTCAGCCAGCGAATACACCTGGCCGGTCTCGGTCGGCTGCGTGATCGTGACCACGCGCGGTTTTGGGAAATGAATGTCGGATCGACCGGTGGCGAGGGCGACCACCTGCTCCGGCGTCAGCTTGCCGTCCTCGCTCGCCGCGATCAGAAGTTTTGAGCCGTTGGAGAAGAATTCCGGCGCGCCGCATTCGTCGGTCTCCACATGCGCCGACGAAGAGCAGATCACGCTGTGATAGGACTGGCACAGCGACGCCAGCGCCAGCGAATTGGCGGCGGTGCCGTTGAAGGCGAAAAACACCTCGGCATCCGGCTTCTCGAACAACGCCCGGAACGCATCAGAAGCGCGCTGGGTCCAGGGATCGTCGCCATAGGCGGTCGCGTGCCCCTGATTGGCCTCCGCCATCGCCGCCCACGCTTCCGGGCAAATGCCGGCATAATTGTCGCTCGCAAACTGCTGGGGATTGGGGGTCATCGCTGGGATCGCTTTCGTCGGGAGATCTGCAACCGGGCAGCCGGCTCGGCACCTTTTGCCAAGGTTTTTTATCAGGCCGCAAGGCGGCTTTGCCGACGAGGGACAACATCATTCGCGACGAAACCAGGCCCTGTTCGCATGGCTTTCAACGAAAAACCCGCCGGGTTGAGTGGCGGGCTTCCCTTGCATTACCTCTCGCGTGGGCCGTGGCGGCCTACGCGACCTTCCGAGCACCGATCAACCCTTGTACGTCCCGGCGACGACCATCCGCACCGCCAGAAGCATTTCGTATTGGGCTTTTTGATACCTGATGGCGTTCGCCACCGGACACGATGTCGAGTTCGTTGTCCGAGAGCGCACTGTCTTCGAAGCGAGCTGCGTAAGCGTCGTTGATCTGCACGTTCATGGCAGTTCTCCTGTTTGCGAGGTGGGGCGCGACCACCGCGTCCCCTTGTCCCTCGATTTGGAGAATGCCCGCTGCCGAGCCGGAAAGCTGTTACCTGGGGAACAAGCCCCGCGCCCGACCTGGCTGAGTACTTGGCCGGGTACAAAGCGGAAATCGATCGGCCAGCGTTTGCCGCAACGATCAGGGGGAACGGAATGCCAGCCGGACAATTCGTTGTCAGGCGCAAAATAATAAAAAGCGGGGCGCGACCGGCATCACCACGGTCGCGCCCCACATCACCGGTCTATGGGGCAGGGGGAATGACCGGCTTTTGGAAAGACTCACAAGCCGAAGAGTCGTTCCAGGCGCCTTCAAATATTTTCGTACACGGTTAAGTGATCGGTTGTCCGCCGAACCCGCACGGCCTGGTTCGTGTTGTGTTCATGATCGCCATGGGGCGAGGGACACACCAACATGTCACAGATTCATAAGGGAATTTTCGGTTCGCTCGCGATCGCCCTGACCCTTGGCGCGGGCGCGGTCCAGCTCGCCTTCGCCCACGACCTGATCGGCGGTCGCCAGGTTACGGCTGCGGCGCCCGAAACCGGCGTCAATCGCGCCGGCAAGTCCGATCGCGCGTCGGTTCCCGCCTCGCCCGGGCAGACCCAGACCATTACGCTGCGGCACGACGGCGTCGCCGATACCTCGGTGCTGGTCCGCATGCCTGTCGCGAAAGCGGCGCGCAACGAAACGCGCAACCCGGCCCCGACACCGCCGGTGACCAAGCCCCCGCCCAGAAAAATCGCCATTGCCTGCGAGCCACCGGTCAGCGTCCTGACCGATGTAGCCAAGCTGCTCCAGCCCGGGCGGTGCGTGACGTAAGCGGTGTTGGTCGTCATCTCTCTTGCGTCGTCATTCGCCGATGCGCGATTGCGCATCTGAGGGCGCGCCGCTTGGCACGAGCCTCGCAATGACGGTTGAGTGCGACAAAACAACCCGACGGGCAAATCAATTCTGAGTTTCAGAAATCGTGTCAAGTGGAAAATTTCCGTAAATCAAAAATATTTCTGTAGTCGGCCGACCCAAATCAGTGCGCATCTATCGCCATCCCGCCCTG